>CAYFNC010000008.1:0-113229 GCA_964344345.1 uncultured Hyphomicrobiales bacterium | reverse complement strand
GTACCGACGTTGCAGTGCGGTTTCGTCCGTTCGAATTTTTCCTTCGCCATCTCTCAGTCCATCCCTTCGCAATCGAAATCGATCAAAACCCCGACCCGCGCAAGGCGGTGCGGAAAAACGGTGGAGCGGGTGAGGGGAATCGAACCCCCGTCTTAAGCTTGGAAGGCTCCTGCTCTACCACTGAGCTACACCCGCGTCCGCTTTTCATCCGGCCCGGCCCGCTCGCGCGGGGCCGGATGGTGGAGGGGGTTGGATTCGAACCAACGTAGGCATAGCCAACGGGTTTACAGCCCGTCCCCTTTAGCCACTCGGGCACCCCTCCGAATCCAGGCGCGCGCCGAAGCAATCGACTCGCCCGGAAGGTCGCACTATGGTGATTTGCGCAACGTTGTCAACTTTCCAGTAGGTCCCGATCCCCATGTCGAAACGAAAACGCCGCCCAGGACCGTCCCGTGGCTCGGGGAGCGGAGGCGCCGGTTGGCTTTGGGGCCGCCACGCGGTGCTGGCGGCGCTCGCCAATCCGGACCGCGAGGCGTCCCGCGCGCTCTGCCTGCCCCAGACTGTCGGCGACATGGAGGCAGCCGGGGCGGAGCGCCCGAAAATCTGCGACAGGCGCGAGCTGGAATCCCACCTTCCCGACGGCGCGGTCCACCAGGGCTTCGCCCTTCTCGCCTCGCCCCCGCCCGAGGTCGGGCTCGAGGACGTTCTCGCCGAAATCGAGGGCGACAGGACGGCGATCCTGGTGCTGGACCAAGCGAGCGATCCGCGCAACGTGGGCGCGGTCCTACGCTCGGCCGCGGCGTTCGGCGCGGCGGCGGTGGTGGTGCAGGACCGCCATTCTCCGGAAAGCGCGGGCGTCATGGCCAAGGCCGCCTCCGGCGCGCTGGAGCGGACGCCCCTTGTCCGCGCCACCAACCTGGCCCGGGCCTTGGAGCTGCTGCGCAAGGAGGGGTTCTGGACCGTGGGCCTGGACGCGGACGCGGACAAGACCCTGGCCGAGGCCAATCCCGGCGGCCGAGTCGCGCTGGTTCTGGGGTCCGAGGGCGAGGGGCTGCGCCGCCTGGTGCGCGAGGGCTGCGACCTTCTCGCCCGCATTCCCATGACCGACGCGGTGGAAAGCCTGAACGTCTCCAACGCCGCCGCCGTGGTGCTTTACGAAATTTCCAGGGCGTAACGAAAAAAGGGGCGCCGCATGCGGCGCCCCCGTTCCGTGTTTCGGAAGGCTTTACTGGGCCGGAGCCGCGGGCTGGGCCGGAGCCGCCTTGTTGAACGGATTGCCGCCGGACTGGGCCGGAGCCTGGCCCATGGCGGGATGGCCGCCGTAGCCGTACGGAGCGCCGCCCCACGGGCCGGCGCCGTAGCCGCCGTAACCGTAAGGAGAGCCGTAACCGCCATACGGGTAGCCGCCATAGCCGCCGCCGTACGGGTAGCCGCCGTAACCGTACGGACCGCCGCCCCACGGGCCGCCGTAACCGTGATAGCCGTTATAGCCGTTGTAACGGTTGTTGCCGCGACCGCTGCCGCTCATGTTGAAGCTCATGTTGCCGTCGCCGAAGCCGCTGCCGTTGCCGTTGTTGCCGAACGGGCCGCCCCCGCCCCAGAAGGCGTCGGCCGAGGTGGCGGGAAGGGTCATTGCGCCCGCAAGAAGGGCGAAGGCGGAAACCGCCATCAGTTTTTTCATGTCGTAGAATCCTTGTTCTCGATGGTCCCTCGCATGTGGGTGTTGGAGACGCGGGAAGAGGGATGGATTCCGGAATCTCGAATGCGCGTTGCGCGACGGGCCGCGCGCCTTTTCGGCGCGGCGGCGAAAATCCGTCGTTACGTTTATGGGGGCGAGCAGGCCGCGCTTAGGCCAACTGCACGTTGGCGGCGGCGGTTTTGCCGTTGCGCCCGGCCTCCAGGTCGAACGAGACCGCTTGGCCTTCGTTCAAGGTGCGCAGGCCCGCGGCCTCGAGCGCCGTGATGTGGACGAACACGTCCTTCGAGCCGTCGTCGGGCTGGATGAAGCCGTACCCCTTGTCTGGGTTGAACCATTTGACCGTGCCTGAGGGCATTTCGTTTCTCCCTATCGGAGATTTTCCCGCGCGGAATTGCTTCGGGAAATCAACATGACGATGGGAGAAACCGTTAGCGTCTTCAGCGCTGGGATCGGAAAACCCAAAGACGATTGACCCCGCGAGCATGGGGCATGCGACTCGGAATTACAAGCAATTATCTCCGCGCGCGGCCGCCGCGCGGGTTCGGAGAAGAGAAAAGCGCCGTTTATCATTTCGTTATGCGCGACATGCGGCTATCATGGCCCTATAAGCGCGCTCTTTGGCGGGATGGAGCGGGAATAGAATGGTTTCCGAGGTCAATCGATCACCGGTTTTGGAGGGCTTTCTCGAAGCGCTCGGGCGCAACGACGAGTTGCGCCGGGTCGCGGCGGAGGCGTCGGTCCTGTTCGGCGAGGAACTGGTCCGCGAGATTCCCCGTCTGCTCGCCCAGTCGCTAGGCGTCCGTTTCGTGTTTGTGGGCGAGGTGGTCCAGCCGGGAAACAGCCAGGTGCGCACCTTGTCGTTCTGGGCCGGGGACCAGTTCATGGACGAATACGTCTACGACCTGGCGGACACGCCCTGCGATCACGTGTTCGGCAAGGAGACCTGCTACTATCCCAGCAACGTCCAGGAACTCTTTCCCTTGGACGAGGACCTGAAGACCTTCGGCATCCAGGGATACGCGGGCGCGCCGCTGTTCTCGGTCAACGGGGACGCCTTGGGCCTGATCGTCGCCCTGCACGACGCGCCGCTGGAGAACGCGGAAGAGGTGATGGCGGCGCTCTCCGCCTTCGCCCCCCGCGTCGCCGCCGAGCTGGAGCAGATGTACGCGCGCCGCACCATCGAGACCACGGAGCAGCGGTTCGCGAGTCTGTTCGGCCACACCACCGCGGGCGTCGCCATCGCCGACGCCCAAGGCCGGATCATCCGCAACAACGAGGCGCTCGAGGACTTTCTCGGCTACCCCCCCCAAGGCCTGCTCAACAGGCGTTTCACCGAGTTCACCGACCCCAGGGACGCGGAGAAGGAGCGCGCGCTCGCCGCGCCCATGCGGAACGGAGAGGCGGAGCACTACCGGCTCGAAAAGCGGTTCCTGACCAAGGACGGAGAAACGGTCTGGGGCGACATGTCCATCGCGGCTGTGCGCGACGAGGACGGGCGGCTGGTCAACTACGTCGGCGTGGCCGTGGACCTGACCGAACGCAAGACCGCCGAGAGGGAGCTGCGCGAGGCCCTGGATCAGCTCACCCACGCCAACGCCGAACTCGCGCGCTTCGCCCACGCCGTGTCCCACGAATTGCTCCAGCCCGTGGTGTCCATGGAGGGGTTCAGCCGGCTGCTGGCCGAAAAGGGGCTCGGCGCCATCGACGAGGAGGCGGACGAATACATCGAGCTGATCGTCGAGGGCGCGCGCCGCACCCACGCCATGATCACCGACCTTCGATCCTACGTGCGCCTGGATTCCGACGTCCGGCGTTTCGTGGACGTGGACGCGGGCGAGGTGGCGCGCGAGGCGCTCGCCAAATACAAGGAAGAGATCGAACGCCTGGGCGCGGCGGTCAAGCTGGAGTGGCTGCCCACCGTGGCCGCCAACAAGCGCCAGATATTCCTTTTGTTCGAGAACCTGATCGGAAACGCCATCGCCTTTCGCAACCCCATGCACGCGTTGGCCATCGAGATCGGGGCCGAGCGGCGCGAGGACGAATGGGTCTTCTGTATCCGCGACAACGGCATCGGCATCGACCGCTCCGACGAGAACCAGATCTTCCAGGTCTTCCAGCGCCTGCATAAATGGAGCGACCGCCCCGGCGCGGGCGTCGGCCTGTCGCTGTGCAAGCGCATCGTCGAGCGGCATGGTGGAAAGATCTGGCTGGAAAGCGAGCTGAACAGGGGCAGCGCGTTCTTCTTCACCGTGCCCGCGTAAACAAAAAAAACGGGCCGGTGGAAGACCGGCCCGAAGTTTATTGGCGAAGCCTCGTCGGCTTCTCGTCTGGCTTCGGGAATGATTATGGATGGACCGGGGCGGCTCCGCTGTGAGGACGCTCACACGCCGCCGGGTTTTTTCGCCGCCGCCGCCAGCGCCTGGTGGTCCAGCTCCGTGATGTGGCGGATCAGCTTGTTTTCGAGCCAGTCCTCGAGCTCGTCGCCGCGCGCGCGGCGAAAGGCCAGGGTCTCGTTCGCCCAGATGGCGTTCAGCTCCTCGACCAGTTCGGCGTGGGCCTTGCGCTGGGCCTCGAGTTCGGGCGAGCCGATTTCCTCCCAAAAGGCCTCCTCGGCCTGGAAGTGCTTGTCGAAGTACCGGAACAGGGCCTTGAAGGCCTCCTTGCGGACCATGACCTTTTCGTCCAGCTCGCGGGCCGCGAACAGGAGCTCGGCGATCAGGAAGATCTCCCGATGCTGGTTGTCCAGCGCCCTTTCGCCGGTGTCGTATTCCTCTTTCCAAGGAAAGCGGTCCAAAATCATCCCCCGCAAGCAAATTTGTTTTTCGCCATTCTAGGCCGTAGACTCATAACTTCGAAGCCAAATCCGTAGCGAGGCGAGCTTGATGGCGGCGAGGAAGTTTTCCGGCCTTTTGTCGTATCGGGTGGCGATGCCCCGGAACTGCTTGAGTTTGTTGAAGAAGCGTTCGACCAGGTTCCGGTATCGGTAGAGCCATTTGGAAAACGTGAAGGTTTGCTTCCGGTTGCTTTTCGCCGGGATGTTGGCCCAGCCGCCTTGGTCTTCGACCTGCTTGCGGATGGCGTCGGTGTCATAGGCTTTGTCCGCCAGGACGATGGCGTCGTCGGCCAAGGCCTCACCCGCGCCGACGCCCAAAACCTCGAACGTTACGAAGGCCCCGCCTACGCGCGCGCCGCCATCGACGTCACGCTCCAAAACGGCCGAAGACGGCGGGCGTGGGTCTTCGTGGCGCGAAGGGGGATGGTGGTGTTGGAGGGGGAGTGGGGGGAGGAGGGTTAGGTATGGTGTGCCTGGAATTCGTGTCCCTGGAATCCCCGAATCACTGGAATCAGGTATGGTGTCCCTGGAATCCTGAAGAGTGGGGCCGCATCAGTCCGCCATGTTGAACGGTCACAGCTGTACGCTGAGCATCCACAGAATGGCTGCATAGGGATTAAACGTCTATAGACGGCATAAAAATATAGGAGGAAGAGATGGAAAAATACTGTGGATATGCAAGTATGTTTTGAGGGTATATTATAATAATATTGTTGATGTTGTTGTTGATATCAATTTTTTCTTATTTCTACACACTTCACTCAAATTTAAAGATTGAATGTTGGCGAGACCGTTGGTGTATGGGGGGTATTAAAAGTTTAAAACCCGTCAAGGGCCGTCTTCAAAAACAGGCCGCAATAAGTGGTGTTTTGATTGTATCAATAATATTTGTGGATGAGCTTGCTGACTGGTGCAATCTTGAATACATTATGCCTCTGTAGTGTTTCTCTTGCTATGGCCAATTCCGGGGACACCTTACCGAATTCCGGGGAATTCCACTGACGCCCCACCCCCTTCTTGACCCATCCCCCGAATCCCCAAGACCTCCGCCGCATCCCGCCTGTCGTCCAGAGCGCCGCCGTCCTTCGCAAAGCGGCGGCCATGGCGTTTTCGGTTCCGCCGCCGATCCCGTTCCGGTTACAATGCGCTGCTCATGAATTTCGATGGGAGGGGTGGGGATGTTCGGGAACGTTCGGTCCGCGGCTATCGGCCTTCTGGCGATTTTGAACCCTATCGCTCTCGCGAGCGCGGAGCCGCCGCAATTGGCGCAAGCCGGTTGGGAGTCGCTTGGCGGCGGGGGCGCCGCCCCGCCGCCCTCGCCCGGCGCGCCGGAGCGGGGCGGTCGGCCGACGACCCCGCAAACGCCTCCCGGGACCCAGCCCGGCCAGCCGTCGACCGCCTCGCCGGGGGACGCCTGGACCAATCAACCGACCCGCGTCGTCGATTGCGGCAAACCGACCTTCAGCCTCAGCTCCAGGCAGTGGCGGGGCGGGTACGGCCGCAACGCAAGGATCGACAACAGCCGCATCCGCATGGCCTGCGTGGGCGTCATCGCCCAGGCCGCCAACGACAACAGGGCGGGCTTCTGGATCAGCGCCCAGGACGGAAGCGTGTACCCCTTTGACAGCGGCGCGGACGCCATCGGCGTCGAGTTGTCTCCCGGAGACTATTGGTTCACGCCCAACCTGGCGCGGGGGATCAACGTGGCGAACCTGCGGGTTGTCCTCAACCTTGCGCCGGGAACCGAGGTCCCGCTCGAACAACTGGTCACCGGCTCCTGGACGACCCAGGCCGGGCGGGGCTCGTTCAGCCTCGGCCGGGGGGTGTTCAAGGGCAACCTCCCCGAAGTCAAGGTCTGGCTCGTGGGGCGCCCATCCGGCAAGACCGGCGTCGAGGGCAACTGGATCTCGGCGACCGACCAACGCTACTGCGGTCGCGCCTTGCACGGAAAATACGTTTGGGGACGGATTCGTTTCCGTTTCGAGCAGTCCGCGAAGCACGGCAAAACGTTCCGCGCCGATATCGGGATCTGCAACAAGGCCTACACCCACGTCTTTAGCGGCCGCAAAAAGGAAGGGTCCGACGCGATGGACATGGCCGCGACGAGCAATCCCTTCGCGGTTCCAGGCGAAGCGCCGGCGCAAGAGGCGCCGTGGCGCTCCCAACGGCAGACGGGCGGCGGCGAGCGATTCCGTTAAGCGACGCCTGGCGTTACGCCGGCGGTTCTTGGAGACGGCCGCCGGAGCCCGCGACCGCGGGCCGCCGATCGTTCGGCGAAAGCCAAGCGTCCGGAGGACGCGCCCGGCGCTTGAGGGACGATTTTATACGTCCCGCGCCTTGGTGCGCCGGATCTCGTAGGCGTTCTTGGGCGCCCATTTGCGGACGAAAGCGGAGAGATCCTTGTCCGGCTTGGACGGCAGCACCACCTGAAGCCGGACGTACTGGTCCCCGGTTCGGCCCGAGCCGTTTTCGGCCAGGCCCTTGCCGCGCAGGCGCAGCATGGTGCCGGTGTTCGATCCCTCGGGCACGGTGACCGAGACCTTGCCGTCGATGGTGGGGGTTTCGACCTTGCCGCCGAGAATGGCTTCCTGGAGCGTCACCGCAAGGTCCAGGTGGATATCGCGGCCCTGGCGGCGGAACACCGGATGGGGGTCGACCAGGATCTCCACGTGGGCGTCCCCGGCCTCGGCCCCGCCCCAACCGGCGGTGCCCTGGCCCTTGAGCCGGAGCGTCTGGCCGTCCTCGATCCCCGGCGGGACCTTGACGTCGAGCCGCTTGCCGTTGGACAAGGCCACTTGCTTGGTCGCGCCCAAGGCCGCTTCGACGAAATCGATGCGCAGGGTGTAGGATACGTCGGCGCCCTTGACCTTGACGCCCGGGCCCTTGCCCTTGGCTCGGTTGCGGAAGATGTTCTCGAACGGATTGCGCTTGCCCGCGCCCGGGCGGGGGCCGCGCCGGGTGCGGTTGCCGTCGGCGTCGATCTCGCCCCGGTCATAGGCGGCGCGCTTGTTTTCGTCGGAGAGAAGCTCGTAGGCGGCGGACAGCTCCTTGAACTCGTCCTCGGCCCAGGGATTGCCGGGGTCGCTGTCGGGATGGCGTTCGCGCGCGAGCTTGCGGTAGGCCTTCTTGATCTCGTCTGCGCCGGCGCTTCGCACGACGTTCAGGACGGTGTAGGGGTCTCTCATGCTCCTGCTCGCGGCTTGACGTTGGGATTCCTGTTTCGATTCGGCGGGCGAATGGTGTACAAGCCCGGAGCGTAATATTAGCCCAAGGACGCCATGACCGTCACCACCGATCCCATCGAACGCTTTCGCGCCTGGCTGGACGAGGCCGAGGAGAGCGAGCCCGCCGACGCCACCGCCATGACGCTCGCCACCGCCGACGCCCGGGGGCGCCCCGACGCGCGCATGGTGCTGCTCAAGGGCGTGGAGGGCCGGGGCTTCGTCTTCTACACCAACCTCGGCAGCCGCAAGGCGAAGGAGCTTTCGGAGAACCCCTGGGCGGCGTTGTGTTTCTATTGGAAGTCGCTCGGCCGCCAGGTCAGGATCGAGGGGCCGGTGGAGGCGGTGAGCGAGGCGGACGCCGACGCCTATTTCGCCAGCCGCCCCCGGCTCAGCCAGATCGGCGCCTGGGCGTCCAAGCAGTCCCAGCCCCTGGAAGGCCGGTTCGAGTTGGAGAAGCGCGTCGCCGAGTTCACCGCGCGCCACGCCGTCGGCCAAGTGCCTCGCCCGCCGTTCTGGTCCGGCTTCCGCGTGCTGGCGGAGCGCATCGAATTCTGGGAGAATCGGCAATTCCGTCTTCACGACCGCGAGGTCCACAGCCTGGCCGAGGACGGACGCTGGCGGACGGAAAGGCTCTTTCCATGACGGAAGCCACTCCCATCGCCACCTCGTCGAACGCGCGGCTGATGCGGCTCGCCACGTATGCGTCGGTCTCCGTGGCGCTGACGTTGATCGTCGCGAAGTCGGCGGCGTGGCTGATGTCGGATTCGGTCAGTCTGTTGTCCACGTTGGTGGACTCCCTGCTCGACGGGCTCGCGTCCATGGTGAATCTGTTCGCGGTGCGCCACGCGCTCCAGCCCGCGGACGACAAGTTCCGCTTCGGCCACGGCAAGGCGGAATCGCTCGCGGGCCTCGCCCAGTCGGCGTTCATCAGCGGCTCGGCCGTGTTCCTGTTGATGGAGGCCAGCGAGCGCCTGATCCATCCCAAGGCGGTGGAGAACTCCGAGATCGGCATGGCGGTGATGGTGCTGTCCATCGCGTTGACCCTCGCGCTGGTCTTGTTCCAGCGCTACGTGATCAAGAAGACCAACTCGACCGCGATCAGCGCCGATTCCCTGCACTACCAGACCGACCTTCTGGTCAACGCCAGCGTCATCGTGTCTCTGTTCCTGGCCACGCGCATGGGGTGGGGGATCGCCGATCCCCTGTTCGGGATCGTCATCGCGCTGTTTATCTTGTGGGGGGCGTGGCATATCGCGTCGGAAGCCTTCGAGATCCTGATGGACCGGGAGTTGCCGCCGGACGAGCGCGAGCGCATCCGCGAGATCGCGCTTTCCCACGGGGACGTCACCGGCCTCCACGACATGAAGACCCGCTCGTCCGGAACCGCGGCGTTCATCGAGCTGCACCTGGAAATGGACGGCGAGATGACGCTCCGCAAATCCCACGACATCGTCGAGGAGGTCATGGACTCGCTCTGGGCCGAGTTCCCAGACGCCTCCATCATCATCCATCAGGACCCCGAAGACGTGGACGAGCGCAAGGAGTTCGTGGAATAGGGAGCTCCGGGCATGCGGTGCGCGATCCCCGCCTAGGCGCCGTCGGCGATCCTGGACGCTGCGCCACGGGAACGCCCAGGGCATCTTTGAACTCCCTTGGTGTCATGTGGGCGCGCTTCACAGATGGCTCGCCCCCCAGACCGTCCCCGTTGGGGAGTATGAATTCAGGCTCTACTGGGTGGCGCCCGGCGTGGAGTAGGCGTTTTGACGACGCTCGCCGGTCAGTCCCCTTGGGCGGCGGCGAAGGCGCGGGCGAGGCGGTCGCCTTCGTTCTCGTCGCGGACGCCGCATTCCCGCTCCAATCGATCCAGAAGCGGGGGAACGTCGTCCTCGGACATTCCGAACAGGAAGTCGCCGCCCGGGATCAGGCGCGCGTTGGGTCCCTTGGGGCAATGACCCATGCAGATGGAGCGCTCGACGCCCACGTCGATGCGCCTTTCCTCGATCCCCTTTTCCAGCAAGTCCGCGATGGTCTCGCCGCCGCGCGGGCCGCAGGACGGCTTGTCGCCAGAGAAGCGCTCGTTGACGCAAACCATGACGGCCTTCACCGCTCGGCCCATGACGTATTTCTCCAGAATGCGTTCATTGTCAGGTGGGAAGGGGGAGCGTGGGGTTCAAGCGTCCTTGAGCGCATGCTCCGCCGTCGGCGCGATGTCGAGCACGGTTTCCAAGCGCGCCAGCTTGATCACCCGCATGACCGTGGGCGGAACGTCGGCCAGAACGCATTTCTTTCCGTGCTTGGTCGCGTACTGGAAGGATTCCAGCAGGACAGAGATGCCCACGCTGTCGATCATGGTCACCTTGGCCATGTCGACCACCAGCCGGACGGTCTTGTCGATCTGCTCTTGCATGATGAGCCGGGCCTCGGCGGAGAACTGCAGGTCGAGCTCCCCGTCGAGAGAGATGATGATGGCGTTCTCGGCTTCGGTCAGTTGGTAGCGCATGGGGCCGCCTTCGCGTCCTTGATTCCAGACGATACAATAATGACAGATTTCCGTTAAGGAAACACGAGCCGATGACGGGCGCGTTCTGGCACGGGCCGTGCAACGCCTTTATTCGTCCGACGACGGGGCGCGCCTTCCTCCCGATCATTTCCCCCCAAGCGCTTCGTCGTCGGGCCTTTTCATTGAAAATGGGAAAGCCGCGCCTCGTCGCGCCATGCGTTTCGCGAAACGATATGCAAAATGCGAAGCGATTCAGGATTCCGCCGCCTTGCGTCCGGCGTCGGTCAGCTTGCAGACCAGCCAGTCTGGCTTGATCGGATTGGCGAACCAGGGCTGGGCCCAGCCGTTCTTGATGCAGGCGCGCACCGTGCGCTCGGAGACCTTCTGCCCGTGTTCGTCGAACAGGGGCAGCTTGCCGCCGGGCTGGTTGAGGCCGCGCGCCAGCCAGCGGACTTGAATGGGGGAAGGGGACTGGCCCGCTCCGTTGGATTTCGCGCTTGGTTTCGCCATGAGGACGATATTAGGCTAGTTCAAGCATTCGTCCAAGAACCGAGGAGCGTCCGATGGCGGAGCCCAACACCTTGATCTACGTCACCGCCTCGTCCCGCGACGAGGCCCTTCGTATCGGCCGCGCGGCGGTGGAGGCCCGGCTTGCCGCCTGCGCCAACGTGCTTGGCGACATTTCCTCGCTGTACTGGTGGGAGGGCGCTGTGCAGGAGGACGCGGAGGTCGCCCTGATCCTCAAGACCCGCGAGGAGTTGGTCCCGGCGCTCACGGAAAAGGTCCTGGAGCTGCATTCCTATTCCTGCCCCTGCGTGGTTTCCCTGCCCATCGGGGCCGGGAACCCGGATTTCCTGAAATGGATCGGAGACGAAACCCGGTAGATATCATCAGCAGGAAAACGTTCCTGTGGAAATTTACGTCCGGGGGTTCATTTGCCGTGACAGTTTTGTTATACATGAACTTCACCTAAACGATTGCTGTTCCGGGCGTGGTGGGCGCCCTATGTAAGCTTATGGAAAGCGTGACAGAAGGGAACACACAACAGCAGGCGCAGGCTGGCGCCGCCCCGCAAGCCGGGGACGGCGCGGACTTCCATTTCGACACGTTTGTCAAACAGGACAATCGTTGGCGCCACTACGCCTCTTACGGAGCGCTCGCCCAGGAGCAGGCGTTGGCCGAGGCCGCGCAGCTCGACAAGGTGGACGGGATCGAGGGCGTGCGCATCATGAAGGTGCCCTCGGACGAGGAGGCCGCGAAAACCCGAAACATCGCCACCGTGTTCTGGGTCAGCCCCCATCTTTCCAACACCCGGGCCATGAGCCGCAAATCCAGCAAGAGAGGCGGCGCGGCCAGGCCGGGCGGCGCGCCGGCGAACGGCGGTCCGGACGACGAACAGGCCGACGGCGCCGCGCCCGAGGGCGGCGCGCCGGACGCGGGCGGGGAGGCGGCTCCGCAGGCCCAACCCGCGCCCACGGGGGCCGCCGCCCAGATCATGCAGTCCCAGATCATGCAGTCCCAGGCCATGAAGGCCGTGACGAACAATCCGGTGGCCAACCAAGTGGCCGCCCAGGCCGCCGCCCACCCCCTCGCCGCCAAGCTGATCCGCAAGATCGCGCTGATCGCCGTCGTCTCCACGGTCCTCACCATCGCGGCCATGATCGGCGCGGGCCAGCTGCAAGGCTTCCTCGGCAATACGAGCAGCATTTTCTCCACGCTGGTCAAAAAGGTCACCACCGTCAATCCGATGATCGTCTGGGGCGTCTTGGCGGCCCTGCTCGCGTTCATGTTCATCCGCCCCAAGGATTTCGGCATCAAGCCCGCCCCCAAGAAGGCGTCCGGAAAGGGGAAGGGCGGAGGCAAGAAGAAAAAGAGCTCCGGCAAAAAGAAAAAGAAAAAGAAGAAAAAGGCCTGAGACTCGGGCTTTCCCCCTTCGTCCAAACTGTTGTGCGATCACGTCCGGGCGGGCATAATCCGCCGGTTCACGGTCGCGCATGGAAATGCGCGCGTGGCGATGGCCGGGCGGAGCGGCGTCGCGCCGGAGCGAACGAAAACGATCCAACAGCGAGGTTCCAAACATGTTTCGACGCATTCTCATGCTGGGCGCCGTGGGCGTCCTGGTTTCCGGACCGGTCCTGGCCGACGACGTGGACGCCCGGGTGGCGGCCAGCCGGGGCGCGGTGAAGCAGCTCTTCGCCGGGCTCAAGACCGAGCTGGTCAAGGCCCTGGAGGCCGGCGGTCCCGCCAAGGCCATCCACGTCTGCAACGAGCAGGCCATGCCCATCACCGAGAAGGTAACCCAGGCCAAGGGCTGGCGCGTGGCGCGGACCAGCCTGAAGCTCCGCAACCCCGGCAACGCGCCGGACGCCTGGGAGAAGGCGGTGATGGAGAAGTTCGAGGCCCGCAAGGCCGCTGGCGAGAACCCGGCCAAGATCGAGCACTGGGAAGTGGTCGAAAAGGACGGCGGCAAGGTCTTCCGCTACATGAAGGCGGTCCCGACGGCCGAGAAGCCCTGCCTCGCCTGCCATGGCGCCAAGATCGATCCCGCCGTGACCAAGGCCCTGGCCGAGTCCTATCCCGACGACAAGGCGACCGGATACAAGGCTGGGGATATCCGTGGCGCGTTCACCATTGAACAGCCGATCAAGTAAGGCGTTACGCCAAGGATTCTTGTTAAGGCGCTCAAGCGGCGCGCAGCCTGCGCCCCCGCTTGAGCGCTAATGTGGCCACTTCGCGCCATCACATCCAGGAACAGGGCGCCCCGGGCTCGAAGACCGGCTCGGACAACCTTTCGGGGCGCTCTCCTCAAGAAGCTCGCCGTAGCGCCCCGTGAAGGCCGCTCGCCCTTGGGGGAGAACGATCCCTTATTCGCCCAGCGCCCCGCGCAAGCGATTGAACTGCGCCGTCCGCTCCTTCACCGCTCCGAAACGGAGCCGGCGTCGGGGCTGTATGTCTTGCTGCGCGCCATTCCACGGAACCGTCCTATCGTCTACCATCAAGATGAATCGTGGGATGATTTGACGGGAATGATGACGGACGGAAGTTTTCCGATAGCGATCTTGACGGTTTCGGTGCTGCTGCAGTTCACGGCGGCGGCGCTCGCCGTGCGATTGATCGGGTGACGGGGCGCTCAAGGAGTGCGAGGCGGCGATCCCGGATACGGGGGGCGAGGTCTCCCGCGACCCCATGCCGACCCTGGACGTCCATCCCCGGCGGTTGTCGCGGGCGATCCAGGCCCTGATCGACAACGCCGTCAAGTTCCGCGACAAGGATCGACCGCTTGCCATCCATGTCGGGGCCGAGGAGAAGCCCGGGGAATGGGTCTTTTCCGTTCGCGACAACGGCATCGGGATCGAACCCAAGTATTTCGACAAGGCGTTCTCCATGTTCCAGCGCCTCCATCCCCGGGACGCGTATCCCGGCAACGGGGTCGGCCTGTCGCTCGCCAAGCGAACCATCGAGGGGCACGGAGGACGGATGTGGATCGAATCCGTCCCGGGCGAGGGAAGCGCCTTTTTCTTCAGCCTTCCCAAGGCGCGCTGACCCGCCTTGATCTCCCTTCGTCGCGATGAGAATATCCGGCGCTGCTGATTGAGGGGGCGATCCGTGCGTTTGTTGTTCGTTTTGCTGCTTGGGGCCATGGCGTTCGGCGGGTCGTCGGCGTTGGCCAAGGGGCGCGGAATCAACGTCGCCGTAAAGGACGGCGCGGGCGAGCAGGTGGCGCTTTATTATAAGAGCCACGCCCTGGTGATCGGCGTTTCCGACTACGACAACGGCTGGCCCAAGCTTAGGGGCGTCAGGGAGGATATCCCCGCGGTCAAGGCGGCGCTGGAGAAACAGGGCTTCGCCGTCACCGTGGTCATGGACCCGGACCGCGAAGGGCTGGACAAGGCCTTCCGCGACTTCGTCAATCGCCACGGCGGCGAGCCCGAGAACCGGCTGCTGTTCTATTTCGCCGGACACGGGCATTCGATGCAGTTGGGCTACGGCGGCGTGATGGGCTATCTTGTCGGCCGCGACGCGCCCAACCCCCACGACGACAAGATGGGTTTCAAGAGCAAGGCGCTCAGCATGGAGGTGGTCGAGACCTACGCCCGGAACATCGAGAGCAAGCACGCATTGTTCCTGTTCGACAGCTGCTTTTCCGGCTCCATCTTCGACGCCACCAGGGCCATTCCGGACGTCATCCAGGTCAAGACCGGCATGCCCGTGCGCCAGTTCATCACGTCGGGCTCGGCCGAGCAGCAGGTCCCTGACAAGAGCATCTTCCGACGCCAGTTCGTGGAAGCCCTGAACGGAGAGGGCGATAGGAACGGTGACGGCTACGTGACCGGGAGCGAGCTCGGAAGCTTTCTTGAATCCAAGGTCACCAACTACAGCCGCCAGAGCCAGACGCCCCAGTATGGGAAGCTGCGCGATCCCTTGCTGGACAAGGGGGATTTCGTATTCGTCGTTCCGGGGACGGCGGCCAGGAAACCGGCGTCGGCGCCGATTTCATCCCACGCGCCGGGCGGCGGGCCCGACAAGGAAACCGTGTTCTGGCAGTCGATCCAGGCCAGCGACGATCCGGACATGTTCGAGGCGTATCTGGAGCAGTATCCGAACGGCTCCTTCGCTCCGCTTGCGCGGGCGAAGGTCAAGAAACTCGCGCGGGCGCAGGCAGTCTCCCCGGCGCCGGCGCCCTCCCGCCCCGCGGAACGCAGGCCCGCCTTGGCGTCGACGGCGGGTGGAGGCTTCCGTCCCGGCGACGCGTTCAAGGACTGCGAAACTTGCCCCGAGATGGTGGTGATCCCGTCCGGACGTTTCCGCATGGGCGATTTGAGCGGCGGCGGGGACGGGGACGAGAACCCCGTCCGCGGGATCGCCATCGACCGCGCCTTCGCCGTGGGGAAGTACGAAGTCACCCAGGCCGAATACCGCTCGGTGATGGGAGGCGACAACAGCATGCGAAAAGGCGCCCGGCGCCCGGTGGAGATGGTTTCCTGGAATGACGCGAAGGCCTTCGTTCGTCGCCTGAGCGAGCGGACGGGGAAACAGTATCGGCTTCTGAGCGAAGCGGAATGGGAATACGTGGCCCGCGCCGGTTCGTCGACGCGGTACTGGTGGGGCGAGACGGCCAGCCGCGAATACGCCAATTACGGCAAGGATGAAGGCGATGGCGGCTTCGCGAGCGGCCGCGACCGCTGGACGAAATCGTCGCCGGTCGGCTCGTTCGCGCCGTCCCGTTTCGGCGTCCACGACATGACCGGCAACGTCTGGGAGTGGGTGGAGGATTGCTATCGCGGGCGTTATTCCGACGCGCCCGCGCCCGAAAACTGCAAGGCGCGGGTCCGCAGGGGCGGCAGCTGGTACAGCAATCCGGCGGACATCCGATCCGCCAACCGCTACAAAAGCCCGCCTGGCTACAGAAGCAGCAATCTCGGCCTCCGCGTGGCCAGAACGCTTCCGTAGGGCGTCGTTTCGGAAGGCCCTACTTCCCCTTCGCCTTTTTCTTTTCGCTTTCCGCTTCCGAGAAGTACGGGAAATTGGTTCCCTGGCCCGCGTTGCGGACGGCGGGGTTGTATTGCAGGCAGTTGGGGATGCAGTCGCATTCGAAGGCGATCTGCATGGGCACGATCTTGCCTTCGTTTTTCAACTCGAACAGGCGGGGCACCATCTTGTCGCGGAGCGATTCCGGGTCGATGGTGTTGACGTAGATCTTGGTCCCGCCCTCGAACCCGGCCGGGTTGGAGATGCGCCACTTGATCAGCACGTGCCAGGGCATGGGCACGTCGGCGTCGGGGGGCTTGTAGTACCATTCCTCGTTGCACGGGATCGAAGGCCCCATGGCGGCGTGGCAGGCGTGGATGATATCCGACATGCCGCGCAGTTCCTCGGGTTTATGGTTCCAGGGCTGGCTGTGCTCGCTTTTGGAAAAAATCGCGATCGACGGGAACCGGTGGCCGAAGTCGGCGAAGGCGATGGCGTGGTCGTTCTCGGCGAAGACCAGGTTCTTGTAACCGGCGAAGTTCACCGCCGCCTCGTTGTAGACGTTGGGATTGTGCCGCACCAGGGCCAGCTCGCCGTCGATGGTGGTGCTGCGCCCGTCGATGGCGACCAGTTGCTTGTGCAGGTGGTCGAAGGACGCGCCCGCGGGCTTGAGCCAGTTCTGGAACACCGCAACGTAACGGGCGTAGCGGTTGTTGCGATAGATATCCAGTATCCCGTCGATGGTGAAGCGGATGTACTGGTAGTGCTCTTCCGGCGTCAGGGTTCCGGACGAGCAGAGCTGGTGTTCGAACTTGGCGTCGTCCTGATAGTGGCGCCGACCGATGATCAGTTCGTGGCCGCCGGCGAAGAAGCTGTCGGCGAAGCGGATGCGGTCCTCGATGGACAGGTCGTCGACTTCGTCCTGGGTCCGCCCCCCGGCCAGAAGGCGGGCGTTGATGATCTCCATCACGTGCTTCCAGCCCTCGGGGTCGGACAGGTACTTGTCCTTGCGCTTGGCGACCTCGGGCAGCATCTCGTAGCCGTAGTTCTTGACCCAGTAGTCGTAGCCGATGATCTCGAACAGGTTGGGAACGCGGCGGAATTCCGCCTCGGTCCTGGACAGCTTTCCGGCCTGGAGATTGCGGACGATCCTGTACTCCCCGGCCTTGGTCTTGACCAGGCGCGCCTTTTCCGGCGGCGTTTTCAGGTAGTTGTCCGGGCAGAAAAAGCAGTGGTTGTTTTCCTTGTCGCGGTCGATTTCCTGGCCTTCGGCCAGGCTGTCGTCGCCCAGAGGGCGATGGCCCCGGCCGGGGACGGTCCAGACCTCGGTGCCGGTGAAGGGATTGATCTGCTTGATGGTGCCGTCGGCCATCTTGTTCAGATAGTTGGTTGGCGAAATAAATTCCGGAATCATGCCGCGGTCCCCGCGCCTCCCTGTTGGCAACTGCTTGATATTAACACGGTTTTGCGCCCCCGGTTAACGAAATTATGGCGTCTTGGCGAATAAGGGGATAGTATCCGGGCGTGGGGGGACTGGGCGAAATCGCCGCTTTGCGAACGGCGGCGCGAAACGGAAAGAAAAAATGCAGATAAAGAGTGGCGAGCGCCGGGACCTCGTCGTCCAGTGCCAGCACCGCATCGATCGCCAGAGAGACCTTCTGAGCGACGCCGAACTGAACTTGTTGACCGACGTCACGAACCTGCTGCAGCGCGGCAAGAACATCAACGAGGGCCAGTACCGGAAGGTCTTCGCCATCCTGGAGCGCACGGCCTCGCAGCGGGCGCCCAAGCCGAAGCAGAACGGCCCCGCGCCAAAGCCCAAGCCCAAGGCCGCGCCCGCTGCCGCGCCCGCCGGGGTCGAATGGTCCCAGGAATACGCCTCCAACATCAAGGTGCTGGACGAGGACCACAAGCAGCTCTTCGCGCTCGTCGGCCAATTGAAGCAGTTCGTCGGCAAGGAGGTCGAGCCCGGCCGCATGACCGGCGCGATCAACGGACTGTCCATGTACGTGGACGAGCACTTCGTCCGCGAGGAGCGCTATATGCAAAGCGCCGGGTATCCGGAATTCGAGGCGCACAAGCTCGAACACGAAAAGCTGGCGCAGATGATCGGCGGCCTGTCCCAGCTCAACGAACGCTCGCCGGAAAAGATCGATCCGGCCAAGGTGTTCGCCTTCCTGCAGGATTGGCTGAAGAATCACATCTTGAAAATCGACATGCATTACGTCCCCTACCTGACCGGGGAAAAACAAGGCGTGCGCGAAGCGCCCGACAGCCGAGCTCCGGTGGGCCAGCCGCTCAGGCCGATCCAGATCGAGATACCGCCAGACGCGGAAGGCGTCACCAGAAGCTACTGTGAAATCCTCGCCCGCGGCGGGGAGTCGGCGGACGGCCTGCTGGCCGTGGTCGCCGACTACATCAAGCGCGACGCCGACCGGGTGTTTCTGAACGCGGTGAAGGTCTTCGGAAAGTAACGCAAGGCCCGGCGCCGTCAAAAAAGTTCCCCGGGCGGGGTTTCTTTGGGCGCGTTTAACGGGTAGGGTGGCTCCCTCGTGGCGGGCGGGAGCCGGCCGAACCCACCCAAGACCGAAAGGGCAGGATTGTGGCTGTCATCGAACTCTCGTCGGACAATCTGGAAACCGCCATCAACGAAAACGACATTCTGCTGATCGATTTCTGGGCGGACTGGTGCGGCCCCTGCAAGATGTTCGGCCCCGTGTTCGAAAAGGCCGCCGAGGACAATCCCGACATCGGCTTCGCCAAGTGCAACACCGAGCAAGAGCAGATGGTCGCGGCTCAGTTCGGCATCCGCTCCATCCCCACGCTCGCGATTTTCCGCGAACAGATCCTGTTGTTCATGCAGCCGGGCGCCCTGCCCGAAAGCGCGCTCGTCGACCTGATCGAAAAGGTCAAGGAGCTCGACATGGATGAGGTCCGCTCCAAGGTGGCCGAGGCCGAGGCCGAAGGCTCCGACTGACCGAATTTTCTAGCGCAACGTGTTCGGCGGCAGGTAGCTGATCATCATCAGCGGCGGGCGCGGGGTGCGCAGGCCGAGCGCGCGGCCCATGGCGTAAATCAATCGCATCATCGTCCAACCATCCTTATCCTCTGTTTCGCGTCGGTTTTTCACCGATTCGTTTGACGCTACGCCTCAACCCTTGCCGAACGGTTAACGGCGGTTTACCAAGGTTGGACCGGAACCGCCCAAGGCCATATTCGGGCCACATTCATCGGCCATGGTCGGGGCTGTCGGGAATAGTTGTTAGGGGTTAAGGGCATGCGGCGATTTCTTTTTGTTATCATTGCGTTGATGATGTCTTCCGGGGCATTCGCGTTCGAGGACGCGAAGCTGGACGAGGGGCTCGCGGACTACCGCGAGGCCATCCGGAAACAAGGGGCGGGCGACGTCAAGTCCGCCGACGAGGCGCTCGCTCACGCGGCCGAGGCGGCGCTCCAAAAGAAGCCGAATCTAAAGGTCGTGATTCGCCATTTCGAGCGCGCCGTCTTCTTGAAACCCGATTCCGCCGTCGCATGGGCCGGTCTGGCCGCGTCGCGGATGGGACTGTCCAAGTCCGACCGCAAGGCAGCCCAGGCCTTCTACCGCGCCCATCAAGTCGTTGAAAGCAACGAGGAGAAGGCGGGTTATCTCGCTCTTCTCGCGGGCGCGCTCTCCAAGCAATACCGCCCCAAGGCCGCCATCCTCGCCCTTCGGGAAAGCCTGGCGCTCCACCCCAACGACAAAGTCCAAAAAACCCTGAATCAGTTGGACGAGCGCCACGGCTTCCGCGCGACGGGCGTCGCCGTGGACGTGGAAACCGACCGGCCCGAGGCGTGCTTGCAGTTCCGGGGGAAACTGGGCAAGGCCCGCAACGTCCGCTACGCGGACTACGTCCGGGTCGAGCCGGCCGTCGACGGCGACGTCGTCCCCAGGGGAAACCGGCTGTGCCTTGGGGGCGTCGGTTTTGGGAAGTCTTATAAGGTCACGGCGCTCAAGGGCCTGCCCGCCGCCGACGGGGAAACCCTGCCCAAGGATATCAGCTTCGACGTCTCCGTCGGAAACCGGACGCCCAGCGTGGCGTTCAAGTCCGGGACCTACGTCCTGCCCCGGGCGGGCAGCGCGGGCGCGCCCCTGTTCACCGTCAACGTGGACAAGGTCCACGTCAAGGTTCTGCGGGTTCCCGAGCGTAACGTGATAAGGATGCTCCAGGGCGGGGATTTTCTCACCGCGCTCTCGGGCTATGGAATCCGCTCCATCGAGGAAGAGGACGGCCACCTTCTGTGGAAGGGCGAGATGGATATCGATGCGACCGCCAACCAGCGCGTCGCCACCGCCGTCCCCGTCCACGAAATCATCGAAAAGCCCGAACCGGGGCTCTACCTGCTGCTGGCGGAAAACGCGGGCAAGGAGGTCGAGCGTTGGGAGACCCGCGCCACCCAGTGGATGGTGGTCTCGGACATGGGGCTTCTCACCATGCGGGGCGAGGACGGGTTGAACGTCTTCGCGCGGTCGCTCGAGACCGCCAAGCCCCGCCCGGGCGTCACCGTCCGGCTGTTTGGCCGCGACAACGGCTTGCTGGGCGAGGCGAAGACGGACGAGTCCGGCCAGGCCAGGCTCGACCCCGGCCTTTTGAAGGGCGAGGGCGGGCGCAGGCCGCGCGCGCTTTACGCCTTCTCCGATGACGGCGACTTCGCGTTCATGGACATGACGCCCCCCGCGTTCGACCTGTCCGACCGGGGCGTCGGCGGGCGGGTGGCGCCCACGGGCATGGACGCCTTCGTCTATTCCGACCGGGGAGTCTACCGCAGGGGAGAGACCGCCCGCATCATGGCGCTTCTGCGCGACGCGGCCGGACGCGCCGTCGGCGACATGCCGTTGACCGTCCGGGTGCTCCGCCCCGACGATTCCGAAGCCAAGCGCTTCGTGGTCCGGCCCAGCGGCCCCGGCGGCTATCACGTGGACGTGGCGTTCCCCGAGACCGCGCGCACCGGCAAATGGTCCATCCGCGCGTCGGTGGAGCCCGAAGGCCCCGTGCTCGGCCGCCATTCGGTGCTGGTCGAGGACATCGTGCCCCCGACCATCGAGGCCAAGCTGACGTCCGACGCCAAGCGCGTCCGCGTCGGCCGGCCCGTCCAGGCGACGCTCCAGGCCGATTTCCTGTACGGCGCGCCCGCGGGCGGGCTGCCGACCGAGGCCGAGGTCACCATTCTGCCGGACGAAGCCCCCTATCCCGAACACAAGGGCTACCGGTTCGGCTTGTCCGAGGAAAAGGCGGAGCCCAAGCGCCAGACCGTGAAGGTCAAGGCCACGAACCAGGACGGGAAGGCGGCGCTGGACATCCTGCTCCGCGACGTTCCCGACGTGTCCCGGCCGCTCAAGGCCGTCATCCGCGCGGGCGTGTTCGAACCCGGCGGCAGACCCGTGAACGCCAGCCTGACGCTGCCCGTGCGCCAGCGCGAAAACGCCATCGGCGTCAAACCCGCGTTCCAGGACGACGCCGTCAAGATGGACACGGCCGCCGAATTCGACGTCATCGTCGTCGGGCCGGACGGCGCGTCGATTGCTGGCGAGGTGGAATACACCCTCTATGCGGAGAACTGGCGTTACCGCTGGTTCATGGTCGGCGGGTCCTGGGACTACAAGGTCGAGGTCGAGGACGCCGTGGTCGCCGGCGGCAAGCTCACGGCGGCGCCGGGCAATCCCGCCTATCTGACCACGCCGGTGCTGGATTGGGGGCGCTACCGGCTCGAGGTCGCGGACATGAAGACCGGGGCGGCGACCAGCGTGCGCTTCCGCGCCGGTTGGTTCGTCGCGCCGTCGGCCGGGAACGCGCCGGACAAGCTGGAGGTGGTGGCCGACCGCAAGGGTTATTCCCCGGGCGAGACCGTCAAGCTCCACGTCAAGGCTCCGTTCGCGGGCGAGGCGCTGCTGGCCTTCGCCAACACCCGGGTGCTGGAAACCCGCTCCGTCCCTGTTCCCGCCGAGGGCGCGACGGTGGAGATTCCCTTCGGCGACGACTGGGGCGTCGGCGTCTACGTGCTCGCCACCGCCTTCCGCCCGGACGCGGAGGAGCGCGGGCCCGGCCGCGCCATCGGCGTCGCCTGGCTGGGCCTGGATAAATCCAATCGCGCGCTGGACGTGGTCGTGGACGCGCCGGACGACATCCGTCCCCGGCGGACGGTCAAGGTTCCCGTGACCGTCAAGGGCGGGGTCGGGCGCGCCCATCTGACGCTCGCCGCCGTGGACGAGGGCGTGCTGCAATTGACCGGCTTCAAGACTCCGGACCCGGTCGGGCATCTGATGGGCAAGCGCAAGCTCGGCGTCGCGGTGCGCGATCTGTACGGCCGCCTCATCGACGGCAAGGCCAAGCGGCGCGGCGCCATCCGGTCCGGCGGCGGCGACCCGAGGCTTGGAGGGCGCGGCGCGCCGCCCGTGGACGCGCGCATCGTCGCCTTGTTTTCGGGCGTTGTCGAAACCGACATCGAGGGCCGGGCGGAAGTCTCACTCGACGTTCCCGATTTCGCCGGAAGGCTCCGGCTGATGGCCGTGGCCTACGACGAGGTGAGCGTGGGCGCGGGCGAAGACGCCATGCTGGTCCGCGACCCGCTGGTGGCCCAAATCTCCACGCCCCGCTACCTGGCGCCGGGGGACGAGAGCCGGATCACCCTCTCGCTCCGCAACCTCACCGCGCCCGAAGGGGAGTACAAGGCTGCCATCGCGTTCGAAGGCCCGGTGGAGACCACGGGCGAAGGCGCCGTCGCCAAGACCCTGAAGCCCGGAGAGGCCGTGGTGGCGTCGCTCGCCGTCAAGGCCACCGGCGTCGGCGTGGCCAAGGCGCGCATCGCCATCGAGGGGCCGGACGGCTTCAAGCGCGAGATGGAGCGCGCCCTCGCCGTGCGCCCGGCCCAGTTCCGGGTGACGCGCGCGTTGGCCAAGCACATGGCGCCGGGCGAGGCGCTGGCGTACTCCAGCGCGCTCAAGGCCGAGTTCCTGCCTGGAACCGCGTCGGCCACGCTCGCCTTCAGCCCCAGGCCCGCGCTGGACGTGAAGGGAATACTGAAGCGCCTCGACCGTTATCCCTACGGCTGCCTCGAACAGACCACCAGCCGGGCGCTGCCGCTGGTCTACCTCGACGACGTGGCGGAGGCGTGGGAAAGCGCGGCGCCCGAGCCCGGAGCCGACGCCCGGGTCCAGAACGCCGTCTATCGCGTCTTCGACATGCAGACGTCCGAGGGCGGGTTCTCCCTTTGGGGCGGCGACGACCGCGAGGAGCTTTGGCTCGGCGCCTTCGCCATGGATTTCCTGGTGCAGGCCAAGGCCAAGGGGTACGCCGTTCCCGAATTCTCTTACGCCCGCGCGTTGGAGCGTCTGGGCGACGCCACCCGGCGCGGCGCGGCGACCAACGACGAAACCGCCGTCGGCGCCGCCTACGCCTTCCATGTGCTCGCCCGCGCGGGTCTTGGGGATGTGGCGCGATTGCGATATTTCGCCGATACGTACAAGGGAAAAATGCCGACGACGCTGGCCGCCGCGCAAACCGGCGCGGCTTTGCTGATGCATGGCGAGGGAGAGCGGGGGCGCGAATACTTCGACCACGCCCGCGCGCTCCTCGAACATCCCTTGAGCGAGCGCGGGGACTACGGAACCCGGCTTCGCGACGCCGCCGCGCTGGTGGCGCTTCTGGCCGAGGCGCAAAAGGCGGGCGCCGCTTGGGCCGGGGGGCATCTGGCGGACGTGGTCCCGACGATGGCCGATTTGCAGGCGTCCGAGACATACCTCAGCACCCAGGAAATGGCGTGGCTGACCCTTGCGGCCAAGGCCCTGGCCGAGCCGGGCGCGAAGATGCGCCTAGCCATCGGCAAGGTGAAGGGCAAGGCTCGGAAAACGCCGCTTTACCTGACGCCGGAGCTTTCGGCCAAGCCCGTGACCTACAAGAACGTCGGCGCGGGCCCGATTTGGCATTCGGCGACGGTGGAGGGCGTTCCCGCCAAGCCCGAACCGGCGATGGGCGAGGGCTTCGCCATCGAGCGCAGTCTCCACACCCTGGACGGCAAGCCGGTGGACTTGGCCAACGCGCCCCAGAACGCGTTGCTGGTCGCGGTCATCAAGGGGAAGGCGACAACGGGCCTTAACCATCAGGCGCTGGTGGTCGACTTGCTGCCAGCGGGCCTGGAAATCGAGAACGCGCGGCTGTCCCACGGCCGGGCGGCAAAGGAGATCGGCTGGCTGCCCAAGCTCAGCAAGGCCAGGCACGAGGAGTTCCGCGACGACCGCTATATCGCAGCCCTGGACCTTGATGGCGGCGAGGGCGAGCGCAAGTTCGCCTTGGCTTATCTGGTCCGCGCGGTGACGCCCGGAAGCTACGCCCTTCCGGCGGTGCTTGTGGAGGACATGTACAAGCCTCGTTACCGGGCGCGCTCCGACATGGGCCGGATGACGGTGACGGCGCCCGAGTGATGCGCCGCCGCGCCGCCGCCCTCGTCGTTCTCGCGCTCGCGGGGGGGGCGTTGGCGTTGGACGCTTTGCTCCCCCCGCCGTTGGAGCGTTTCCTGGCGCGAGCGAGCGTGGTCGCGGACCGGAGCGGCGAGCCGCTTCGCGCGTTCACGGCCAAGGACGGGATCTGGCGGTTCGCGACAAGGGTCCGGGACGTCGATCCCCTTTACCTCCGCATGCTGACGGCGTTCGAGGACAAGCGGTTCCACGGCCATCCCGGCGTGGACCCCCTCGCGCTCGGCCGCGCGGTTTTGCAGTGGGCCAAGGCGGGGCGGGTGGTCTCCGGCGGCTCGACGCTGACCATGCAGACCGCCCGGCTGCTGGAGCCCCGGCCGAGGACCGTTCTCTCCAAGCTCGCCGAAATGGCGAGGGCGGTTCAGTTGGAGGCGCATTACGCCAAGGACGAAATCCTCGGCATGTACCTGACGCTGGCCCCGTTCGGCGGCAATCTGGAAGGCGTCCGGGCGGCGAGCCGGTTCTATTTCGGCAAGCCGCCCAAGAGCCTCAGCGCGGGCGAGGCCGCGCTCCTGGTGGCGCTTCCCCAGTCCCCGACCCGGCTCCGCCCCGACCGCCACCCCGACCGCGCGCGGGCGGCGCGGGACAAGGTGCTGGCGCGCATGGCCGCCGTCGGCGTCCTGGACGAAAAGGCGGCGGCCGAGGCGCGCGAGGATGCGGTTCCCGGTAAGCGCTTCGCCGCCCCCATGCTGGCTCCCCATCTGGCGCGCCGCCTCCGGGCGTCCGGGGCCGAGACCGTGGCGACGACCATCGACAGGGGCCTCCAACGCAAGGCGGAGGCCGTGGCGCGCCGCCACTTGGCCCGGCTCGAGACCGAAGCCTCCATCGCCATCCTCGTGGTCGAGAACGAAACCCGGAAGGTCCGGGCCTACGTGGGGTCCGGGGATTTTCTGAACGCGCGGCGGTTGGGGCACGTGGACATGGTCCGGGCGGCGCGCTCGCCGGGCTCGACCTTGAAGCCCTTCATTTACGGCCTCGCCTTCGACCATCTGACCTTGCACCCCGAAACCCTGGTGGACGACAGGCCCATGCGGTTCGGCGACTACGCGCCCGCCAACTTCGATAACCGATACCGAGGCGCGGTGACCGTGCGCGAGGCGTTGCAGCTTTCGCTCAACGTCCCGGCGGTGGCGGTGCTGGACCGATTGGGCCCCGGCCGCTTCCAGCGCCTGCTGACCGGGACCGGGGCCGCGTTCCGTTTCGACAAGCGGGCGGAGCGCGCGGGCCTCGCGCTTGCGCTCGGCGGGGTGGGGGTGAGCCTCTGGGACCTGACCGCGCTTTACGCCGGGGTCGCGTCCGGCGGCGAGTTCGTCCCCCTTCGAGTCCGGGACGGGGAGACCGCGCCGCCCAAGCGGATGATAAGCGCCAGCGCCGCCTGGCACCTGGACCGCATCCTCCGAGGCGCCCCGCCGCCCGACGGCCGTCTGTTGGCCCGCCACACCGCCAAATGGAGGGACATCGGGCTCAAGACCGGAACGTCCTACGGCTTCCGTGACGCATGGGCGCTGGGTTGGGACGATGGGCATACGGTCGGGGTTTGGGTCGGACGCGCCGACGGGGGATTCGGGACCGGTCTCACCGGCGGAAAAAACGCCGCGCCCGCGCTTTACGACGTGTTCGATGTATTGCCCGACGCCGGTCCGGGGAAATCCGGCCCGCCCGAAGGCGCGCTCGCGGCCGACAAGACCGAGGACCTGCCCCCGCCATTCCGCCGCTTCCGCCACCGGGGCTGGGCGTTCATGGAGGACGGTCCCGAAATCCTGTTCCCTCCGGACGGCGCGGTGGTGGAGTTCGCCCGGGGCGACGCCCTCAGGCTCGAGGCGCGCGGAGGCAGGCGCCCCTTGACCTGGCTGGTGGACGGCCGCCCCCTGGCCTCTTCGCCCGTCCGCCGCGACGCGTCGTGGTCACCCGGCGGAGCCGGACGGTCGCGCATTACGGTCCTGGACGGAAGCGGGCGCGCGGCGACGGCGGGGGTGTGGCTGCAGATGAAATAGCTTCCGTTTTAATCGAAAACCTCCCCGAACCGCGCCATCAAGGCCGCGTCCACCCGCGCCATGTCCGAATCAAGCCCCAAATCCGCCAGGGACGTCACCCCGTGGTCCGTGATTCCGCAGGGCACGATGCCGGAGAAGTGTTCGAGGTCCGGGTTGGCGTTGACGGCGATTCCATGGAACGTCACCCAGCGGCGCACGCGAACGCCGATGGCGGCGATTTTGTCCTCGCGTCCGCCGCCCCGGTCCACCCAGATGCCGATCCGGTCCGGGCGCCGCTCGCCCCGGACGCCGAGGTCCGCGAGGGCGGCGATGACCCAGTCCTCCAGCGCGTGGACGAAGGCGTGGACGTCTCGGCTCCTCTCGGCCAGATTCAGCATCACATAGGCCACCCGTTGCCCCGGACCATGGTAGGTGTGTCGCCCGCCGCGCCCGGTCCGGAACACCGGGAAGCGGTTCGGGTCCAACAATTCGTTCGCCGCCGCGCTGGTTCCGGCGGTGTAAAGCGGCGGGTGCTCCAGAAGCCACGCGCATTCGTCCCCGGCGCCCTGGCGAATGGCCTCGACTCGCGCCTCCATGAAGGCCAGCGCGTCGGGATAGGAGACCGGCGCGTCGCTCGCCAGCCATTGGACGCCGTGGCGGATTCCCAGGGATCGATTGACGGACATGGCGGACCTGGTCTTGATTGCGTTTTGATGGCATGCTATTTGGGCATTCTGTTTTACGGCCCTCAAGGGGCGTCGCAAGGAAAATCGCGGTCGTGCTGGAATTGGTAGACAGGCTGGCTTGAGGTGCCAGTGGGCGATAGCCCGTGGAGGTTCGAGTCCTCTCGACCGCACCATTTTCCCTTGGCCCGGCGCGTCCCGCCCGGGCCAATTCTTTTCTGATCGGGGAGCGAGTTCGCCATGGTGACGGAGCCAGCGCCGAGCGAAGACGCGCCGAACCCTCACGACGACGACGACGAGCTTCAGCCCGACGTCATCGAACATGCGCTCCTCGACGCGTTGGGCGAGGGCGACACGGACCAGGTGCGCGCCCTTTTGGGGCCGCTGCACGTCGCCGACATCGCCGACCATCTGCAGCGCCTGCCCCCGGAAAGCCGCCTCGCCGTCACCGAGGCCATCCGCTGCGACGTCGCCCCGGAATTCCTTTCGGAGCTTGACGACTCGGTCCGAGAGGACATCATCGAGGGCCTCAGCGTCGAGGACGTGGCCGAGGTCGTCGCCGAACTCGACACCGACGATCAGGTCGACCTGATCGAGGAACTGGACGAGGAGAACCAGCGCGAGATCCTCGACGCCATACCGGCCGAGGACCGCACCCTGATCGAGGAGGCGCTGTCCTATCCCGAGGACAGCGCAGGGCGCTTGATGCAGCGCGAACTGGTCAACGTTCCCACCTTCTGGAACGTGGGCCAGACCATCGATTTCATCCGGCGCTCGGCGCGCGAGGACGAACACCTGCCGGATCGGTTCTACGACATCTACGTCACCGACCCCAGCCGCAAGCTGGTGGGCAAGGTGGGGCTCAGCCGCCTTTTGTGCACGCCCCGCGACACGCCCATTTCCGAAATCCAGGAAACCGAGGTCACGGTCATTTCCGTCACCTTGGACCAGGAGGACGTGGCGTTCCAATTCCGCCAGCGCGACTTGGTCTCCGCCCCGGTGGTCGACGACGCCGGACGGCTGGTGGGCGCCATCACCATCGACGACGTGGTCGACGTCATCGACGAGGAGCAGGAAGAGGACATCATGCGCCTCGGCGGCGTGCGCGAGGACGACCTTTACGAAGGCGTGATGGACACCACGCGCTCGCGGTTCTCGTGGCTATTGGTGAACCTGGGCACGGCGGTGCTGGCTTCGTTGGTGATCGGCATGTTCGAGGCGACCATCGAGCAGATCGTGGCCCTGGCGGTGCTGATGCCCATCGTCGCCTCCATGGGCGGGAACGCGGGGACGCAGACGCTCACCGTCGCCGTCCGCGCGCTGGCCACCAAGGAGCTGACCACCACCAACGCCATGCGCGTGATCGCCAAGGAAATCCTGGTCGGCGGGGCCAACGGCGCCTTGTTCGCCGTGCTCGCGGGCGTGGTGGCGTGGCTGTGGTTCGCGAGTCCGGAAATCGGCGTGGTGATCGCGCTGGCCATGATCGTCAACATGGTCGTGGCCGGACTGGCGGGAAGCGCCATTCCGCTCGCCTTGGAGCGCGCGGGCGTGGATCCGGCGGTGGCCTCCACCGTGTTCCTGACCACCGTGACCGACGTGGTCGGGTTCTTCGCCTTTCTGGGGCTGGCGGCGTGGCTGCTGATCTAGGCGCGCTGCTGAACCGGGCGTTGTCCCATCACCAGGCGGGGCGGCTCGCCGAGGCCGAGGCCTTGTACCGTCAAGTCATGTCCCTGGAGCCAGAAAACCCCGACGCCCTGCATCTGCTGGGCGTCATCGCCACCGGGGCCAAGCGGTTCGAGGAGGCGCAAGGCCTGATCGAACGCGCCCTCGCGGCTCAGCCGGACACGCCCGATTTCCTGAACAGCCTCGGCAACGCGCTTTCGGGCCTTGGGGCGGCGGACGCGGCCGAGGCGTCGTATCGCCGCGCCATCGACCTGGGCTCCATCCAGGCTCTCGGCAACCTCGGCAACCTTCTGGCGGCGCAAGGGCGGGCGGAGGAGGCCGAGGCGCGTTACCGCCGCCTGCTGGCCCACGCCCCCAACCCGGCCATCCAGGGCAACCTGGGAAGCGTCCTGATGGCCCAGGGCCGCTTGCAAGAGGCCGCCGCCTGTTTTCGCAAGGTCCTGGAGGCCGCGCCCGAGGACCCCATGGCGCTCAACAATCTCGGCAACGCGCTTCAGGACTTGGGCGACGCCCAAGCCGCGCGAGACCTTTATCGCCGCGCCCTGGCCCAAGCCCCGGACCGGGCGGAAATCCACCACAACCTGGGCAACGCCCTGTTTCGGACCGGCGCGCTGATCGACGCCGTCGCCGCCCACCGGCGCGCGCTGGAGATCGACCCGGACCACGCGGGCGCGGCGGCCATGCTGACGGATTTGCTGATGCGCGTCTGCGACTGGGAGGGACGGGCGAGGGCGGAAAGGCGCCTGGACGCTCTGAACGACGCGGCGCTCGCCGAGGGACGCCCGGTGGCGGAGCCGCCGTTGCTCAACGTGGTGCGCTGCATGGAGCCCCGGCGCAATCTCGAAATCGTCCGCTCCTGGCTTTCGGGGACGGTGGAGGCCCGGCCCCTGTTCGACTTCGCGGAGCGCAAGGACAAGGACGGCCCGTTGACCGTCGGCTATTTTTCCCACGATTTCCGCGACCACGCCACCGCGCACCTGATGCGGAGCCTGTTCGGGCTCCACGACCCCGCCCGGTTCCGCGTCCACGCCTATTCTTTCGGCCCCGACGACGGAAGCGCCCATCGCCTGGACATCGCCGCCGCCTGCGACCGCTTCGTCGATGTCAGAGATCTTGGTCACGAGGACGCGGCGCGGGCCATCCACGGGGACGGGGTGGATATCCTGATCGACGTCATGGGATGCATCGAGAACAACAGGCTCGCCGTGCCCGCGCTCCGCCCAGCGCCGGTCCAGGCCACGTTCCTGGCTTTTCCCGGGTCCACGGGCGCCGATTTTTTCGATTACGCCCTGGTCGATCGCGTGGTCGCGCCGGAAGGGGAGGCGGCGTTTTTCGCGGAGCGTCTCGCCTACCTTCCTCATTCCTACCAGGCCAACGACCATCGCCAGCCCATCGCGGATTGGAAGCCGACACGGACCGGGCAGGGATTGCCGGAGGACGCTTTCGTCTTCTGCAGCTTCTGCCAGACTTACAAGATCGAGCCGGTGATCTTCGACGCTTGGGTGGAGATTCTCCGAAGCGCGCCGGGGGCCGCGCTCTGGCTCTATCGCTCCAACCCGTGGGCGGAGGCGAACTTGAAGCGCGAGGCGGAGGCGCGCGGTGTCGCGCCCGACCGTCTGGTCTTCGCCGATTCCGAGCCCAAGGACCGCCACCTGGCCCGGCTCGCCTTGGCCGACCTCGCCCTCGACACCCGGGCCTGCAACGGCCACACCACCACGTCCGACGCGCTTTGGGCCGGGGTTCCGGTGTTGGCGGTCAAGGGGAGCCACTTCGCGTCCCGGGTCTCCCAAAGCCTGCTTGAGGCTATGGAGATGGAGGACATGGTCGCGGATGGGCTCGAGGACTACGTCGCCCAGGCTCTCAGGCTGGCGGAAAGCCCTGACGCGATGCAAGCCGTCCGGGAGCGGCTCGCGGCCAAGCGCGAGACCGCGCCGCTTTTCGACACGCCGCGTTTTGTCCGCGACCTGGAGACGCTTTACGAGGGCATGTGGTCGGCCTGGAGGCGGGGCGAGATTCCGCCGATATTAAAGGCCTAGCGCTTCTTCTTTTTCTTCGCCGTCTTCTTTTTCCCGCCGAAGGCGTTGGCCGCGCCGTCGGAAACCGCGCAGACGGCCGCGCCGGTCTTGTCGACCACCGCGTTGACGCCGGTTCCGACCAGGTTGAACACGCCGGTGAAGAAGTCCTCGACCGGAATTTGCCGTTCGCCGGGCCGCAAGGGGCGTTGGACGGGCAGGCCGGTCGGTTCGGTCGGGATGGGTTGGCCCGCGGCCTCGGCCATGGCCTGCTCCTCCATCAGCTGCTGCTGATAGGCTTCCTGCTGGGAGGTGATGGCCTGGATGATGGCGTCGCGCTCCTGGGTCACCTGGGCGATTTCGGCGGTCAGCCGCTCGCGTTCGCGCCGTCCGGACTCAAGACTCGCGATGATGGCGTCGAGGATGGAGTGCATGGCCTTGTGTTCGTCATCGGCCGCCGCGCCCTGGGCCTGGATGCGCTCCAGGTCCGCCTGGGCCCGGCACAGGGACTCCACGTCGCCCTGCAGGCCCGCCTGGTTTTCGCGGAGTTCGGTGACGATGGCCTGGGCCTGCTCCATCTCCGCCATCAGGATGGCGTGGCGCTGCTCCAGCCCCTCGACCTCGGCGGCCATGCGCTGATGCTCCGCCGCCTGGGATTCGAGCCCGGCGAGGGACTGCTCCAGGGTCTCGCGGCGCTCGGCCAGCGCGTTGAGCTCGGCCTCGGCCTCCTGGCGGGACTGGCGGGCGGCGTCGGTTTCCTTCTGGGTGTCGGACAGGGATTCGCGCGCGTTCTCGATGTCGCGGACGGCGAGGGACAGGCGGCCCTTCTCCTGCTCGGCCATGGCCAGTTCGAGTCGGGTGGACTCCAACGCGGCGCGCTGGCTTTCCGATTCGGCCTTCATCCGGTCCACCTGGGCGCTCATTTCATGGACACGGTCCTCCAGGTGGCTTTTCTCCTCGCGGGTCATCTCGTCGATTTGACGGTGGGCCTCGGCGAGTTGCTGCTGCGCGCGCTCGGCGGCCTCGCGCTCGGCGTCCTCGATGATCTTTTGGGCGCGTTCGGCGGCTTCGCGCTCGGCGTCCTCGACCCTCTGGCGGGCGCGCTCGGAGGCTTCGCGCTCGGCGTCCTCCATCTCGCGCTGAGCGCGTTCGGCGGCCTTGGCCTCGGCGGCGGCGATGCGTTTCTTGGCGCGCTCGGCGGCCTCGCGCTCCGCCTGTCCGATCTCCTTGCGGGCGCGTTCGGACGCGGCTTTCTCGGCCTCGGCGAATTCCTGGCGAGCGCGTTCGGACGCTTCGCGCTCGGCCTCTTCGATCTCGCGCCGGGCGCGGTCGGAAGCCTGTTTCTGGGCGTCTGCGATTTCCTGGCGGGTCTGCGCCGTGGCCTGTTGCTGGGCGTTTTGGGTTTCCTGTTGGAAGCGGGCGGCCTCCTCGATGGCGCGGTCGGCTTCGCGCTTGGCCCTTTCAGCCTCCTGGCGCGCCTGTTCGGCGGCCTTGGCGGCGGCGTCCGTGTCCTTCCAGGGATTCTCGAAATCCTCTTCGGTGCGGCCGATGTCGGGGGTTTCACGGCGCTTGCGGATGGCGTCGCGTTGTTTCGGCGCGGGCTGGGGGCGGCGCTTGGCCCAGGGGGTGATGGCGTCGAGGTCCGGCCAAACGTCGACGGATTGAGACACCGTCGATTGCCCGGCTCCCGTCCGATCCTCCGTTCCGTCCGCGGTCATGTCGACGTCTCCTGAAGAAGCTGCGGCGCCTGTCGCCGTGGACCTCGATTAAGCAGAAAAAACGCCCCTTGTACAGAGGCGGTTGGAAAAAGATAAGGACGCCCGCCCCACGGGGCGGACGCCCTTGCGCCCGATGATGAAAGCGATACGCCGAGGCGTCGCTTAGATAACCCGGTTCTTGAAGCGCTTATAAAGCGCGTAGCTGGCCGCGCCGGCGCCCGCGGCGAGGACCAGCGGCCCCCAGGAGCCGAGCCCGAGGCCGATGCCGAGCGCCATGCCCTTGCCCGACCAGATGGTGCCCGCGCCGTAGCAGGTGGCCGGGGTGGCCTTGGCGACGCCCATGCCGGTTCCGGCGCCCATGCCCTTGGCGGCCATGCCGGGGGCGGCGACGCCCTTGACGGCCACGCCCTTGCCCGCGGCGCCCATGGCGCCCTTCGCGGCCGCGCCCTTGGCGGCGGCGGCGTTGGCGGCGGCGGCCTTTTGGATCGCGGCGGCCTTGGCGTCGGCGAGGATTTCCAGCTGATCGGCGAGCGCGTTGATTTCGGTCGGCGTCTTGGCGGCGACCAGCTGCTCGATGGAAATCTGCGGAACGGGCATGATGAAACTCCTTTATTCGAACGTCTTCGTAGGCGCCGGGCGCGCCGAATGGAAAATCCCTCCCGACCCTTATAGACGACGATCTCGCATTCGACAACGAAATATTTGTGAATTCGAAAAGAGGCTTACCATGAGATTGCGAACCGTTATCAATACGAATGGCAAGTATTGATTCCGCTCCGGAAAGAATAGCAAGTCGCGGCGACGTAATCGCATCGTCGTTATTGAAAAAGAAACGGCGCGGGGACGGGCCCCGCGCCGCATCGCCCCTTGGAAGGGCGGATATTGTTAAGACTACGACCGCAGCACGGCGACGCCGGGCAAGGTCTTGCCTTCCATCCATTCCAGGAAGGCGCCGCCCGCCGTGGAGACGTAGGAGAAGCCGTCCTTGGCGCCCGCGTTCTGCAGCGCGGCCACGGTGTCGCCGCCGCCGGCGACGCTGAGAAGCTTGCCGTCGGCGGTCAGCTTGGCGGCCTCCTGGGCCACGGCGTTGGTGGCGTTGTCGAAGGGCTTGATCTCGAACGCGCCCATGGGGCCGTTCCACAGCAGGGTCTTGCAGTCGGCCAGCAGCGCCTTCAGGGCGTCGGCCGAGGCGGACCCCGCGTCGAGGATCATCTTGTCGTCGGGGATCGAGTCGATCGAGACGTTCTCGCAGGCCGCGCCTTCCTTGAACTCGGCGGCGACGCTGGCGTCGGTGGGCAGGATGATCTCGCAGTTCTCGCTTTTGGCGCGCTCCATGATCGCGCGGGCGTCGTCGAGCATGTCGCCCTCGACAAGGGACTTGCCGACGTTGACGCCCTGGGCCATCAGGAAGGTGTTGGCCATGGCGCCGCCGATGATCATCTTATCGACCTTGGGGATCAGGTTGCCCAGGACCTCCATCTTGGTGGAGATCTTGGCGCCGCCGACCAGGGCGGCCACCGGCTTGGTCGGGTTCTCGAGCGCGCCCTCGAGCGCCTCGATCTCGGCCTGCATCAGGCGCCCGGCGGCGGCCGGGATGACGTGGGCCGCGCCCTCGACCGAGGCGTGGGCCCGGTGCGAGCACGAAAACGCGTCGCTGACCAGGATGTCGCCCAGCGCCGCGAGCTGCTTGGCGAATTCGGGGTCGTTGTCGGTTTCCTGCTTGTAGTAGCGCACGTTCTCGAGCATGGCGACCTCGCCCTCGCCCAGCGCGTTCACCACCTTCTCGGCCTCGGGGCCGACGCAGTCGGTGGCGAAGGCCACCGGCTTGCCGCAGGCCTTGGAGAACGCCTCGGCCACCGGGGCCAGTGTGAATTCCGGCTTCTTCTCGCCCTTGGGGCGGCCCAGGTGGGTGACGATGATCACCTTGGCGCCCTTCTCGCAGAGCTCGGTCACGGTCGGCACGGTGCGGTCGATGCGCGTGGTGTTGGTCACCTGGCCGTCCTTCATCGGAACGTTCAGATCGGCGCGCAGCAGCACGCGCTTGCCCTTGACGTCGAGGTCGTCGATTGTCCTGATCTTGCTCATGTTTCTGGTTTTCCCATCTCGCCCGTGGTTGATGAATTCGGTCCCCGCGACCGGAGCGGGGCGGGGGCCCCCCGTCGGTTGATCCCGCTGTTATCCAGATAATCGATGAAAAACGCAAGCGCCCCATGCGGGATTGTTTGATCAGAGCGGTTGAATCCGTGGCGGAAATCATGGATAATGTGCGGGCGGAAGTATATGGCCCGGCACAGAAGTACGCGGCCCAGAAAAAAGCACACGGCACGTCAGTTGCCATCAGATCAACAGAAAGGAGGTCATGATGGTGGATTTCAAGATGAACATGGACAGCAACATGTCGGTGCTGTCCAAACAGAAAGTCAATGTGGAGCGCCAGAGCGACTCCCACGAGGTCTCGCGTCCCGACATCCAAAAACATGTCGAGGAAGCGACCCGTAAGACCGCCAAGGCGGACCCCGGACGCGACCAGGACCAGTTCCAGCAGTCCAACAATTTCTCCCCGGGCGCCCAGGCGAACCAGAAGCTGCGCGAGCTGTTTCTCCAGATTTACCAGGACATCGGCTACGCCCCCACCATGGCGGAGCAGCGGGTCGATAACCTGATCGGCGAATTCCCGCCCCGCATCGACCATGCGCTGGGCCAGTTCGAATCCACTCTGGTGGACGCCGGAATCGACGCCCCCGCGGCGATCAACCTGAACGTATCCATCTCCATCAACAAGATCGAGGTGGAGACCCGCGACCACGGCCGCGAGCAGATCGCCTTCCGCTTCAAGGAAGTGGGCATGGCCATCCACGCCAGCGATCCCGCCGGTCGCCAATTGGCGCAGCCTCAGCCCCTGGTGGTCGAGTTCGGCAACGAGGGCGCGGCCATCGGCAACGACGGCAAGGCCCATCACGGCGTGGTCGCCAAGGCCATGGACACCGCCAAGAGGGAAACCGGGCAAAAGGCCCAGGAGGATCCCTTCCAGCAGTCCCTGGTCCGCGTGTTCGGGGCCGAGCGCGTCGTCAACGTAGGCAACGTCGGCTCCGACGGCGACTTCGTCGTCCATGTGGACGTGGGCGAGGTGGTGGACATCGACCGCCCCCGCGACGACCAACAGGAGGCCGGCGGCGACCGCCAGCGCCAAGACGCCGACAACCAGGAACAGGCCCGTCCCCAGACGCACCTGGACCTCACCGCCTGATCTATCTATCCCTGTCGACATGGGAACCGCGCGACGCCTGTTGCGCGGCCATTCCCGTTCCCTATTGACACCAGCGTTTCTTGGTCGATGTTATTGAACGGACGGATTGCGGACGGATGGTCTGGCCGCGGGCATCGGGGGCGACGTGGGCTCGCAGACGGCGATCTTCAGCATGTTGGTCCGGGATGTCATGCGTCGACGCCCGGGACCCTTGGTGGCCATTCGCCAGGGCGCGTCGTGCGGCGACATGATCGCGAGCATGCGCGGCGAAAAGGCCTCGTGCGCGGTGGCGGTCGACGGGTCCGGGCGGCCGCTGGGAATCGTCACCGAACAGGATATCGCGCGCCGGGTCGCCTTCGCGGTCGATCCCGAAACCCCGGTCGAGAAGGTGATGACCCGCCCCATCACCACCATCCATCATCGCGAATACCTTTATCAGGCCATCGCCTGGATGCGGCGGAGCAGGCTCGCGCACCTGCCCGTGGTCGACGACGAGGGCGCGCTCGCGGGCATGCTGTATCTGACCGACGCCCTGTCGGCGGCGTCGGATCGCACGCTGAACCGCATCGACCGCCTGTCCCACGAAGGCTCCCTCGAAGGGCTGGCCGAGGTGAAGAAGGCCCAGGTGGAGCTGGCCGAGGAGCTGTTCGCCGACAACCTGCGCGGCCCAGAGGTCCAGGCGTTCCTGACCCGCGTCAACAACGACATCTACCGCCGCGTGCTCGACGCCTGCGTCCGCGACCTGGCGGCGGGCGGATGGGGGGAGCCGCCCAAGTCCGCCTGCGCCATCGTCATGGGGTCCGGCGGCCGGGGCGAGAACTTCCTGTTCCCCGACCAGGACAACGGTTTCATCATCGCCGACTATCCGGACGAGGAGCACAACAGCGTCGACGCCTATTTCACCGAACTGGCCGTGCGCATGAGCCACGATCTGGACGTGGTCGGCATCCCGTACTGCAACGGGTTCTGCATGGCGGTGAACCCGCTGTGGCGCAAGACCCTGTCCCAGTGGATCGAACAGGTGCGCCAATGGGGGCGCAAGGGCGGCGTGGTGGCGGTGCGTCTCGCCGACATCTTCTTCGACTTCCAACCGGTGTGGGGCGACGAGGCGCTGGCCCAGACGCTCCGCGCCCACGTGACCGAGACCGTGCGCGCCAACCATTTCTTCCTCAGCCGCATGTACAACGAGGAGGCCGACCACAACGTGGCGCTCGGCTTCTTCGGCGGGCTCGCCACCGAAAAGGACGACGAGGAGCATCGCGGTCAGGTGAACCTGAAGCACGCGGGCGCCATTCCCCTGGTGGAATCGGTTCGCCTTCTGGCCCTGCGCGAGGGGATCGAGGCCACCTCCACCCTCGATCGGATCGAGGCCCTGCGGGTCCAGGGCGTGCTGGACGAACGGGAAAGCGACGATCTGGTCATCGCGTTCCGGGGCCTGACCTATCGCTTGCTCCGCCAGCAGATCGACGATTTCAAGGCCGATCGCAAGGTCAGTTACTTCGTGGACCCGGGGCCGCTGTCCAAGCGCGACCGGGATCGGATGGTCCAATCGTTGAAAGCCGTGGACGCGCTGCGCAAACGCGTGCGCAGCGAATTCACGGCCGAGATCTTCTGATGGTCAAGGGCGCGATCCTGAAAATCCTTGGCGGCCTGGGCTACGAGCTCGCGCCCCGCGACGGGCGAACCTCCATTGAAGGCGTGCTGCGCCAGGCGGCGAGGAACGGGCTCGCGCCGAAGAGCGTGATCGACGTCGGCGCGGCGTATGGGGATTTCACCCGCTTGGCGCAAGGGGCGTTCCCGAGGGCGCAATTCCTGATGATCGAACCGTTGGAGGAGTTCCGCCCCGCGCTCGAAGCCGTACCCGACGCCAAGCTGATCATGGGCGCGGCAGCGGCGCAAACCGGAGAGGCGACCTTCAACGTCCATCCCGACCTGGTGGGATCGTCCCTGCTGCTGGAGGGCGAGGACACCGGCGTCAACGGCGTTCCCCGCGCGGTGAAGACCGTCGCGCTCGACGAGGCGGCGCGTGACCTGTCGGGGCCATATCTGTTGAAGGTGGACGTCCAAGGCGCGGAGCTTTCGGTCCTGGAAGGCGCGAGCGCGGTTCTCGGCGATTGCGCCATGGTCATTCTAGAGACGTCGTTCCTGCCGTTTTTCGACGGCGGGCCCCTGTTCGCGGACGTGGTGGCCTGGATGGGCGGCAAGGGGTTCGTCCCCTATGACCTGTTCGGCGTTTCGCATCGTCCGCTCGACGGGGCGCTGGCCCAGGCGGACGTGGCCTTCGTTCCCAAGGGAAGCCCGCTCCGCGCGCGGAGCGAATACGCCACCGCCGAACAGCGCCGGGCGCTCACCGAAAGGCTCAGGCGATGACCGAGTTCTCCATCGTCACGCCCTCGTTCAACAAGGCGCGGTTCCTGGCCGAGGCCATGGATTCCGTCCTGGACCAGACCGGCGTCGAGCTGGAGTACGTGGTGGTGGACGGCGGCTCCGACGACGGCAGCCGGGACATCATCGAAGCCCGCGCGGAGCGCCTCGCATGGTGGGTTTCCGAGCCCGACAACGGCATGTACCACGCGCTCAACAAGGGGTTCGAACGGACGACGGGCGAGATCATGGGGTGGCTCGGCGCCGACGACCACCTGCTGCCCGGCGCCTTGTCCGTGGTCCGTTCCGTGTTCGAGGCGTTTCCCGAGGTCCGGTGGCTCACGTCCCTCTATCCCCTGATCCTGGACGGGGAGGGGCGGGTGGTGCGGTGCGCGCCGCGCCGTCCGGTCTGCCGCAAGAACTTCATGAAGGGCGGCAACCTGCCCGGCGCTGGCTGGCGCTCGGACAACTGGATGCAGCAGGAATCCACGTTCTGGCGGCGATCGTTGTGGGAGGAGGCGGGCGGGCGGCTCGACGACTCGCTCCGCTACGCCGGCGACTTCGAGCTTTGGACCCGGTTCATGACCCTGGCCGAGCCCTGTTCTGTGGATGCGCCGATCGGGGCCTTCCGCCGCTACGGCGCCCAGGCGTCCGCCGACCATGGGCGTATCTACCGTGACGAGGCCGTCCAGGCCCTGTTGAACCACGGCGGAATACCATGGGGAAAAGGCGAGGCCCTGCTGGTCGAGGGCGCGCGCCGGATCGGGACCGGGCGCCTCGCGCCCGCGTTCAAGGGACTGAACATGCTGCGCCCCGGCCTCGTCGCCGAGTACGATTCGAAACGGGAGATTTGGCGGTTGGTGGAGCGATAATTCCTTGGCGGACGCGGGAATCGCTGAAAGCGATTTCAAGAACCATTTGAAACGCCCCCATGCCGTTCGCGCGCCGCCTTGATCACCGGTTTATGCCGTCCAATGGCGAACAGGTAGGCGGATTTGACCAAGGCCGCCATCTCCCGAAGATACGCCCCATACCAAAGCCAAAGCGGCGCGTCGCCCCGATCGCGGCAGGGCGCGGCGGTCGCGGGAATTCCCAGGACCTTGAAGATGAACATGGCGCGCGGAATGTGGTATGCGTCGGTGGCCACCAGGGCGCGTTTCCAGCCCTGGCGCTCCATGATCAGCTTGGAATAGACCGCGTTCTCGAAGGTGTTCCGCGCCTGGGGCTCAAGGACGATCTTGTCGTCGGGCGCGCCCAGGGCGAGGGCGATATCGCGCATGGCCTCGGCTTCGGGCCTCGGATGCCCGACGGCCCCGCCGCTGACGATCAGGTTGTCCGCGCGTCCTTCCAGAAGCAAATCGACGGCGCGCCGCGTGCGCCGCTCCATGGCGGGCGTCGGCGTTCCGTCGGGGCGCAGCATGGCGCCGAGGGCGACGATGACGTCGGCCTTGTCCCCCATGTCATGACCCTTGGCCGGACGCCATGTTCAGCCCGGCGACGCCGATCACGATGAAGGCGATGGAGGCGATCTTCAAAGGCGTCATGGTCTCGTGGAACCAGATAACGCCGATCACCGCCACCAGCGCCGTGCCCACTCCGGACCAGACAGCGTAGGTGATCCCGAGGTCCAGGGTCTTGAGCACGTGGATCATCATGGTGAAGCTCGCGGCGTAGAACACGAACACGAGGACGGACGGAACCATGTGCGCGAAACCATCCGAGAGCTTCATGCAGGTGGTGCCCACGACCTCCAGCAGGATCGCGAGCGCGAGGTATAGCCAAGCCACGACGGAAGACCTCCCGTAGAACCAATGACAGCCGGGTTGGAGTATCACGCCCCGGGCCCCGGGGACAGGCCCTAATCCCCGGTGGTCATCAGGTCCGAGATATAGGGCGGCAGGGCGAAGGCGCCGACGTGGACGGCCGGGGTGTAATAACGGGTCTCGATTCCGGACGCCGCGAATCGCTCGGCCAAAACGGATTCCGGAACGCGGCGCAACTCGGCCGCGTCCGACCCCCAGCCCAGGGTCATCATGCCGCCAACGTAGGTGGGCACCACGGTGACGTAGAACGACGGGTCCTCGAAGTGGGGGCGCATGCGCCGGAAGGTGTCGGTGACCTCGCGTCCCTGGAAAAACGGCACCCCGTTCTGAGTCACCAGCACGCCGCCCGGCGTCAGGCGGCGCTTGCAGCTTCCGTAGAATTCCGATGTGAACAGCACCTCCCCCGGCCCGATGGGGTCGGTGGAATCGACGATGATGGCGTCGAAGCGCCGCTCGGTCTCGGCGACGTAACGGATTCCGTCGGTGATAATGAGCTCGGCGCGCGGGTCGTCGAAGGCGCCGTCGGACAGCGACGGCATGTGCTCGCGGCAGAGATCGACCACGGTGCGGTCGATTTCCACCATGGTCGCGGCCTCGACGCCGGGGTGGCGCAGTATCTCCCGCAAAACGCCGCCGTCGCCGCCGCCGACGATCAGGACGGTCTTGGCGTTTCCGTGGGCGAGGACGGGAACGTGGGCCATCATCTCGTGATAGATGAACTCGTCGGCCTCGGTGGTCTGGATCACGCCGTCCAGCGCCAGCACCCGGCCGAAGGTGGGGGTTTCGAACACCACCAGGCTTTGGAAGTCGCTGGCGCTCTCGTGGATCACGCGGGTGACTTGGAAGCGTTGGGTGTAGCCTTTCTGGGTCCAATCCTCGTGCAGGCTCTCGTCGAACCATTGGTTCACGGCAGAAGGCCCCGGCGATGTTCGTTGATCTGGACCGAGCCGGGCCGGAAGGACTCCTTCAAGGACGGGATGGAGCGATAGGGGTCGCATCGCCCGCACATGAAGATGTCGATGGCGGCGTAGTCCCGTTCCGGCCAGGTGTGAATGGAGATATGGGACTCCGCCAGAACCACCACGCCGGACACGCCGCCGCCGGGCTCGAAATGGTGCATGTGGGAATGCAGGATGGTGGCGTCGGCGGCCAAGGCGGCGCGCCGCAGCGCGTCGTCCACGTAGGCCGGGTCGGTCAAGCCGCGGGCGTCCCAGAATTCCAGAAGCACGTGGGTCCCGGCGAAGCGCAGGCCGTCCTTTTCGACAAAGAAATCCTCTTTGTTGAGCACCACCGGATAGGGCCGGGGCTGGGGCGCGTTTTCGGCGTCGGTTGGGGATTCCTCGGGCTCCCTGTCCAGCTCGGCAAGGGCGTTCTTGGCCAATCCGGCCTCCATCTCGATATAAGGGGAATCTTTGTTAGGGGAAATGAATTCCCCGTTCAAGCGGTGATTTAACACCGAAAAAAACGTGTTTCTTTACGTAACTTGTCAAATCCTCAGTCGAACGAAATGGTGCGCTCCCTATCGAACCAGGCCTCGACCTTCTTGGCGTTCTTGATGTCGTAGCGGAATTCGCGGGGCAGCTTGCCGAGCCCGCGGATGTCCGCGTGGCCGCGCGAACCGGCGCCCGCCGCGCTCGCGGCCGTGGCTCTTAGGGACTCGCGCGCCTTTTCCGCCTTGTCCAAGGCGTCGGCTTGGGCCGCGCCAGGGGCTGAGAGGCCCAGGATCGAAACAAGCGTCAGTACGGTGCGGATCGACATGGCTTTCACTCCCTACCGGCCCCGAAGGGACCCTTGCTTCATGCTTTTCAGTTTCTTCCAGTCGGCGGCTTTCAAAGGCTTGGCCTCCTTGCGGGCCTCGCGCTCCATCGACGCCAGGCTTTTCTCGAACGCGCGCGAGGTTCCGCGTTGGGCGGCGGCGGCCGCGTTGATCGCCTTCATCTGCGCGGACCAGCTTTTTTGCAGTCGAACCCGGATGCGGCCCAGCGCCTCGGACGAGCGCACGACCTCGAGCCCGGCCGCGCGGCTGCCCGCGAGGATTTCGCCGGAATGGGCGTCGAACCAGCGCTTGTCCTCCTGGAACTTGTTGAAGGTGGCGCGGACGGCGCGCAGGTCCTCGGACAGCTGCTGGGCGCCGACGTCGGTGCCGCCGGCGGCTTCCATGAAGAACAGCGTGTTGTAGGTCATCATGTCGCGATGGACCGAGTCCGCGTTCTCCTTGTAGGCGGCGATGGCCGTGTCCATGTCGGCGATGGCCTCGGTGTAGGCGACGGCCATGTCGTCGAAGACCAGCGCCGCGCGCTCCAACGCCACCATCACCGACTTCACCCGCGCGAGATAGGCGTTCATCATCTCGTCGAGCGGAACGTTCTGGTTGGCCGCCAGCTTCTGGAACGCGCCCGGTCCCGACATGGCGTTCACCAGCGTGTCCACGGAATTGCGTAGCGTTTCCACCTTCAAGGTGTTGGTGGCGATGACGTGGTTGGATCCCTTGATGTGGTCGGCGGGATTGACGCGGACGTAGCGGAACGCGGCGCGGCCGGAGGCCCGTTTCTTCTTGTTGGCGGCGATGAAGGCCTTGACCTGAGCGGGGCCCGTGGCCCGGCCCAGTTTTCGGACCGCGCTGAGCTCGCGCCCGACCTGGTGCCAGACGGCGCCGTTCAAGGCCTGATAGAGCTTGATGGTGTGGAGCACGCTCAGCACGTTGTTCTCCATCTCGGCGACGATCGCCGCCAGCTCCTTGGCGCCGGCCAGGTTGTTGCGGATGGTCTCCTCGGTCTTCTGCTCGGCGATCATCTGCAGCAGGCCCTTGTTACGGTCCCGGTTCGGGTCGTACTGCAGGACGATGTCGGACGTGCGCTCGGCCTCTTTCTTTTTCTGGCGCGCGCTCGCGGCCTGGCGGGCGGCTTTCGCGTTCCCTTTCGCCTTGTTCAGTTGAACGGTGATGTCGCAGGCGTCCGAGCCCATCCCCGCGAAGATCCGGCCAACGAAGGCGTCGCCCTGGAACTTGCCGTTGAAGTTCGCGTTGTGCTGGTGGCCGCCATTGTATTCCCATTCGATGTATTCGCGCACGTTGCCGGTGACGCCGACCGAGCCGTCGAAATTCCGGTTGGTCCGGATGTCCTTGGTGGTCGCCGTAAAGCTCCGGCCGGTGACGGTCAGCTCGAACGGTCGGTTCCAAAATCCGCAGTTGGCCTGATCCTTGGCGTGGGTTTCGCCGACCCATTTGCCGTCGAAGGACGCGGCGGCGCCTGCCTGGGGCGCGGCGACGGCCACGGCGAAAACGAATGAGAGGACGATGCGAGACGAGATCGACGCCATGCCGGAAGCTCCATCCATATTATCCAAACCGATCACCGGTCCGCTTGAATGGATGATAATCGAACAATTTGAACGCGCAAGCGCCCTTTCGCGCCGCCCTCAATTCACGGAGGCGCGATGGGCATGACGCAATTCGTCCCGTTTGTTCGTGTGAAATGCTTATTTTTACTGAATAATTTGTATTTTTCATGCCTCCGCAAGATGGTAAATATTCTAAAGAAATCTTTGTCCGTGGGGGGAAGCGCGAGGGAGCGTCGATGACGGCTTCATTGGAAGTTGCGCGCAAGGTTTTAATTTGCGTCGTCGAGTCGAATGCGAAGCATCGGAACGACATCGCGCGCGCGCTGATGTCTTTTTACCGGGTCGAGGTGTTCGAGGACGGACACAAGGCGCTCGACGTCATGACCCAAACGCCGCCAGCGGCGCTGGTCATGGACCAGGACCTTCCGTCCATCAACGGCGAAACCCTGTTGGACAAGGTCCGCAAGACCGGGACCATGGCCAGGATGCCGGTCATCCTGACCGCGCAGCGGGGCTCCGAGCCGAGTTCGGTCCCCGACATGTGCTCGATTTTGTCCAAGCCGTTCAAGCGCAGCGTGCTTCTCAACACCATCTCCCACGAGGTCAACGCCGGGGTGGAGAAGGCGTGGGAGGAGATCGAGCCGGTGCAGAAGGCCGCGCTCAAGAACACGGTCGCCCAGTTCAACCAGATTTCCGACATGATCGACGAGGGCACCCCGGTCCCCTACGAGGACGTGAAGGAGAGCTGCGCGCCCCTGGTCGAGGCGGTCTCCAACAACAACTACAAACAGATTCTCAGCGGCGTGCGCGGGCACGACAACTACTCCTACGTCCATTCGCTCCGGGTGGCGACGCTGCTGTCCCTGTTCGGCAACACCATAGGCATCAAGGGCGACGACCTCAGCACCCTTGCGTCCGGCGGCCTTTTGCACGACGTCGGCAAGATGCAGATCCCTCACGACGTCCTGAACAAGCCGGGCAAGCTGGAAGGCGACGAGTGGGCGACCATGCAGAGTCACGTCACCCGGACGCTGGAGTTTCTGGCTCTCAACCCGGACCTGCCCAAGGGCGTGATCACCATCGCCGCCCAGCATCACGAGAAGCTGAACGGCAAGGGCTACCCCAACGGCATCAAGGGCAAGGAACTGAACGAACTGGCGCGGATGGCGTCCATCGTCGACATCTTCGGCGCGCTGATGGATCGCCGGGTCTACAAGGACCCCATGCCCCCGGAAAAGGCGCTGTCCATCATGACCGAAATGACGGACGAGTTGGATCAGCACTTCCTGATGATGTTCCGCGCCATGCTGCTCGACGCGGCGTCGGACGTGGATATGACCTGACGGGGCTTTTCCCCTAAATCAACCCGCCCACCGGAGACGACGGATCGGCGTAGAGCTTTCTCGGCATGCGCCCGGCCAGGTACGCGTGGCGGCCCGCCTCGATGGCCATCTTCATGGCCCGCGCCATGCGGATGGGGTCCTGGGCCTCGGCTATGGCGGTGTTCATCAGAACGCCGTCGCAGCCCAGCTCCATGGCGATGGCCGCGTCCGACGCGGTGCCGACGCCCGCGTCCACCAGGACCGGGACGTTGGACTGCTCCACGATCAGGCGGATGTTGACCGGGTTCTGGATGCCGAGCCCGGACCCGATGGGCGCGGCCAGCGGCATGATGGCGGCGCAGCCCATGTCCTCCAACGTCTTGGCCATGATCGGGTCGTCGGTGCAGTAGACCATGACTTTGAAGTCCTCCTTGATCAGGATTTCGGCGGCCTTCAGGGTTTCGGTCATGTGGGGGTAGAGGGTCTTCTGGTCGCCCAGGACCTCCAGCTTCACCAGGTCCCAGCCCCCGGCCTCGCGGGCGAGGCGCAACGTGCGCACCGCGTCGTCGGCGGTGTAGCACCCGGCTGTATTGGGCAGGTAGGTGTAGGTTTCCGGGTCCACGTAGTCCACCAGCATGGGCTGGCTCGGGTCGGTGATGTTGACCCGGCGCACGGCGACGGTGACGATTTCCGCGCCCGAAACCTTGATGGCCTTGGCGGTTTCCTCGAAATCCTTGTACTTGCCGGTGCCGACCAGAAGACGCGACCAATAGCGCCTGCCCGCGACCTCGAAGTAGTCCTCGTCGTCGTTGGCGGCCTGGGCGTTGCCGCCGCCGATGAAATGGACGATTTCCAGCCGGTCGCCGTCGGAAAGGTCGGTGTCGCCATATTGGGACTTGGGCACGATTTCCAGGTTGCGCTCCACCGCCACCTTTTTCGTGTCCAGCCCGATGTCGGAAAGGAGTTGCGCCACCGTCAGGGGCTTGTCGAAGCCGCGTTGTTCGCCGTTGATGGTCAGGTTCATGGCCGGTCCGTGCTCTTGGTTGCTTTCACAAATCCGCCCGGGAGTATGGGACGCCAGCGCCTTCGTTTCAACCGGACAAGTTTTCACGCTCGTGGAATAATGGCCATAGACAGCGTTCGATAAGGGAGGCGGGGATGCGGAAACGGCTCGCGCTTGTTTTGTTCGCGGTGATGGCGACGCCCGCCGGCGCCGGCGACGCGGCCCTAAAGGCCGAGGCCATCAAACAGGCCATCGTCGGGCATCGTTTCGCCAGCCAATGGCATGGCTACGACCTGGATTTGACCTTCAAGGCGGGCGGGACGTTCGACGGAAGCGCCGCGGGCGGCCACGTTCCCATGGACGGGAAATGGAAGCTGGGCGAAAAGGACGCGCTGTGCCTGGAATGGGGCGCGAGCGCCCAGTCTTACGGCGCCCAGGACGCCTGCATGACCGTGCGGGAGCAGGGGGGAACGCTTACGCTGTACGACACCATTCTGGGGTCAAAGCAGATGACCTTGGAGCCCAAAAGCCGGTAGTTCGCGGATGGAGCTTTCCACCACGAACGAAACGGTTACAATGGCGCCGTTACGAATGAATGATTTCAACATGGCCAAAGGCTCGGGGGGGCAGGCCTGAAGGCCTTTCCAAGGGGCAGAGGGAAAGGTGAAGAGACAATGCTGAAAACACCGGTTCTCGACGACCAGCAAATCGCGCAATTCCATCGCGACGGATTCCTGATCGTTCGCGGCGCGTTCGACTCGGGCGAGGCGGCCGACATCACCAAGTGGTTGGAGGAGGCGGCGAACGCGCCGATCCGATCCGGCGGTTATTGGGTCTACCACGAGGAAAGCCGGACCGAACCCGGCAAGAAACTCATCAACCGGATCGAGCGCCTGAGCCAGCACCACGAGGGCTTCAAGGCTTTGGCCGAGGCCATCCGCAAGCCCGTGGGCCAGCTTCTCGACGAGGAGGCCGTGCTGTTCAAGGAGAAGTCCAACTTCAAGCTTCCGGGCGGCGGCGGGTTCGAGCCCCATCAGGATTCCCAGGCGGGGTGGTGGGACTACGGCGACTACTTCATCAGCGTCATGGTCTGCATCGACGCCGCGACTGCCGAGAACGGCTGCCTGGAAATGGTCGCCGGACGCCACAAGGAAGGCCTGTTCCGCGAATGGGAGCCCCTGACCGACGAGGACTGCCAGGGCATGGAGTGGATCCCGGCCCCGACCGAACCCGGCGACATCGTGTTCTTCGATTCATACGCGCCGCACCGGTCCGCGCCCAACGATTCGGACAAGACGCGCCGGCTGTACTTCGCTACCTACAACCGCCTGTCCGACGGCGACATGATGGAGCGGTACTACGCCGACAAGTTCAAGACCTTCCCGCCCGACGTGGATCGGGAACAGGGCAAGGAATACCGTTACAAGGTCTAAGGCCTGGGAGGGCGGCATAAGCCACAACACCTGGATTCACAAGGTCGCGCGCGTGGTCGTCGTCCGTCCGCTTTTGGGGACGCCGGTCACGCCCAACCATCTGACCGTGATGCGCTTGGCGTTCGGGCTTTCGGCGGCGGGAAGCCTCGCCATCGGCGGCGCGCCGTTTGACCAGGCCGCTTGCGTCCTGTTCATGTTGTCCATGCTCATGGACCGGGCGGACGGCGACTTGGCCCGTCTGACGGGGCTGACGTCGCCCGAGGGGCACAAGCTGGACCTTTGGGCGGACAGCATCTGCAACGCCTTGATCTTCGTTGGGCTCGGCGTCGGTCTCCGCGATTCGGGCTGGGGGCCTTGGGCCATTCCCATGGGGGTCGTGGCCGGGGCGTCCGTGGCGCTGGTGCTGTTCTTGGTGTTGCGCCTCGAGGAGATGGAGGGCGACCGCGCGGGCGAGCTTGGCGGCTTCGCGGGCTTCGATCCCGACGACGCCATGCTGGCGGTCCCGATTCTGATCCTGTTCGGCTTCCAAGAAGAGATACTACTGGCCGCCTGCGTCGGCGCCAGCGCCTTCGCCCTGATGTTCGTTCTGCTATTCCTGCGCCGGCGCCGCGCCGCCGCGTCGTAGCCGAAGCGCGGTGATAAGGGTGTAGAGCGTATAAACGCCGGCCCCGATTCCGGCCGCGACCAGGAAAGGCTCCAGAAACCCGAGCCACGCCACCGGCGCCAGAAGGTAGACGCCATCCTCGAGTTCGAACCCGGCGAACCCGGGATAGCCGATCGCGTCGCCGTCCTCGCCTTCGACATGCTTGTCGATATCAAGGTTCAGGAACAAGCTGATGACCGAGGCCAAAGCCCCGGAAATCCCAAGGACATAGGCCCAATGCCCAAGCCAGCCGTCGGCGAACCCGATTCCCATTCCCAGAAACAGCGCCGAGTAGCTCGTGGCGCCCGCCACGTAATCCAGGTAGTAGCCGAGCTTGGACTTCATGCCGTTGAGCCTGGCGAGCTCGCCGTCGAAATGGTCCAGGAACCGGGCGAGCACGAATAGCCCGGCGCCCCAGACCGCATCGCCTCGCGCGATCAGGACCGCCCCCGCGACGGCGAGGACAATGGTGAACGCCGTCACCTGGTTGGGGGTGACGGGGGTCCGGGCCAATGGTTTGACCAGCAGGCTCGCCAGCCGCTGGTCCCACGGCGGATCGACGTGGAAAACGCTCATCTTGCGACGGTGTTGGATCGCCATTGCGATGTCAAGGCCTTGGGCGGTATAAGCCTTCTTTGCATTGGGGGACGTCCGTGTTTGAATCCTTGTCAGAGGCCTATCGCCTATTCCTGATCCGTTGGGTGGACGGGGCGCGTCGCTTCGCGCTCGCCGTCGCGCTGGCGTCCGTCGCCTTCACCGGGCTCGCCGCATGGTATTTCGCCACCAACGTCGCCATCAACACCGACACCCAGGACATGCTGTCCCAAGACCTTGATTTTCGTCGCCATTCCGCCGCCGTAAGCGAGGCTTTTCCTCAGTTTTCCGACAACATCCTGGTGGTGGTCGACGCGGACACCGCGGGCCGCGCCGACGACGCGGCGATGGAGCTGGCGCGGCGCATGCGCGAACGGCCCGACCTGTTCGGCGACGTCTATGACCTGGAGGGGCATCCCTTTTTCCGCCGGAACGGCCTGTTGTTCATGGACGAGGACGAGTTGATCGCGCTTTCGGACCGATTGGCCGAGGCCCAACCCTTCCTGGGCGCGCTCTGGCGCGACCCCAGCCTGCGCGGGCTGTTCCGCATGCTGGGCCTGGCGGCCCGGCATATGGGCGGGGAGGGCGCGGGCCTCGACATCGCCCCGGTGCTGGGCGCCGTCGCCGACGTGGCGGAGGGGAAGACAGCGTATCTGTCCTGGCGGAAGCTGATGAAGGGCGGGGGCGCCGCCGCCCAACCGCCGCGCCGCTACATCCTGATCCAGCCCGCTATGGATTTTTCCACCATGTCCCCCGCTTCGCGCGCCATGGACGGGGTGCGGGAGCTGGCCCTCGGCCTCGATGAGGGGATCCGGGTTCGCCTGACCGGCTCGGCCGCGCTCGACAGCGAGGAACTGGACAGCGTCCAGGACGGCATGGGGCTCGCCGGGATTCTGTCCCTGGTCTTCGTCGCCTTGATCCTCGGCGTGGGCGTCCGATCCTGGCGGCTGGTCGCGGCGGTGCTCGCCACCTTGGTCATGGGGCTGATCTGGACCGGGGCGTTCGCCGCCCTTTCGGTCGGGGAGCTCAACCTGCTGTCGGTGGCCTTCGCGGTGCTGTTCATCGGCCTTTCGGTGGATTTCGGCATTCACTTCGCGCTTCGCTACAAGGAAGCCGTTAACGGCGGCATGCAGCACGCTGACGCCTTGTCCAAGGCGGCCGAAGGCGTGGGCGGGGCGTTGACTCTTTGCGCGGTCGCGGCGGCCATCGGGTTCTATTCGTTCCTGCCGACAGACTACCTGGGGCTCGCGGAGCTCGGTCTGATCGCGGGGTCGGGGATGTTCATCGCGCTGTTCGCGAATATGACGACCTTGCCCGCGCTTCTGACGCTCATGCCCCTGAAGCCCGGCGCCCGGGGCGACGCCTGGGGCTTTTCCGCCGCGCCGGTCCTGGCCCGGAACGCTCGGCCGGTTCTAGCGGCGGCGCTGGCGGTGGGCGTCGGCGCCGCGTTCGTGGCGCCCCGTGCGGGCTTCGACTTCGATCCCCTGAACCTGAAGGACCCCAACACGGAATCGGTCAGCACGCTCTTCGAGGTTATGGCCGACAGCCGCACCGGCCCTTATTCCATCACCGTCCTGGCCGACAGCCTGGACGCGGCCCGGGCCATGGGCGAGAGGCTTTCGGGGCTCGAGACCGTCAAGGAGGTCCGCACGCTGACCAGCTACGTCCCCAAGGGCCAGGACGAGAAGCTGGAGACCATCGGCGACATGGCCATGTTCCTGCTGCCCGCGCTGAGCGCCAAGCCCGAGGCGCCGCCCGCTCCGGGCGAGATCCGCGAGGCGTTGGAGGCGGCCGGAGCGGCGCTGTCCGCGCTGGACGATCCCGAGGCCAGGCGCCTCGCCGCCGCTGTCAAGGTCCTTCCCATGGACGATAGCGCCCTGAAGGCCCTGGAGGGCCGGTTGCTGGGGGGGTTGCCGGGGCGGCTGAAGGAGCTCCGTCAATCCCTCGACGCCGGGCCGGTCGGGATCGATGACCTCCCCGAGCAGCTTCGCGACCGCGAGGTGGCGGGCGACGGGCGCGCCAAGCTGAAGGTCTATCCCAAGGCCGACCTTCGCGACCGCGCGGAGCTTCGACGCTTCGTCGAGGAGGTGCGCGGCGTCATTCCCACCGCCACAGGCTCGCCCGTGGTGATCCTGGAGGCGGGAAACACGGTGGTGGATGCGTTTATCGAGGCCGGGATCATTTCCATCGTTCTGATCTCCCTGTTGATGGGGGTTCTTCTGCGGCGCCTGCGCGACGGGCTCATGGTGTTCGCGCCGTTGGTCCTGGCGGCGCTGCTGACCGCGTCGGCGTCTGTTTTCATCGGACAGCCGTTCAATTTCGCCAACGTCATCGTGTTGCCGCTTCTGTTCGGTCTTGGGGTTGCGAGCGGCATCCATCTGGTTCTGCGCGCCCATGACGGCGACGGCGCCGTGTTCGAAACCAGCACGCCGCGCGCCGTGGTGCTCAGCGCGTTGACCACCATCGCGTCGTTCGGCAGCATCGCGCTTTCCAGCCACCCGGGGACGTCGAGCATGGGCGTGCTGCTGACCATCGCCATCGCCTTGACCATGGCCTGCACCCTGACCGTCCTGCCCGCGCTGATGGCGGTCTGGCCGCCGGAGGCCCAGGAGAGACGGGAGGCTTGAGCGTGACCGATTTCGCCCCGTTTCCGATGATCCGACATATATCCAGACCGGTGACCAAGGTTCTTTCCCTACTACCGCTTTCCGCCAACATGGTCTCCACGCTATCCATGGCGGCGGGGTTCCTGAGCGCCTGGGCCGCGATGCACGGTTTCTGGCTATGGTCGGGCGTGTTCCTTGTCGCCGCCTACGTAATGGATAATTGCGACGGGGAAATCGCCCGACTGAAGAACCAGAGCTCTGAATTCGGGATGTTCTACGACAGCTTCGTCGATTGGGCCGTGCACACCGCCTTTTTCGCAGCGCTCGGAATCGGAGTCCACCGCGCGACCGGGCAGGTTTGGTGGGAATGGATGGGATGGATCGCGGCGGCGGGGGGGACGATCAACTATCTGCTCGGCCTTTATATGGAGAAGAGGGAGCGAAAGGCCAAGGGCGAAGACTTTGACGCAACCGGCGCGGAACAGGCAGTCAACGCCCGCAGGCCAGAGGGTTTTCGAGAATGGGCGGTTTTCGCCTTTCGGGAACTGTCCCGCGCCGATTTCTGCTTCATCGTCCTGGCGCTCGGCGCGTTCGATGTCCTTTGGGTCCTGTTACCCGCCGGCGCCATCGGGGCGCAGGTCTATTGGGCGGCCCAATTCGCCAAGGGCGCCTCGGATTATCACGTATAGGAACACGACTTGATCACCCGTGGCCGTTTGCTGAAGCTTCTGTACCTTGCGATCGGCCTGGGAATCCTGGCCGTCGTTCTGGTCGAGGCGGACGCGGCCGAGGTCGTCGATTTGGTCTCGCGCGCCGGGTGGGGGATCGCGTGGGCGCTGGTTCTGTATTTTCTGGCCTTCCTGATCGATTCGTTCACCTGGCTTCTGGCCCTGCCCGAGGCCCCGGTCGACGTCCGCTGGACGCACCGGATCTGGAAAGCCCGCATGGTCGGAGAGGTGTTCAACACCGTGCTGCCCGCCGCCGGCATGGGCGGGGAGCCGGTCAAGGCCATGCTGTTGAAAAAGCATCATGGCCTGGGCTATCGGGAGGTCGCGGCGTCGCTCATCATCGCCAGAACGATCAACGTCGCATCGTTGGTGGCGTTTCTGGCGGCCGGGTTCGTCCTGATGTGGCTGTCGCCGGCGCTTTCTCCAGCCTACAAGGCGGTGGCCGGGGCGGGGCTCGCCGCCTTTTCCTTCGGGGCCTTCCTGTTCTGGGCGATCCAGCGCTTCCGGCTCAGCTCCGTCGCCGGAACGTGGCTCGCGCGGCTGCCCATGGCGCGGGGGATCGACGGGGTCCTGCACCACGTCCGTGACATGGACGACCGTCTCGTAACGTTTTACACCCGATATCGGGGGCGGTTTTGGTGGGCGATCCTGCTCGCCTTGGTCAATTGGATCCTGGGCGCGGTGGAAATATGGGTGGTGATGGTCTTTCTGGGCCATCCGGTCTCGGTTGGGGACGCCGTGATCATCGAGGCGGCGGTGCAACTCCTTCGCGCAGGCGCGTTTTTCATACCCGGCGGCGTCGGCGCCCAGGAAGGGATGTTCATGATCCTCTACCAGTCGTTGGCCGGATCGCCCGAACTCGGCGTGGCCATGGCGCTGGTCAGGCGAATCCGCGAGGCGGCTTGGCTATTGTGGGGGGCGTTGATCGGTTGGCTATACGCCCGCCAACCCGAACATGAAGGGGGTCAGCGGACCTGAAGGCCCTCGCCGCGCTGGAGCATTTCCATCTTTTTTTCAAGCACCGCGTTCAAGGCGGCGGGGCCGCCCCTGCGCAGGACTAGGCTGTATTCCGATTTGCGCCGCGCGAGCTCGCTTATGGAGCCGTCAAGAAGGACATCGACGATCATCCACCGTTTACTTTTGTTCTTTTTCATTACGTAGGTTATGGGAACCGGGCCTTTTTCCGGCCGGACGATGCGGGTATCCACCAGCATGGTGTTCTGCGGGCCCGGCCGTTCGCCCAGGGTTTCGAGGCGCTCGCCGGAAAACCCGCGGAACTGGGCGGCGTAGTTGGTGGCGGTGAAGCGGCGGAAGGCGTCGGTCAGTTGGGCGCGCTCCTCCTTGGAGGCGTCCTTCCAGTGCCGTCCCATGGAAAGGCGGATCATGCGCTCGGCGTCGAACAGCGCCTTCACCTTGGGTGCGAGCTTGTTGTAACGGCCCTCGAATCCCAGTTCGCCGGCGTTTTGCATGATCGTGAGCAGGGTTTCGTGGAAGCCGTCGATACGCTTCGCCGGGCTCTTGGCTTCCGCCGGAAAGGCGACGAAGGCGGCGAGGAGCAAGGATATGAACGCGCGCCGCAGCATGGCCGACTCCTTAGGTTCGCGTGGTGAAAACGAGGCTTCCGTTCAGCTATTGCGCCAACAGTTCGTCGGCCTTCGCGTCCAGGGTCTCGATCAGTTTCTCCACTCCGCCTTCGCGGAGCTCGCGTCGGTATTCGGAGCGGCGCACGTTGAGCTCGCTGATGCCGCCCGCGACGATGACGTCGATGATTTTCCATTCGCCGCTCATCCGGCGGGTGACGTAGGTCATGTCCACGGGGTCGCCCTCCGGCCGCATCAGTTTGGTCTCCACCAGGATCATGGACTGGTTGCCTTCCTTTTGCGCGACGAACTCGAAGGATTCGCCGCCGTAACCCCGCAAAAGGGTGGCGAGGGTCGAAAGGCTCATGCGGCGGAACGCGGCGACGAGGCGGTCGCGCTGGTTGGCATCGGCCCCGCGCCATGCCTGGCCGACGGCGTACCGCGCCATGAAGGGAAGATGGAAGGTCTTCTCCACATGCGGGGCCAGCGCGTCGTAGCGGCCCTGGACCCCAAGGCTTTTCGCCTGCTTCATGACCGAAAGAACGACATCCTGGAAATCCGTCACCAGACGGACCGCGCCGCCGCCGTCGGCGCGCGCCGGAACGGCGAAGGCGACCACGAGAAGGAAGGCGAAGACCTTCGAGATCTTGGATGTCCTTTTCATTTCAAAGCCTCGATCATTAATGGCGGTTCCATCCGGACCGTCCGCAGACTAAGTGCTGTGATGCATAATGACAACGCTAAACGAAAAAATGCGCGGTGACGGACATTCGGGGCGCATATAGGCCACATCGGAGTTGCGGCAAGCGCACAGTTCACGTAGTAAGAATTAGGTAACCTTATTGCGTTTCGATGTGGCCATGGGATCGACGCTCCATGGCGCGGTTCTTAACGAACCCTTCTAACGGTGGGAGCGAATTAGTCGTGTTCAAGACAGACAGAAAACTGGCCTTCGGATTGATCGCGGCCCTTGCGGTCGCCGGTTTCGCCTTCGGATCGGGCGCGGCCAGGGCGGCCGACGACGCCGTATCGGAGGAGGCCGCCCAGGGCCACGAGACGATTTTCGACCTCATCGCGGAGGGATACTCCAACGTCAGCGACCAGCTGGCCGACGCGGACGGCGCCGACGCAGGCGACGACGCCAACGACCCGTTGGAGCCCATGAACCGCATGATGTTCAATTTCAACGAGATGATCCAAACGTGGTTCCTGCGTCCCGGCGCGACCATGTACAAGTCGTTCCTTCCGCCCGAGGGGCAGGACGTGATCGGCAACATGCTTTCCAACATCAGCACCCCGGTGGTTCTCGCCAACGACCTGTTTCAGGCCGAATGGGACCGCGCGTGGCAGACGACCGAGCGCTTCGCCATCAACACCACCTACGGCGTCGGCGGCATGTTCGACATGGCCGAAGACATGGGCATTCCCGGCCACAAGGAAGACTTCGGCCAGACCATGGCGGTTTGGGGCGTGGACGAGGGCCTGTATCTGGTTCTTCCCGTCATCGGACCGAGCAACCCGCGCGACGCGGTCGGCGAGTACGTGGTCGATTCCTTCCTCGATCCCATGGGGATCTGGCTCGGCAACACCAATCGCGTCGCCGAGAAATGGAGCCGGACCACCGTCAGCGGCGTCGAGCGCTATTCGGGCGTGGTGGACGAACTCGAGCAGGTCAAGAAGACCTCGGTCGATTACTACGCCGCCATCCGCAGCATGTACCGCCAGAAGCGCATGGCCGAGATTCGCAACAGCTCCGAGTCCGACCTGCCGCCGATTCCCGAGCTCAGCTACGAATTCGACGACGAGTTCTCGGACGAAAACGTGGGCGAACTGCCTGCCGGCAAGTCCCAGTAAGACCGTCTTTTCAAGCCAGTTTTTCCAAACCGCGAGGGTTCGTCCCTCGCGGTTTGCGTTTGCGGACGCGTCGCGCCCGTAGAAACCCTTGACTTTGGTTGGTTATAGCGTATGATGATTTGACGCGTCGCCGAGGCGGGGCGCGTCTTGGAATGGACTTGGCGGACACGCGGGTCCGAACGGCTTATTGCTTCAAGGAGGATAAGGCCATGCGCATGCTGGGGCTTACTCCCGTCTGATATCGACGATTCCCCCCTTGGGGGCGATGAACCGGCCCGTCCGCGCGACGGGTCCTTGGGCGTCCTGCCGGCCGAATCTTCGCGAACGGCGGCGGCCCGCGAACCGATTGGATGGGAGAACGGAAGAAATGTCCAAACTGACCTTGCCGGCGGCGCCCGAGGAGGGCGGCCTTAGGCGTTACGTTCGGGAAATCTGGAAATTTCCGGTGCTCAAGCCGGAAGAGGAGTACATGCTCGCCAAGCGTTGGCGCGAACGCGGCGACGTGGACGCCGCGCACGAACTGGTGACCAGCCACCTGCGCTTGGTCGCCAAGATCGCCTTCAAGTTCAAGGGATACGGCCTGCCGGTCGAGGACCTGGTGGCCGAAGGCAACATCGGCCTGATGAAGGCGGTGAAGAAGTTCGAGCCCGACCGCGGTTTTCGGCTCGCCACCTACGCCATTTGGTGGATCAGGGCCTCGATCACCGAATACATCCTGCGCTCCTGGTCCATGGTGAAGATGGGCACGGTGGCGGCGCAGAAAAAGCTGTTCTTCAGCCTGCGCGGGGTCAAAAGCCGCCTGAACATCCTGGACAACGGCGAGCTGACGCCCGAGCAGGCGCAGGCGATTTCGGCGGAGACAGGGGTCCGCGACCACGAGGTCATGGACATGAATCGCCGCCTGTCGTTCAGGGATTCGTCCCTCAACGCCCCCGTCGGCGAGGACGACGGGGTCATGGAGTTCCAGGACACCTTGGTCGACGAGAGCCCGAGCCCGGAATCCCTGGCCGCCGACAGCGAGGAGCGCGAAATGCGCCTGAAGCTGCTGAACAGGGCCATGGAGCGCCTGGACGAACGCGAGCGCCACATCTTCATCGAGCGTCGGTTGACCGAGGACCCCAAGACCCTCGAGGACCTGGGCGCCGTCTATGGCGTCAGCCGAGAGCGCGTGCGCCAACTCGAGGCCCGCGCCTTTGAAAAGGTCCGCGCCCACATTGCCGCCCTGTCGCCCGGACTGCTTCCGGTCTGAGTTCCGGCGGTGATCGTCCTGTTCACGGATTTCGGCGTCTCTGGCCCCTACGTGGGCCAGATGACGGCCGTCCTGCGCCAGGGCGCGCCGGACCGGGACGTGGTCAACCTGTTCGCCGACGCCCCGGCCTTCGACCCCATGCTTTCGGCCTACCTGCTCCCGGCTTACGTTCGGGAATTTCCCGAGGGCAGCGTGTTCCTTTGCGTGGTCGATCCCGGGGTGGGGTCGGACCGGGCGCCGGGGGTCCTGCTGGCCGATGGGCGTTGGTTCGTGGGGCCCGACAACGGCCTGTTCGAGCTCGTCGCCCGGCGGGCGATGACGCCGCCGCGATGGTGGGAGATCACCTGGCGTCCCGAGCGCCTTTCGGCCTCGTTCCACGGCCGCGACCTGTTCGCCCCCGTCGCCGCCCATATCGCGCGGGGGGACGATATCATTCATTGGGGCGCGGAGCGTCCGGCCGACGTCATGCGACGCCCCGACTGGCCCGACGACCTGGCCCGCGTCGTTTACGTGGACGGGTTCGGCAACGCCATGACCGGGCTGCGCGCATCCGCGGTTTCTCCAAACGCTGCGCTCCTGGTCGGCGAAAGGCGGATATCCGCCGCGCGGACGTTTTCCGACGTTCCGCCGGGTGGCTTATTCTGCTATGAAAACTCCAATGGATTGATGGAACTGGCGGTTAATAAGGGCCGAGCCGACGTTTTTCTTGGGTTGAAGATCGGCGATACGTTTGAAGTTGAAGAAATGTGACGGCGGTCACAGTTCTTTTACGACCGCCGGGCCAGTATGGTCTTCTGACCGGGCCAGAACGTCCCGGGCGGATTGGGGCGGCTTGATCGGAGAAATCGAGAAAGCCGGGGCTTCGGAATATCGTTATGTCATTCAGCGTCAAGTTTTGGGGCACGCGCGGCAGCATCGCCTGCCCGTCGCCGGATCATATTAAATACGGCGGAAACACCACTTGCATCGAAGTGAACGTCGGAGGACGCCGCTTCGTCCTGGACGCGGGCACGGGCATTCGGGTCCTGGGCAAGGAATACCTGCGAACCGACGTCAAGGTGTTCCACCTGCTGTTGACCCACACCCATTGGGACCACATCAACGGCTTCCCGTTTTTCGAGCCCGCCTACGCCAAGGATCGCAGCATCCACATCATGGCCGGCAACCTTGATCCCGCCCACGGCGGGGTCAAGGCGGTGCTGGCGGGGCAGATGAACAACCCCACCTTCCCGGTTCCCATGGAGGCCATGGCGGCCAGTCTTGAATTCGACGACTTTGAAGCGGGGAGCGATTTTCATCTTTATCCCGACGTGCTCGTCCGCACGGAGCCCTTGAACCATCCCAACGGCGCGACCGGGTACCGCATCGAATTCGAAGGCAAGTCCTTCTGTTTCGTGACCGACACCGAACATTTTCCCGACCGGATGGACGAAAACGTGCTCCGCCTGATCGAAGGCGCGGACATGGTGGTCTACGACACCACCTACACCGAAGAGGAATATCCCAACCACGTGGGCTGGGGCCATTCGACCTGGAACGAGGGCGTGAAGCTTTGCCGCGAAGCCGACGCCAAGCAACTGATCCTGTTCCACCACGAGCCGTGCCACACCGACGAGGTGATGGACAGGCTGGAGCGCGAGGCCCAAGCGGAATGGAGCGACACCATCGCCGCGCGCGAGGGCATGGTGCTGGAAGTGGGCTGATTCAGGACGCGAGTTTAAAGAACTCCGGCTTGAAGATGAAAAAGGCCCCGAGGCATATCAAAGAGAACCCGATGATATGATGAATCGAAAGTCGTTCTCCAAGATATAGAATTGAAAATATTGAGAAAATAAGAATGCTGATCACCTCTTGCATCGTCTTCAGCTCCGCTGCGGAGTAGACGGAATACCCAAGGCGGTTGGCGGGAACGGCGAAGCAGTATTCCAGAAAGGCGATGGACCAACTCGCCAGGACCACGATCCACAATGAGTGGTTGGCGAACTTGAGATGGCCGTACCAGGCGAAGGTCATAAAGATATTCGAGACCAATAGCAGGGCTATCGGGACGACGGCCGCGATCATTGTTTTCCTCAAGTCGATCCAGGATTTCCGCGCCGTGATCTAAACCGGATGCGCGTTTCGGCCGCATCCTTCCGTGGGCGTTTGCGAAATAGGGTGGCCGCGAGGTCCTGGAAAAGTAGGGCGTGGGGCGACCGACGATCCGGATCGATGGCGTTTTTGGTCGGCGGGACGGCGGTCTGAACCTCGCGCGCGTCCGTTTGTACGGGAAGGCTGCAAACGGACACCGACCACATCGATGGGGCTATGGGAGTTCGTCGGCCGCCCCACTAATCGTGAATTACTTGCCGGCTTTCTTCGCCTGCCACAGGGTGAAGAGGACGTAACCGGCGATGCCGAGCGCGACGCCCGAGGTCAGCCCGCCCAGCACGGCCGCGCTGATCACGATGCCGCCCTTGGTCCCGGTGGCCATGGCCCCGGCGGTCCCGGCCTTTTGCGCGGCGGCGAACGCGCCGGCCTTGCCCATGGCGCCGGCTTTGCCCATCGCCCCGGCCTTTCCGGCGACGACGGCCGCTTTCCCGGCGGCGGGCTTGCCCGCGAGCTTGATCGCAGCCGTTTGGGCGTCCGCGATGACGTCGAGTTGGTCGGCGGCGGTTTTGAGCTGCCCGGCGGTCTTTCCGGCCACGAATTGTTCTATCGTCACCATCGCTGCGAATTCCCCCTTGTGCGATCAACACGATCCCGTGACTTTCTTTCAGCAAGAATGCCTTGGCGTTATAGTTAAGGCAAGTATATTTTTCATGAATCCTCCCCCCCCCCCCGAAATTTTAACTATTTCTCAAGTTCGTAGCGCGTGTGTTCAAGTGGAGCTAATATTGATTGTTTGGATGTCGTTCCCGGCTTGCGTGTTTCGCCAATAAACACCGTTGGCGCTGTGAATAATACCAACAACGTGTCGCAAGATTGTCCCAAATTTCCTCCAAGGAATGGTCTATGCGTCCCGGTGGACGCGCGCCCCCGAACCGCCGTATAAGGGTCCGGTTCGCCGAGGGGGTTTTTCATGTTCGACATCAAATGGATTCGCGAAAACCCGGACGCCTTCGACGCCGGGCTGGACAAACGGGGGGCGGAGCCCGCGGCCGAGCGGCTGATCGCGCTGGACAAGGCCCGTCGCGACCTTCTGACCAAGGCCCAGGACATCCAGACCGAGCGCAACAAGATCGCCAAGCAGATCGGCCAGTTGAAGGCCAAGGGCGAGGACGCCTCCCACGTGATCGAGGAGGTGTCCCGTTCGAAAAAGGCCCAGGCCGAGGCCGAGGAAGAGGCGCGGAACGCCAGCGCCGAGCTGGACGAGGCCCTGTCGTCGCTGCCCAACGTCCCCGCCGACGACGTGCCCGTCGGCCCGGACGAAAGCGCCAACGTCGAGGTCCGGCGCTGGGGCGATCCGCCAAGCTTCGACTTCGAGCCCAAGGAGCATTTCGACCTGGGCGAGGGCCTGGGGCTGATGGATTTCGAGCGCGCGGCCAAGCTGTCCGGCGCGCGTTTCGTGGTGCTGAGCGGCGCGCTGGCCCGGATGGAGCGGGCGCTCGCGTCCTTCATGCTCGACCTGCACACCGGGGAATACGGCTTCACCGAGGTCAACCCGCCCGCGCTGGTCCGCGACGAGGCCTGCTTCGGCACCGGGCAGTTGCCCAAGTTTTCCGAGGATCTGTTCCGCACCGAGGACGGCTTTTGGCTGATCCCCACCGCCGAGGTGCCGCTCACCAATCTCGCCGCGAACGAGATCCTGGACGAGGAGTCCCTGCCGCGCCGCCTGACCGCCATGACCTGGTGCTTCCGCTCCGAGGCGGGCGCGGCGGGCAAGGACACCCGCGGCATGATCCGCCAGCACCAGTTCACCAAGGTGGAAATGGTCTGCCTGACCGCGCCCGAGCAATCCGACGACGAGCTCGACCGCATGACCAACTGCGCCGAGGAGGTGCTGAAACGCCTGGACCTGCCCTATCGCGTGGTGACGCTGTCCACCGGCGACATGGGCTTTTCCGCGCGCAAGACCCATGACCTGGAGGTCTGGCTGCCGGGGCAGGGGCAGTACCGGGAAATCTCGTCCGTGTCCAATTGCGGCGATTTCCAGGCCCGTCGCATGAAGGCGCGCTGCCGCCCCAAGGGGGACAAGAAGAACACGCGCTTCGTCCATACCCTGAACGGTTCCGGCGTCGCCGTCGGCCGCGCCTTGATCGCGGTGATGGAAAACCACCAGAACGCGGATGGGTCCATCACGATTCCCGACGCGCTCAGGCCCTATATGGGCGGGCTGGAGGTCATCGCCCCCGATGCTGGCTGAACCGCTCGATCTCGCCCGCGCGCGGGTTCTGATCTCCAACGACGACGGCGTCGACGCGCCTGGGCTGAAAGTGTTGGAGGACATCGTCCGGCCGCTGGCGGGCGAGGTCTGGGTCGCCGCGCCCGAGGCGGAGCAAAGCGGGGCCAGCCATTCCCTGACCCTTCGCCGGCCCTTGCGAATTCATGGCGAGGGCCCACGCCGCTACGCCATCGACGGCACGCCGACCGATTGCGTCATGCTCGCCGTGCGCCACGTCATGAAGGACAACCCGCCCGACCTGGTGCTGTCTGGCGTCAACAAGGGCGGCAACCTCGGCGACGACGCCACCTATTCCGGCACCATCGCCGCCGCCATGGAAGGAGCGCTGTTGGGTCTTCCCGCCATCGCGCTCAGCCTGGTCTACGACGATCCGAGCGCGCCAAGATGGGACACGGTGGAGCGCCATCTGCCGGACGTGTTGAAGCGGCTTCTGGCCGCGTCGTGGCCCGGCAACGTGCTGGTCAACGTCAACTTTCCCGACGTTCCGCCCGACCGGGTCACCGGCGTCGAGGCCACCCGCCAGGGCAAACGCAAGATCGGCGAGGAGATCCAGCCGGGCGTGGACCCGCGCGGCAACCCCTATTACTGGATCGGGGCGCAGCGGGACGAGGAGCCGGGCCAGCCCCATTCGGATCTGGAAGCGGTCTATCGCGGCGCGATTTCCGTCACGCCCATGTCGCTGGACCTGACCCACGACGCGACTTTGGAAACCCTGAGGGAGGCGCTTTCATGAGCCTGCCCGACTCGCGCAAGATCCGCCTTATCCTGGACCTCCGCAGCAACGGGGTGATCGACCCCGACGTGCTGGCGTCCATGGAGAACCTTCCGCGCGAGCTGTTCGTGCCCGAGACCTTCCGCGACAAGGCCTACGACGACGTCACCCTGCCCATCGGCCACCAGCAGACCATCTCGCGCCCGACCACGGTGGGCCTGATGACCCAGGCGCTGCAGCTCAACACGCGTTTGAAGGTGTTGGAGATCGGCACCGGGTCCGGGTACCAGGCCGCTGTCCTGGCCCCGCTCTGCCGCCGCCTCTATACGGTGGAGCGCATCGGCGACCTGTTCCGAAGCGCGGTCGCCAAATTCGACGAACTCGGCTTCTCCAACATCACCGCGATCCAGGGCGACGGCTCTCTCGGCTGGCCGGAACAGGCGCCGTTCGACCGCATCATCATCACCGCCGCCGCCGAGGACATGCCGGGCGCGGTTCTGGACCAACTGGCCATCGGCGGGGTCATGGTGGTGCCGGTGGGATTTCAGGAAGGCGGCCAACGCCTGTGGCGCGTCACCCGCACCGAAGACGGCGAGGAGGTCGAGGACCTGGGCCCGACGCACTTCGTGCCGTTGCGGCAAGACGGGTAAGGAAAGCGGTTACTGCACCACTTCGTCCGGCTGCAACCCCCAGAAGTCGGCGCGGGGCAGCCAGCCCTTTTGCTCGCCCAATCGCACGTGGCACCAGTCGTTCTGGCCCGGGCATTGGATGATGTTGCCGACCACGCCGGGCTCGACCCGGGCGACGGGGCGGGACTGGGGCGAGGGTTCGGAATAAAGGGTTCGGATGGTCTCGGTCACCACCAGCGTGCGGGTTCCGGCCAGCATGCTCTGGTGGACCCAGCCCTGGGCGTTGGTCCAGTCGCGGACCTTCCGCCACTGCTTGTACTCGGCGATGATCTCGACCGGGAGCTTTTCGCGCTGATAGACCCATTCGATGGGATAGCGCATGCCGGGGCCGGTGCGCATGTGGACCTTGTCGGCGCGCAGGCTGACGAAGCGGGGCAGGGGCAGGCCGGTGCCCTCGGGCTTGGCGAAGGCCGGAAGCCCCGCGCCCAACGCGAAGGCGAGCGCCAAAGCGCCCGCAACCTTTCGAATTCCCGCCGTCCGTTTCATCGTCCCGCCTCGATGATCACTTGGTGATGGCGATGTCTCTCAGCACGTTGACTTCGAGCTCGGTCTGTTGCAACCGGCCTTCGAGCACGTCGCGCAGGCTGATCATGCCCACCAACTCGTCGCCGTCAAGCACCGGCATGTGGCGGAAGTGGCGGCGCGCCATGTTTTCGGCCACGTTCTTGATGTCGTCGCTGATCTTGCATGTGACCACCTTCGGCGTCATCAATTGTTTCGCGGTCATCTTCACAACCTGACAGCCGCGTTGCATGAAGCCGCGAATGACGTCGCGCTCGGAAATCAAGCCGACCAGCTTGCGCTCCGCGTCGCGGACGGGCATGGCGCCGATGTTGTTGGTGGCGAGCAGGGTGGCCACGGTCTCGACCGTGTCCTCGGGCCGAACGCTGATGATATCGGAGCCCTTTTTGCTCATAAGGTCGCGAACGCTCATCTCTCTCTCCTCGTTGCGGGATTTTCCTGTCGTCACCGATCCCGCTTGGGGGAAGTATAGTGGCTTTGGCGTGCGGCGCAAACGTTGAGGCGTCAGTCCCGCTCCTCCAGCCACGCGGCCTGGATGGCTTCCAGTATTTTTTCGTTGGATTTCTTGGGGTCGTCGTCGAAGCCGGGAAGCTCCTGGACCCATTTCCACAGGTCGGTGAAACGGACATGCATGATGTCCGCGTCCGGACGGGCGTCCTCCAGCTCGATGGCGATGTCGTGGATATCGGTCCATTTCATGGGGGTGGTCCTTGTTAAAGTGGCGCTCCCGTTTGATCTCCGCCTCGCGGCTATTTCTTGTCCACCGCCATGTTCCTCGTGGCTTCCGGCAGGGTGACCACCAGGCCGTCGAGGTCGTCGGTCAGCTTGATCTGACAGCCGAGCCGGGACGTCATGCTGAGGCCGAAGGCGAGGTCCAGCATGTCCTCCTCCTCCTCGGTCGCCTCGGGCAGGCGGTCGAACCATTCGTCGGCGACCACGACATGGCAGGTGGAGCACGCGACCGAGCCCTCGCAGGCGCCTTCCAGGTCGATCCCGTTGTCGTGGGCGATCTCCAGCACCGATTCACCCGCGTCCGCCGTCACCTCCTTGCGGTTTCCGTCGTGGTCGATGAAGGTCATTTTCGGCATGGCGTTCGGTTCCTATTCGAAGTCTTCCACATTGTGGCCGCCGAGCGCCGCGCGGACGCCGCGGTCCATGCGCTTTTCCGCGAAGGACTTGGTTCCGGCCTCCAACTCCTCGGCGAGGACGTTGATGGCGTCCCGATCGTCGCCCTCGCAGGCTTTCCCAAGGCGCTCCATCAGGGATTCGATGGCGGCGCGTTCGTGGGCGTCGAGAAGCTCCCCGTCCGCTTCCAGCGCCGCGCCGACGGCGAGCAGGTTCCGCTTGGCCTCGACCCGGGCCTCGGTCAGCACGCGAAGCGCCATGTCGTCCTGGGCGTGGGCCATGGAGTCGTAGAGCATCCGGGCCATTTCCTCTTCTTCGAGGCCGTAGGAGGGCTTGACCTGGACCTGTTGCTCCACGCCGGTTGTCGCCTCCAAGGCGCTGACGGTCAGAAGGCCGTCGGCGTCGACGGCGAAGGTCACCCGGATGCGGGCCGCGCCCGCCGCCATGGCCGGGATGCCGCGAAGCTCGAACCGGGCCAAGGAGCGGCACTGGTCCGCCATTTCCCGCTCGCCTTGGAGCACATGCACCGCCATGGCCGACTGGCCGTCCTTGAAGGTGGTGAATTCCTGGGCCTTGGACACGGGCATGGGCGTGTTGCGGGGGATGATCTTCTCCACCAGCCCGCCCATGGTCTCGATGCCGAGGCTCAAGGGCGTCACGTCGAGCAAGAGGTTGTCGGACCCCACGGTCAAGGCCTCGGCCTGCAGCGCCGCGCCGACGGCGACCACCTCGTCCGGGTCGATGTCGGACAGCGGGGCGACGCCGAAGAAGTCCTCGACCTTCTTGCGCACCAGAGGCACCCGGGTGGAGCCTCCGACCAACACGATGCCCTTAACATCCTCCGGGTCCACGCCCGCGTCGTTGAGCACGCCCGCGCATAGCCGGACCGTGCGGTCGACCAGGGGTTCGATCAAGTTCTCGAACACGGTGCGGGTGATGGAGTGGGTGGAGTTGGCGCCGTCCAGGTCGAGGGCGAAATCGCCGCTCTGCTTGCTGGTCAGGCACTCCTTGGCGAGGCGCGCGGTCATCAGGGCCATCTTGGCCTCGCCGACGGTGACGGTCTCCTCGCCCTTCTTCTCGCGCCGTTCGGAAAGGAAATGTTCGGCCAAGGCGTGGTCGAAGTCGTCGCCGCCGAGTTGGGCGTCGCCGCCGGTGGCCAGCACCTGGAACACGCCCTTCTCCATGCGAAGGAGCGATATATCGAAGGTGCCGCCGCCGAGGTCGAACACCGCGTAAAGCCCTTCCGCCCCCTTGTCGAGGCCATAGGCGAGGGCGGCGGCGGTGGGCTCGTTGACCAGGCGCAGGACCTCGAGGCCCGCGAGGCGCGCGGCGTCCTTGGTCGCCTGGCGCGCCGCGTCGTCGAAATAGGCGGGGACGGTCACCACAGCCTTTTCCACCAGTTGGCCGAGTTGGTCCTCGCTCCGCTCCTTGAGCGCGCGAAGGATGTCGGCGGAAATCTCCACCGGGGTCAGGCGGTTCCCGGCGACGTTGAGCCGAACCATGCCCTCGCCCTCGGAGTCCACGTCGTAGGCCAGGGTTCCGCCAAGAGTCTTCAGATCGCCCGCGCCGCGTCCCATCAGCCGCTTGACCGAGCTGACCACGTTTTCCGGGCGGTCGAGCAACAGGCGCTTCGCCATTTCGCCCACGATGGCCGAGCCGTCGGCGGCGTAGGCGACGATGGAGGGCACCAGCCCCTTGCCGTCGCCGTCGCGCAGAACCTCGGGTTCGTTCTCCCGGCTGATGGCGACCACCGAGTTGGTGGTGCCGAGGTCGATGCCGACGGCGAGCGCGACGTCCCCTTCGTGCGGGTCCGGGGTTTCGCCCGGTTCGTGGATTTGCAGAAGAACTTCCATGGTTACCTTGATGTCAGAGCGTTCAGGCCATCATTGCGATGGCGGCCCGCCGTGCGCGGGTTTCGTCGGCCAGCTTGGACAGGTATTTCAGGCGCGACGTCATCTTGCAGGCGCCTTCCAGGTCCTCGTCCTCGAACAGGGATTTCAGGTTGTCGATGCATTCCCGCATGTCGGCCTTGGCGCGTTTGGACACCTTGGCGACCTCGTCGGCGCTCTCGGCGTCAGCCAGGGCCTCGCGAAGCTCCATCGCCTCCATCAGCACGCTCGGGTCGTTGACCAGGTGGCAGCCTTCGGGAACCACGCCCGCGCCTTTCAGATGCACCAGGTATTCGGCGCGATGCGTCGGGTCCTTCAGGGTTTCATAAGCGTCGTTCAGGCTGGTGGCCTGCAGTTGCGACAGGGCTTTTTCCTTGGCCGTGCGGGTGGCGAAGCGGTCGGGGTGCAGCATGCGCTGGCGCTCGAAGTACTTGCGGTCCAGTTCACCCAGGTCCAGGTCGAATATCGGGTCGAGCCCCAGACGGGCGTAATGGTCGGTCTGTCCCGGGGGCTGCACGGCGTTGCAGGTGGGGCAGAACGGCTCGCCTTCCGCCACCGGCCCCTTGCAGGACCAGCAGGGTGCGACCTTGCTCGCGGTCTCGGTCATGACGTTTCGGGCTCAGACGTGGAAGGATTCGCCGCAGCCGCAGCGTCCCTTTTCGTTGGGATTGCGGAACACGAAGCCCGCGCGCATCTTTTCCTCGGTGTAGTCCATCTCGGTCCCGACGATGAACATGATGGCCTTGGGGTCGATCAGCACGGTGACGCCGTTCGCCTCCACCACCTCGTCATGGGGCGTTTTTTCGTCGGCGTATTCGAGCGTGTAGGTGAAGCCCGAGCATCCCTTGGTCTGCACCCCGATGCGGATGCCGACGGACGGCTTGCCCCGGTTTTCCAGCATGGCCTTGACCCGCTCGGCCGCGGCTTCGGTCACGGTGATGGGGGCGGGTCGTTCGTTCGTCGCGTTCATTTCAATCCTCTCCTTGTCGAGCGGGAAGCCGCTATTCGGCGGCTTCCGTCGCGGCCTTGTCTCCGTTCTTGTCCTTGTAATCCTTCACCGCGGCCTTGATGGCGTCCTCGGCCAGGACCGAACAGTGGATCTTCACCGGCGGCAGCGCCAATTCCTCGGCGATGTCGGTGTTCTTGATATCGGCGGCTTCGTCGATGGACTTGCCCTTGACCCATTCGGTGACCAAAGAACTCGACGCGATGGCGGAGCCGCAGCCGAAGGTCTTGAACTTGGCGTCCTCGATGACGCCGTCGGCGCCGACCTTGATTTGCAGCTTCATCACGTCGCCGCAGGCGGGCGCGCCCACGAGACCGGTGCCGACATCGTCCGATCCCTTGTCCAGGCTGCCGACGTTGCGGGGGTTTTCGTAGTGGTCGATCAGTTTTTCGCTATACGACATGGTCGTTGCCCTTCCTTAGTGCTCGGCCCATTGAATGGATTTGATGTCGATGCCGTCCTGGGCCATCTCCCAGAGCGGGCTCATGGCGCGCAGGCGCTCGACTTCGTGGATGATGCGCTCGGCGGCGGTGTCCACCTCTTCCTCCGTGGTGAAACGTCCAAGCCCGATGCGGAGCGACGTGTGCGCCAGTTCGTCCTCGACGCCGAGCGCGCGCAGGACGTAGGACGGCTCCAGCGACGCCGACGTGCAGGCGGACCCGGACGAGACCGCCAGGTCCTTGATCCCCATCATCAGGCCCTCGCCCTCGACGTAGGCGAAGCTGATGTTGATGTTGCCGGGGATGCGCTGGTCCAGGTCGCCGTTCAGGAACACCTCGGGCAGGCGCTCCATCACCGTGTTGTAGAACCGGTCGCGCAGCATTTTCAGGCGCTCGGCCTCGGCGGCCATTTCCTCCTCGGCGATGGCGCAGGCGGCGCCGAGCCCGACGCAGAGCGGGGTCGGCAGTGTGCCGGACCGCATGCCGCGCTCCTGCCCGCCGCCGTTGATCAGGGCCTCGAGCCGGACCCGGGGCTTGCGGCGCACGAACATGGCGCCGACGCCCATGGGGCCATAGACCTTGTGGCCCGAGATGCTCATCAGGTCGATGTTCATTTCGTTGACGTCGAGGGGAATCTTGCCCACCGCTTGCGCCGCGTCGGTGTGGAAGAACACCTTGTTCTCCTTGCAGGTGGCGCCGATTTCCTTCAAGGGCTGGATCACGCCGATCTCGTTGTTGACCGCCATGATCGAAACCAGGACCGTGCGGTCCGTGATGGCGGCCCTGAGTTCGTCCAGGTCGATCAGGCCGTTTTCCTTGACCGGCAGGTAGGTGACCTCGAATCCGTCCTGCTCCAGATGGCGGCAGGTGTCGAGCACGCACTTGTGCTCGGTCACGGCGGTGATGATGTGGTTCTTCTTGTCCTTGTAGAACCGGGCCACGCCCTTGATCGCCAGGTTGTTGGACTCGGTCGCGCCCGAGGTGAAGATGATCTCCTTGGCGTTGGCGCCGATGATGCGCGCGATCTGCCCACGCGCCGTCTCCACCCCTTCCTCGGCGTCCCAGCCGTAGGCGTGGCTGCGGGAATGGGGATTGCCGAACTTTTCGGTGAAATACGGCAGCATGGCGTCGACCACCCGGGGGTCGGTCGGCGTGGTCGCCTGATAGTCCAGGTAGATCGGCGCGTTGGGGTTCTTATTGGTCATTTGTCACCTACATTCCCTCATTCAGGCGGCTTGGGCGCGGGTTCTGAGCTCGTCCCACGCCTGGAAATACAGTTCGATGGCGCTTTCGTCGGAACCTGGGCCCAGACTGACCCGGACGGCGCAGCGGGCGATGTCGTCCGGAACGCCCATGGCGGCCAGCGCGCGGCTGGCCCCGGCCGCGCCGGACGCGCAGGCGGACCCGGCGCTGACCGCGACGCCCGCGAGGTCGAGCGCCATGACTTGGGTGTCGGCCGGAAGACCTGGCGCGGCGAAACACGAGGTGTTGGCGAGGCGCTTCGCGTCCGCGCTCAGGATGCGGGCCTCGGGCGCGCGGGCCTTGAGTTCGTCCTCGAAACGGTCGCGCAGGGGCGCGAGGGCGGCGAAGGCGTCCAGGTCGGCGGTCGCGGCCGCCGCGCCCAAGGCGGCGACGCCCGGCAGGTTCTCGGTTCCGCTCCGCCTTCCGCGCTCCTGGCTCGCGCCGTTGATCAGGGTCCGGGGTTCGAAGCCGTCTGCGACGATCAACGCGCCGGAACCCGGAAGCCCGCCCATCTTGTGGGCGGAAACGGTCAGCGCGTCGACGCCGAGAGCGGTCATGTCCACGGGGATGCGCCCCACCGCCTGGATCGCGTCGCAGTGGACGAGGACGCCGAAGCTTTTGGCGATCTCGGCCGCCTCGGCCACAGGCTGGATCGCGCCGGTCTCGTTGTTGGCCAGCATGATCGAGATCATGTCGGGCCGGTCCCGGCCGCCGAGCAGGGCGCGAAGCGCGTCCAGGCCGACGACCCCGTCGCCGTCGACGGGAATGATCCGCGCGTCCGGCCGCGCGTTCAGGACCGAGGCGTGCTCCACGGCGGAGGCGCAGACGCTCCCATGGCCCAAAAGCGCCTGGTTGTTGGCCTCGGTTCCCCCGCTGGTGAAAATCACGTTCTCGGGCCTCGCCCCGGTCAACGCGGCGAGACTCTCGCGGGCGTCGTCGAGGATGCGGCGCGCGGCGCGGCCGCAGGCGTGGACCGAGGACGGGTTGCCGCAAGCGGACATGGCGCCCAGCGCGGCCGAATACGCGGCCGCGCAAACGGGCGTGGTGGCGTTGTGGTCCATGTACGCGGCCTTGGGCATCGCCCTTGGTCCTTTCGTTCCCGTTCGCCCCGTTACTGGGCGGCCACGACGGTGGAGGGCTGGTCGCGGCGGTGCAGTTCGCCGCTGGTGCCCAGAACCCGCTTGTCGCACACGTCGGCCAGGCTGACCGAGCTGAGGTACAGGTAGATCTGGTTGCTCAGCTCCACCCACAGGTCGTGGGTCAGGCAGCGGCTCTGGTCCTGGTGGCAGCCACTGGGGGAACCGGCGCTGCAGCGGGTGGTCTTGATGGCCTCGTCCACGGCGGCGATGATGTCGGACACCCGCATCTCGTCGGACGGACGGGCCAGAAGATAGCCGCCGCCGGGGCCGCGGACGCTGCTGACCAGGCCGCCCTTGCGCAGGCGGCCGAACAGTTGCTCAAGATACGAAAGCGAAATTTCCTGGCGCTCGGCGATGTCGGCGAGCGCGACGGGCTTTCCGTTGCTGTGATGGGCTAGGTCCGCCATGGCCATGACGGCGTAGCGCCCCTTGGTGCTGAGTCTCACGTGCCACCTCCTCCTTGCTTATTGCGGCTTTCCGGTGATCACCACCGTCGGGCCATCGCCGTACTCGCCACGGGGGCGGTCGGCGGAGTTGTCGTCGTAATGCTCGTCGGCTTCGCGATAGACCCGGAGCTCGTCCTCGAGCTCGTCGATGCGGTCCATCAGGGCCGCCATCTGGCGGCGCAGGTAATCGATATCGCGGAACATTGGATCGGGCGCGCCGTCCGGCGAGGTTCCATAGGCCATGAACTCCCGCGCACGGCGCTTGTCCTTGGGCATGACCACGTGGGCGGGGATGCCCACCGCCGTGGTGCCGGGGGGAACGTCGATGCTGACCACCGCGTTGGCGCCGACGCGGGCGTCCTTGCCCACCACGATGTTGCCCAACACCTGGGCGCCGGAGCCGACGATGGCCCCGTCGTCGATTGTGGGATGGCGCTTCACGTCCTTTTGCGCGTGGGAATCCACCGAAGGCGCGATGCCTCCAAGCGTCACCGCTTGATAGATGGTCACGTCGTCGCAAATCACCGAGGTCTCGCCGATCACCACGCCCGAGCCGTGGTCGATGAACAGCCGCTTGCCGATGGTCGCGCCGGGATGGATTTCGATGTGGGTCGCGAGCTTGCCCAGGTGCGAGAGGAATCGCGCCAGAAGCCGCCAGCCGCGCCGCCACAGAACCGAGGTCACCCTGTATACGATGAGGGCGTGCACGCCGGGGTAGCACAACATGACCTCCAGCCGCGACCGGGCGGCCGGATCGCGGGCCATGAAGGAATCGATGTCGTCTCTTATTCTGGCGAGGATCATGCCCCTAAAGCGTCCTTGGTTATTTTTCTGTTGCTTTTCAAAGCCCATGGGGGCAGTTTCGCGGCGTCGTGACGACCCCGGAAACACGCCCCCAGAGCGATTGAGTGGAATATAGGATGCCCGACCAGAGCGGTCAAGTTTTATGGCCGACACTGATTGAGCCAAGGACAAGTTCCCCTATTTCCCCTGTCAACAAAACGCATTGAGGCGGCGTTTTCGCATCGTGTGAGCGCTGAATTGCCATGCCAGAAGTGATCTTCAACGGGACCGAAGGCCGTATCGAAGGCCGTTATCATCATTCCAAGCAGCCGAACGCGCCCGTGGCGCTGATGCTGCACCCGCACCCGCGCCACGGCGGCACCATGAACAACAACGTGGTGTTGGCGCTGTACCAGTCCTTCGTGCAGCGGGGCTTTTCCGTGTTGCGTTTCAATTTCCGGGGCGTCGGTCGCTCTCAGGGCCGCTTCGACAGCGGCCAGGGGGAATTGAACGACGCCGCCTCGGCTCTGGACTGGATGCAGTCCTACAACCCCAACGCCGGGGCCTGCTGGATCGCGGGCTATTCCTTCGGGGCCTGGATCGCCATGCAGTTGATGATGCGCCGCCCGGAAATCAGCGGCTTCATCTCGGTCTCGCCGCCCGCCAGCATGTACGACTTCACCTTTCTCGCGCCGTGTCCCGCCTCGGGGCTGGTGATCCACGGGACCGCCGACGACGTGATCCCGCAGAACTCGGTGGACAAGCTCTGCGCCAAGCTGTCGAGCCAGAAGAACATCACCATCGACTATCGCGTGGTGGACGGCTGCGACCACTTCTATCAGTCCCACATCCAGGACCTGATCGTGAACGTGGACGACTACCTGGAGACGGCGCTGGGCGAGGGGGCGTGACCCTCATCAAGCCGCTTCGTGCAGCCGCCCCCCGCAGACCGCCTCCTTCACCCCCGTGGTCGTCGGCAGGCTAAGCGGCATTCCCTTCGTCGAGCGCACCGCCAAGAACGCGAAGGCCTGGGCCTCGAGCGCGTCGCCGTTCCAGCCCGCGGCCTCCACCGGTTCGACGGTCGTTTCCAGCGCCTGGGCCAGGGCCTCCATCATCGCCGGGTTATGGCGCCCGCCGCCGCAGACCAGCCAGCGTTTGGGCGGCTCGGGCAGATGCTCCAACGCGCGGGCTACGGCGCCGGCGGTGAAGCCGGTCAACGTCGCCGCGCCGTCCTCCGCCGACATGCCCGCGACGACCTCCAGCGCGCCCTGGAAATGATCGCGATCCAGCGACTTGGGCGCCCGGCGGCGGAAATAGGGATCGTTGAACAGGCCGATCAGCGCCAGCGGGTTCGCCCGCCCGGCCATGGCGAGGCCCCCGCCCTCGTCGCAGGTTTGTCCCGTATGTCTCCGGACCCAGTCGTCCAATAGCGCGTTGCCGGGGCCCGTGTCGAAGGCGACGATCTCGCCGCTCCCGCCCAGATAGGTCACGTTGGCGACACCCCCGACGTTGAGGACCGCGAGCGGGCGCTCCAAATCGCGGGCCAGGGCGGCGTGGTAGAGCGGAGCGAACGGCGCGCCCTCGCCGCCCTCGGCCACGTCGCGGGACCGGAAATCGCAGACCACGGGGATTCCGGTTTCCCGGGCGAGAAGGGCGCCGTCGCCGATCTGGACCGTCACGCCCGCCCCAGGGTCGTGGAAGACCGTGTGGCCGTGAAACCCGATCAGATCCACCGGCCCGGCCTCGGCCAGCAAGGCCTTGACCGCATCGGCGTGCAGCAGAGCGAGCTCGCGCCCCAGCGCCTCGTCCCCACGGGTTCCGAGCGCGGCGCGCAACCGTTCGCGAAAGCCCGGGTCATAGGGCGTGGTGCGCCACGGGCCGAAGTCCGCCACCCGTTCGCCGTCGGTCTCGATCACGGCGGCGTCGATGCCGTCGAGCGAGGTTCCGCTCATCAGCCCTAGCGCCCTGATGGCCATGGATTCCTCCTTGCGATTATGCTAATCCGGCCCGCAATTCACGCCAAGATACCAGGGATTCGCAGCCGATGGCCACTTACCGATCAGACTTCATCCAGACCGTGGTCGAACGCGGCTACCTGCACCAGGCGACCGACCTGGAGGGCCTGGACGCGCTGGCGGCGGACGGCGTGGTGACGGCCTACATCGGCTTCGACTGCACCGCGCCCAGCCTGCACGTGGGGTCCATGGTGTCCATCATGCTGCTGCGCCGGATGCAGAAGGCGGGACACAAGCCCATCGTGCTCATGGGCGGCGGCACCACGCGGATCGGCGATCCGTCGGGCAAGGACGAATCCCGCCAGCTTCTGACGGACGAGGCGATTAACGCCAACATGGCGGGCATCAAGCAGGTGTTCGCCAAGTTTCTGGACTTCGGCGACGGGCCCACCGACGCGGTGATGGTCAACAACGCGGACTGGCTGGACGGCCTGAACTACATCGAATTCCTGCGCGACTACGGCCCGCACTTCACCGTCAATCGGATGATGACCTTCGATTCGGTGAAGCTCCGGCTGGAGAGGGAGCAGCCCCTGACGTTCCTGGAGTTCAACTACATGATCCTCCAGGCCTACGATTTCGTTGAGCTCGCCAGGCGCAACGGCTGCGTCCTGCAGATGGGCGGCTCGGACCAGTGGGGCAACATCGTCAACGGGGTCGAGCTGGCGCGCCGGGCCGACAACCGCGCGCTCCACGGCCTGACCACGCCGCTGCTGACCACCGCGTCCGGGGCCAAGATGGGCAAGTCGGCGGCGGGCGCGGTGTGGCTGAACGCGGACATGCTGAGCCCCTATGACTACTGGCAGTACTGGCGCAACACCGAGGACGCCGATGTCGGCCGCTTCCTGCGCCTGTTCACGGAATTGCCGTTGGACGAGATCGCCCGGCTCGAGGCCCTTGAGGGGGCGGAGTTGAACGAAGCCAAGAAGATCCTCGCCACCGAGGCGACCGCGCTCTGCCACGGCGCGGACGCCGCGACGGCCGCGTCCGAGACCGCGCGAAAGACCTTCGAGCAAGGCGCGCTCGGCGACGACCTGCCGACCTTCGAAATCCCCCAGGCCGAGATGGACGAGGGAATCCAGGCCCCCGCGCTTTTCGTCCGGCTCGGACTCGCCAAGTCCAACGGCGAGGCTCGGCGCCTGATCAAGGGTGGCGGCGGGCGCGTCAACGACAAGGCCCTGGCCAACGAGGTGGAGACCATCACCGCCGCCCACGCCTCCGGGGAGGGTGTCATAAAGGTATCCGCCGGGAAGAAACGGCACGCGCTGGTCAAGATCGTTTGAAAATAACGACCTTTTTCTTCGTCACGCCCATGCTTGACACGGGCATCCACGCGCTTCAGCTTTCGAAACCCGAGACGCGGTGGACCCAATGCCCTTGCGCATCCTTCAACTCAACACCTACGACGTCGGCGGCGGGGCCGAGGCGGTGGCGTCGCGGCTGAACGCCGCCTATCGGGGCATCGGCCATTCCGCATGGCTCGCGGTCAAGCGCGTTCGAGGGAACGGCGAGCATGTCCTGGCCATTCCGGAAAGCCTGGGCCACGGACCCTGGGGCCGCGCCATGTTCGCCCTTGCGGACGCGTCGGGAAGCGGGGCGGTCGCGGCCGGGTTCCGGACGCTGGCCCGGCCAGGCGCGGCCATGGACCGATGGCGCGGGATGGAGGATTTCCGCTTTCCTGGATCATCCTTGATCGCCGAGGTCGCGCCGGAGCCCCCGGACGTCCTGCACTGCCACAACCTGCATGGAAACTATTTCGATCTCGGGGCGCTGGCGGAGTTGTCCAGGCGGCTGCCCGTGGTCCTGACTCTGCACGACTGCTGGCCCATGAGCGGCCATTGCGCCCATTCCTTCGACTGCGAAAGGTGGCTGAACGGGTGCGGCGAGTGCCCGTCGCTTGACGTCTATCCCCCGGTCCGAAGGGACGCGACCGCGTTCAACTGGCTGCGCAAGCGCGCCCATTTCGCGAACGCCAAGCTCTACGTGGCGACGCCGTCGCGCTGGCTGATGGATCGGGTGGAGCAGTCCCTGATGGCGCCGGGGGTCAAGGATTCGCGGGTGATCTTCAACGGGGTCGACGACGCGTTCTTCGCGGGGGGGGAGCGGGCCGAGGCCCGGCGCGCGCTCGGCCTGGACCCGAACCGGCCGGTTCTGGCCACCGTGGCGGGAATGATTCGCCAGAACGAATGGAAGGACTTCGCCCTGTTGCGAAAGGCCCTCGCCATGCTGGGTGGCGAGGGAGCGCCCTTGCTGCTGGCGCTCGGCGAGGACGCGCCGCCCGAGGTCGTCGGGGGCGTCGAGGTTCGCTACGTCCCCTTCCTGCACGACCCGGCCGAGGTGGTGCGTCATTACCGCGCCGCAGACGTTTACGTCCACGCGGCCAGGGTGGAGACGTTCTCGCTGACCATCGCCGAGGCCATGGCGTCGGCCCTGCCCGTGGTCGCCAACGCCGTCGGCGCGGTGCCGGAGCGCATCCGCCACCTGGACCGGGGCGAGTCGGAGCCCACCGGAATCCTGACTCCGCCCGGCGACGCGGATGCGATGGCTGGGGGGATTAAACGGCTATTGGACGATTCCGAACTCCGCGAACGCCTGGGCCGGAATGGCGCGGATCAGGCCAATAGCCTGTACCGCGCTCAAGATCAGGCGAGGGCCTACGCCGGTTGGTTCGAGGAGATACTCGCCGCGGAGAGCGAAAAAACCGCCTGAATCTGGATCGGATGCAATGCATCCCTTGCATTTCCACGAAGAGGGAGTGAAAATCCCCTCGCGCGTCTTCCAAAGCCAGGGTAGGAAACATGTCGGAAGGTAAGTTCCGCCTGATCACCAGCAACGACCTCGACGGCGTTGCCTCCGGCGCGCTTCTGCAGGAAAAGGACATGCTGGGCGACGTTCTGTTCGCCCATCCCAAGGAGATCGAGGACGGCGCCGTCGCCGTCAGCGGCAACGACGTCACCGCCAACCTTCCTTTCGCCGAGGGCGTTCATCTCTGCTTCGACCATCACAGGAGCGAGTTCGAGCGTGTCGGCTCGCGCGACGACTGCGTCTTCGATCCCGACGCCCAGTCCTCGGCCCGGGTGATCTACAATCATTTCGGTGGGGAAAAGGGCTTGCCCGAGATTTCCCAGGACATGATGCGCGAGGTGGATCGCGCGTCCTCCGCGCTTTACAGCATCGAGGATATCATGGCCCCGGAAGGCTGGGTCCTGTTGAACTTCATCCTGGACGGGCGCAGCGGGCTTCGGCACTACAAGGAATTCCGCATTCCGACCGAGCAGTTGATGGTCGATCTGATGACCTATTGCCGCCACACCCCGATCGACGAGATTCTGCAGCTTCCCGACGTCCAGGAGCGGTTGGAGGTCTACACCTACCACGAGGAATTCCACGAGTTGCAGATTTCGCGGCTTTCCGAGATCAAGGGCGACGTGGTGGTCACCGACCTGCGCAAGGAGGACAAGTTCTTCCCAGGCAACCGGTTCATGGTCTACGCGCTGTACCCGGATTGCCGGTTCTCCATCTCGATCAAGCCGCTGGACAACGGCAAGGTCGAATTGGCCATGGGCAAGTCCATCATCAAAAGCTCGCCCGAGGTCCACGTGGGCAACCTCATGCGCGAATGCGGAGGCGGCGGGCCCAGGGGCGCCGGCGCCTGCTGGGTCGATCCCAAGGAAGCGGACCGCCTGGTGTTCCAACTGCTCGAGAAAGTTCAGGGGTAACGCCGGTTAGGTCCAATCGACATTCAGGATTCACAAAGCTGAATGTCGATTGGACCTAAAGCTCGTGGGCGGGCAGGCCGCGCAGGTATTCGCGCTCCCGAATCTGATTGTCCAGACCGACGGCGAGGATGGGGAGGAACTCCTCGATGAACGCGTTCGCGCGCGCGGACGGGGGCTCGAAGGCGGCGAGCTCCAGCACGCCCACGACCCGGTCCTCGTGGACGAGGGGATGCAGCGTTAGCGTCCGAGGCGGGGCCTCGCCCGCGCCGGAGCGGATATTCAGGTATCCATCGGGCAGCGCGTCGAGCGCGATGGGTGCCCGCCCGTCGGCGCATTGGCGGACCAGCCCGCCTTCCCCCACCATCGGGGCCTCCTCGCCGATGGCGTAGCGGCCGAGCGGTTCGAACTCGCCCGAATTCGGCTCAAGCACATGGAGCGCCCCCCAGCCGCATCCGGCGATTTCCGATATTCCCGACGCGGCGCCGTCGAAGAAGGCGCGGCTTCCCTCCGACTGCTGCAGCCGCGTCGTGAGTTCGGCGATGCGGCCCCGGACCCAGTTTCGCTCCATGGTTTTCGCCGTCATCTCCCGGAACGCGGCGGCGGCTTTCGCCATGCGCCCGATTTCGTCGTCCCGGTCCGCGTGAGGGATGTCGGCGCCGATGTCGCCCTCGGCCAGGCGCTCGAAGGTCTCGGTCAACTGGGCGACCGGGCGAAAGACGATCCGGGCCAAGACCACGGCGAAAAGGCCCATCGCCGCGATCACGCCAGCGGCCACCAATGCGAGGCTCCTGCCCATGGCGTGGATCGGGGCCAGGATCGCGTCCGCGTCCTCCTCCACCACGACCGCCCAGGTGGCGCCCAGGAACGCGATGGGGCCGAAGGCGGAGATGACCTCGCCGCCACGGTAGTTGACGGTCTTGATCGCGCTGGTTTCGCCTTTCAGGGCCATGTTGGCCTGGGGCGTGTCCACGCGGGTCCTCAGAATATCCGCCTGCTCGGTGGCCAGGGATTCGCTGCGCATCAGAAGATCGGCGCCGACGAGATAGGCTTCCCCCGTTTCGCCCATGCCGGCCCTTTGCTGCATCAGGGCGTTCATGACCCCGATGGGCATCTGGAACGCCAGGACGCCGTGCCGCTCGCCGTGGCGGTCGAACACCGGCGCGGCGATGAAGGCGGCGGGGGCGTAATTGCTGGGCGCGTAGGGTTCGAAATCGGTGAACGCCACCGCGCCCGGTTGGAATTCGCGGTGGATGGCGCGGATGGTTTCGCCGAGCCCGGTTTCCGCCACGCGCCCGCCGTAAAGGTTCGAGCCGAAATCCCGCTCCTTCTCCACCGTATAGATGACGTTGCCGTCATGATCGATCAGGAAGACGTCGTAATAGCCCCGCGCCTCGCGGAGTTTGCGGAACCATGGGTGATGCCGGGCGTGGGCCTGGTCATAGGCGTCGCCCGTCGTCCCCGCGATCAGGGAATCCCGTTTTCCATCGGGGAACGGGTTGTCGCGGATGTAGCGTTTTTGCAGCTCGGTCCGTCGGTCGCCCTCCATGTCCGCCCAGGCGGCCTCGAAGGCGTGCAGGCCGTCCACCACCATGTCGCTTTCGGCCAGAAGCGTGATTTCGGTTTCGATGGCGCGAAGGTGGATCGAAAGCTCGGTGGTCCGGGCCTGCTGAACGGCCTTGATCTTGTTGAAGGCCTCGTCCTCCAGGATGTCGCGGGCGAGGAAATGCGTGACCGCGACCGCCAAGGTCGCCGCGAGCGCCGCGACAAGGGCGACCAACGCGGGAACCCGCGCGGCCAAGTCCTTGTTTCCGAGAAAAGAGCCCGCCTTCACGTCTTTGTCCCATCCCGCAGACCACAAGTATCGGACGCCGCCGCGCGTTTGTCACCAAGGCATCGTCAACCCGGAAGCCGCCAGCGGCGAATCGTCAGGGGATCGCCGCGGCCCTTGACCATGATGGTTTCCTCGGGGTCGAAGCCGTCGTCGGCCAGGGCGGCGGCCGCGACGATCTCGTCGGCCTTGGCGTCCGAGCACAGCCTGGCCGCCGTGTTGACGCTGTCGCCGATCACGGTGAAGTCCCGGCGCGCCTTGGGCCCGATCGCGCCGGAGATCACCTCGCCCCGGTAAATCCCGACGCCGATGCGGCGCGGCGGGTCCATGCGGTCCACCTTGGCCAGGATGTCCCGGGCGCAGGCGATCGCGCGGGCTGGGCCGTCGTCGCCGTCGAAGCGCGCCAGCACCGCGTCGCCGATCATCTTGTCCACGTCGCCGCGGTGGCGCGCCACCGCGTCCACCTGGACGCCCATGATGGCGTTCAGGTAGTCGACCACGTCCTCGGGCGGGGTGGATTCCGCGAAGCTGGTGAAGCTGCGGATGTCGGAAAAGAACAAGGTGGCGACCATCTTGCGCGACGGGATGTCCGCGTTCCTGGCGGCGGCGGCGGCCGAGGCGGACACGAAGGTCTCGAGCCGAAGCCGCAATTCGTCGAGCGCCCGGGTGCGGGCGTCGATGTCCGCCTGGGCCCGGCGCACCAGGTGAAACAGCGCAAACGTCAGCGCCAGAAGCAGCGCTCCGGAGACGAATGCGAGCGGAACGGCGGCGCGGACCAGAATGGCGTTCAGGTGGCCGACGGGTTCGTACAGCTCGAACACAGCCTTGACCCGCCCGGTTTCGTCGTTGAGCGGAACGTAGAATTCATAGAGCCTGCCCCCGTCCGGCAGCGCCTTTTCCTCGATGGCCGAGCGGCCGCCCTCGATGACGCGGACCAGGGCGTCGCCGTCCTCGCGTTCGCCGATTTCATCGGCGTCGGTGGCGTAAAGGACCTTGCGCGTCAGGTCGTAGACCTTCAACTCCGGCAAGTCCAATTCCTCGCGCTCATCGGAGAAGGCTTCGGCCAGCGCCTCTCCCAGGTCCGTGTCGGCGAGGTCGGCGGCCGTCTTCCCCGCCATCAGCGCGGCCCAGCCTTCCGGCGCCTCGCTTTCGACCGCGCGGGCGATGGTCTCGGCGCGTCGTTGCGCGAGTTCGAGATAGATTCCCCTGGCCACACGGTCGCCCGCGAACGCCGCCAACCCGGTCAACACGGCGGCGAACAGCAAAAGCCCCGGCAGGATGCGCCGCTGGAAGTTCCTTTTGAGGGGAAAGGGCTCTCCCGGCCGCGTCGTGTCGTCTTCCTTGCTCATGAATGGGAGAATACCGCCATCGCGGCCTCAGCCGAAGGGTTGCTTTCGAAACGGCCGGGATTATGCTCCGAGCCATGAAGCCCGAAACCGTCGAAGAGCTGTACCGCCGCCTGGCCGAGGACCGTCCCGAGCCCCGGGGCGAGCTCAACTGGTCCAATCCATACACCCTTCTGGTCGCCGTGGTCCTATCGGCCCAGGCCACCGACGTCGGGGTGAACAAGGCGACCAAGGCCCTATTCGAGAAGGTGACGGCGCCGGAGGAGATGCTGGCGCTCGGCGAGGACGGGCTGAAGGAGCACATCCGCTCCATCGGGCTGTTCAACACCAAGGCCAAGAACATCATCGCGCTCAGCCGCATCATGATCGACGAACACGGCGGCGAGGTGCCCGAGGACCGCGATAAGCTGGTGAAGCTTCCCGGCGTCGGACGCAAGACCGCCAACGTGGTGCTGAACAACGCCTTCGCCCATCCGACCATCGCGGTGGACACCCATATCCTCAGGCTCTCCAACCGCACCGGCCTCGCGCCCGGCAAGACGCCGGACCAAGTGGAGCAGGGGTTGGAGGCGGTGACGCCCGACGCCTACCGCCGCCACGCCCACCACTGGCTGATCCTGCACGGGCGTTACGTGTGCCAAGCCCGAAAGCCCGATTGCCCCGCCTGTATTATCAGCGATCTTTGCGAATACGAGGCCAAGGTCTGAGGCCTACAGCCGCTCCCCCGCCGCCACGGGATTGCCGCGCAGGAACGCGTCCGCGTCCATGGGCCCCTTGCCCGCGCGCTGGACCCGCGTCAGGCGGAGCGCGCCGTGCCCGCAGGCCACGGTCAGGCGGTCGTCGAGCGCGGTTCCGGGCTCTCCGACGCCATGGGCGGCCTCGGCGGCCAGGACCTTGACGCGCTTGTCCCCGCGCTCGAACCAAACTCCAGGCCAGGGGTTGAGCGCGCGGACGGCGCGCTCCAGCTCGTCGGCCGGGCGGGACCAGTCGAGGCGCCCCTCGTCCTTGTCCAGTTTTTTGGCGTAGGTGACGCCGTCCTCGGGCTGGAGCGTGGGCGTCAGGGTTCCGGCCTCCAGTCCCTCGAGCGCGTCCACGATCAGCCGCGCGCCCATGTCCGACAGCGCGTCGTGCAGAACCGACGCCGTGGTCTCGGCCGTGATCGGCAGGGATTCGGACAGAAGCATGGGTCCGGTGTCCAGGCCTTCGTCCATCTGCATGATGGTGACGCCGCTTTCCGCGTCGCCCGCCATGATGGCGCGCTGGATCGGCGCCGCGCCGCGCCAGCGGGGCAGCAGGGAGGCGTGGACGTTGACGCAGCCGAGCCGGGGCGCCGCCAGCACGGCGGGCGGTAGGATCAGGCCGTAGGCCGCCACCACCGCGACGTCGGCGCCCAATTCCGCGAGGGCCTTCTGGTCGTCCTCGGCCTTCAATCGTTTCGGGGTTCTGACCGGGAAGCCGCGCTCGGCGGCGAAGGCGTGGACCGGGCAGGGCCGCTCCTTGTGGCCGCGTCCGGCGGGTCGTGGCGGCTGGGCGTAGACGCAAGCGATCTCGTGGCCCGCATCGGCCAACGCTCCCAGGATCGGGGTTGAGAAATCCGGGCTTCCCATGAAGATCAGGCGCATGGCGTGGCTACCCTTGCTGGGATTTCTTGATCTTCGCCACCTTGCGCATGATCATGCCCCGGCGCAACGCCGAGACCCGCTCGACGAACAAGGCCCCCTCCAGATGGTCGAGTTCGTGCTGGACGCAGCGGCCAAGCAACTCGTCGCATTCCAGGGTCTGGACCTTTTCGTTCTCGTCGGTGTATCGGACCTGGACCCGGGTCGGGCGAGTGACGTCGGCGTACTGCTGGGGAAAGGACAGGCAGCCTTCCTCCAGCGTGACTTTTTCGTCCGATTCCCAGGCGATTTCCGGGTTGACCATGCGGATGGGGCGCCGGGTCTCGCCGTCCTTGGCGGTGTCGATGACCACGATGCGCTTGGACACGCCCACTTGCGGCGCGGCGAGGCCGACGCCGTTGGCGTCGTACATGGTCTCCAGCATGTCGTCCATGAGCGCCCGGACGCCGTCGTCGATGGCCTCGACCGGCTTGGCCACCTCCTTCAGGACGGGTTCGGGGGCGATGAGGATGGGCATAATCGTCATGACCCGAGTGACATATGGCGACTCGTCGCTCCCGTCAAGGCGTGGCGTGCGCTATAGTCGCGCCGCTGAGGGAGGAGAAATCATGGCGTTTCAAGGAATTCTCGGCGTCTGCGTTCTCTTGGGGCTCGCCTGGGCGCTGAGCGAGGATCGGCGCGCGGTCGGGATAAGAACGGTGGCGGCCGGGCTGGCGGTCCAGGCGGCGCTGGCGTTCGTGCTCTTGAAGACGCCAGCCATCCGCGAAGCCTTCCTGGCCCTCAACGACGTGGTCCACGCGCTTCAGGAGGCGACCAGGGCGGGCACCACGTTCGCGTTCGGCTACGTCGGCGGTGGGGCGTTGCCGTTCCAGGAATCGGTTCCGGGTTCGAGCTTCGTGCTCGCCTTCCAGGCCTTGCCCCTGATCCTGGTCATGAGCGCGCTCAGCGCCATCCTGTTCTATTGGCGCGTGCTGCCCGTGGTGGTCCGCGCCTTCGCCTGGGCGTTGGAGCGCGCGCTCGGCGTCGGCGGGGCGGTCGGCGTCGGCGCGGCCGCCAATGTGTTCGTCGGCATGGTCGAGGCGCCGTTGCTGATCCGACCCTACCTGGCGTCCCTCGGCCGGGGCGAGCTGTTCACGGTGATGACGTGCGGCATGGCGACCATCGCGGGGACCGTGATGGCGCTTTACGCCACGTTCCTCCAAGGCGTGATCCCGGGCGCGCTCGGCCACATCCTGACCGCGTCGCTGATCAACGCGCCCGCCGCCATCCTGATCGCGCGCATCATGATCCCCGATCCCACCCACACCGGCGGCGCGGGCTTCCAACTCGCCCCGTCCGAGGCGCGCGGGACCATGGACGCCCTGACGCGCGGCGCGCTCGACGGGGTCCAGCTTCTAATCAACGTGACCGCCATGCTGGTGGTGCTGGTGGCGCTGGTCAGCCTGGCCAACCAGATCCTGGGCCTGTTGCCGGACGTGGCGGGCGCGCCCTTGGCGCTGGAGCGGGTTCTGGGCTGGATCATGGCGCCGGTGACGTGGCTGATGGGAATCCCCTGGGCCGAGGCGCCGACGGCGGGGGCGCTAATGGGGACCAAGACGGTGCTGAACGAGCTTCTGGCCTACCTGAACATGTCCAAGCTGCCCGAAGGCGCGCTGTCCGAGCGCTCGCGCCTGATCATGACCTACGCCATGTGCGGGTTCGCCAACCTGGGCAGCCTGGGCATCATGATCGGCGGGCTCGGCGCCATGGCGCCGGAGCGCCGGGGCGAGGTGGTGGAGCTTGGGCTCCGCGCCATCCTCGCGGGCACCATCGCCACCTGCCTGACCGGCGCCCTGGTGGGGCTGATGATATGAAGTCGTTTGAAGCGGGACGCCTTTCCTTTCCGTCACCCCCGGGCTTGACCCGGGGGTCCATGGATTGCCGGGTCAAGCCCGGCAATGACGGAAACGAAGAAGCCTAATCCTTGTGCTTGGCGAGCGTGGCGCGGGCGCGTTGGATGATGGGGTTGTTGCGGCTGGGCTGGGTGTCGCCGCGGGTGCCGTAGTCCCGGTCCAGAAGGCTGCCGTAGTCGTTGACCAGCTCGATCAGCTCCTCGCGCAGTTCGGCGTTCTCGGCGCGCAGACGGGTCACCTCCTCGTCCAGGGAGCCGACGCGGGCGTTTTCGTCGCGAAGGGTGCCGATTTCCTCTCTCAACGCCTGAAGGGCGTCCAGAACACGATCCATGACGGGTATCCTTTCCACCCGGTGTCGTGAGCATCGCGCCACCTTTTAGCAGCAAAGCCCGTTCTGTCAACGCATGTTGTCGGGGATAAGGAACTCGGCCTCCGGATCGTGGCGGCGATGGTTCGCGCGCGCCGCGCCGCGGCTCCTGACCGCGTAGCAGTAAACGCACCCGTGGGGGCAGGTGTCGTAGTCGCCGATGTCCCGGCTGGCCCAGCAACGGCAGTCGGTCCGGTGCGGCTTGCGCGGAACGTCGAGGCCGCGCGCGGCGATTTCCGAAAGTCGATTCGCGTCGATGCAGGCGGATTCCTCCAAGCCCGAGCTCAGAAGATGAGGCTGGCCGCAGAGCGTCGGGCGGATTCCGTGGTCATGGGCGATGGCGGCGAGGTCGGCCAGGATCGCGCGTTTCTCGTCCATGGGCGGGTCGCGCCAGTCCAGCCCGGCCGCGTCCAGGTTGCGCCTGGATTTGCGATAGATCTGGGCGAAGGAGAGGACCGCCTCGTCCACCAGTCCCCGAAGCCTCGCGCATAGGCCCGCGAAATTCTCCCTGTGCCAGTCCGGGTTCGCCTTGCCCGCGACCATCACCGGGTCGTAGCGCCACACGCCGACGCCCGCGCCGAACCGGTCCCGGATCCGCGCCAGATGCCCGGCCGCGGCCTCGACCGGGATGGCCGAGGCGTCGAGCGCGCGGGCATAGCCGGTGACGGTGTACTGGACGATGAAGGGAAAGCCCTTGGCGCGCACCCGCTCCAACCCGTCCAGGAACGGCCCCGCGTTCCGGGTCCAGAACACGAAGCCCGCGACGTCGTCGGGCGCGAGGGAGACTTCGAACGGCTTGCCCGAATAGGGATTGACCACCCGGGCGAACCCGGCCTCGAGTCGGTTCAGAAACCAGTCGCCGTAGAAGGCGGGGATGTCGGTCTTGTAGCTGGCGGAGACGATCGCCGCCATGTCAGCATCCGGGGTCCATGGCCCCTTCCAGGCGCCGGCGGATGGATTTCAGCTTGTCGCCGTGGTTCACCTTCAGACCGAAGATGTCCTTGACGTAGAACACGTCCACCACCCGCTCCCCATATGTCGAGATATGGGCGCTGTGGATCTGGAGGCCCAGGTCGGTCAGCGTCTGGGTGACGTCGTGCAGAAGGCAGGGGCGGTCGCGACCGTTGACCTCGATCACCGTATGCTTGGCGCTGGCCTGGTTGTCGATGACCACGTGAGGCGCGACGGTGAAGACGTCGGTGCGGCTGGGAAGTGCGTTTTCGCGTAGCGCGTTCAGTTCCCTGGCCGCATGGATCTCGCCCGACATGGACTGTTCGATCCGGCCCCACAGCCGGTCCAGCTTGTTCCGATCCTCGTAGGCGGTTCCGGTCGCCCGGTCCTGGATCGAGAAGGTGTCCAGCGCCATGCCGTTGGCCAGCGTGACGATCTTGGCGTCGAGGATGGTGGCCCCGGACAGCGCCATGGTCCCGGCGATGCGCGCGAACAGTCCTGGGTGGTCGGCGGTGTAGATAACCACGTCGGTGGCCTCGCGGTGCTTGTTGATGTGGGTCTCGACCCAAAGCGGCGCGTCGTTCGCTTCGGCCCGACGCACCATCTCGGCGTGCTGGGCGTGGACTTCGACGTCGAACGCGCGCCAGTAATCCGAATAGCCGAGCGCCACGTGGCGCTCGATTTCGGCCTCGTCCCAGCCGCGTTCGGCCAGGGTCTCCCGCAGCTTGCGCTTGGAGGCCTCGATCCGGCCCTGTCGCCATTCGGCTGGCGCGCGCCCGGCCATGGCCTCGGACGCCTGGTAGAACAGCTCGCGCAGAAGGTTGCCCTTCCATTCGTTCCAGACCGTCGGGCCCACCGCGTGGATGTCGGTCACCGTCAGCACGTGCAGCATGCGCAGCCATTCCGGCGATTGGACCACCTGGACGAAGTCGTCGATGGTCTTGGGGTTGTCCACGTCGCGGGTGAAGGCCGTGCGGGACATGAGCAGGTGGTGGCGCACCAGCCATTCCACCGTCGCCGTCTCCCAGTAGTTCAGGCCCAGCCGGGGGCACAGCTTGCGGGCGATCTTGGCCCCATCCTCGCTGTGGTCGCCCCCGCGGCCCTTGGCGATGTCGTGCAGCAGAACCGCAACATAAAGGGCGCGGCGCGATTCCAGTTCGTGGATCAGCTTGCTCGCGACGGGATGGGTTTCGGTCATCGTCCCCATCTCGATTTGGTGCAGGATGCCGATGGCGTGGATGGTGTGCTCGTCCACGGTGAAGACGTGGTACATATCGTACTGCATCTGTCCCACCACCCGCCTGAAGTCGGGGATGAACCGGCCGAACACCTCCGCCTCGTTCAGCCGGCGCAACGTAACTTCCGGGTCTTTTCTCGACGTCAGCATTTCCAGGAAGACGCGATTGGCCTCGGGGTCCTCGCGCAGTTCGGCGTTCACCAGGCCGAGGTTCTGAGTTACGTGACGCAATGCGTGGGGGTGGATGTCCAGGTCGTTTTCCTGGGCTTCGTGGAAAAGCTTGAGGATCTTGACCGGCTCCTTCTCGAAGGCGTCCTCGGACGCCACGTCCAGGCGCGCGCCGTCCACCTTGAAGCCCTCGACGCTCGCCTTGTTGAAGTTGAGCCAGGGGAAGCGGAAGCGGCGCTTCTTGTGGTCCTCCTCCAGCACGGCGCACAGGATGCGGGTGAGGTCGCCCACGTCCTTGGCCACCAGGAAGTAATGTTTCATGAAGCGTTCGACCCCGCGCAGGTTGGCGCGGTCGCCATAGCCCATGCGCTTGCCCACTTCCTCCTGGACGTTGAACACCAGCCGCTCTTCGGCCCGGCCGGTCAGGAAGTGTAGATGGGAGCGCACGGTCCAAAGGAAATTGGCCGCCTTGGCGAAGCGCCGGTTGTCGGCGGCGGTTAGCACGCCCTGCTTGACCAGGTCCTTCACCCGCTCCGCGCGATAAAGGTACTTGGCGATCCAGAACAGGGTCTGGAGGTCGCGCAGTCCGCCCTTGCCTTCCTTGACGTGGGGCTCCAGCAGGTAGCGGGTGTCGCCCATGCGTTCGTGCCGCTCGTCGCGCTCGGCCAGCTTGGCTTCGACGAACGCTGGGCCTGACGGGGCCACGACATCGGCGTCGAAGCGTTTGCGGAACGCCTCGAACAGCGGCCGGTCGCCGAACAGCAGCCGGGATTCCAGCATGCTGGTGCGGATGGTCAGGTCCTCGCGGGCGAGCTTTACGCAATCGTCGATGGTGCGGGTCGAGTGCCCGACCTTGAGACCCATGTCCCACAGCATGTAGAGCGTGAACTCCACCACCCGCTCCACGTCCGGGGCCGAAGACTTGGGCAGCAGGAACATCAAGTCCACGTCCGAGAACGGCGCCAGCTCGCCCCGGCCGTATCCGCCGATGGCCATGATGGAGTAGGGCTTGCCCTCGCTCTTCCCCTCGGGCGCGCGGACGTGGGTTTCCGCGTACTGGAACAGCGCCTGGATCAAGCTGTCGACCAAGTAGGAATGGGCGTGAACCGTGTCCATGCCCGACGCGCCGTCCTCGAATCCCTTGCGGACCACGTCCTTTCCGTGGGCAAGGACGTCCTTCAGGATCGCAAGAATTTCCGCCTTTTTTTGCGGCGCCGCGCCATCGCCCTTGGCGCAGGCCTCAAGACGGCGGGAAAGGTCTTTGCGGTCAATAAGTTCTCGGCGGCGGATTCGGGTCATATTAGGCTTCCGTAATGTTCAATGCTGCGCCGCAAGGGCGGGAATCGCTGCGGCGCCGCGACGATTTTCGCTTCGACGCCATTGCTTTATACGCCACGATGACGTAAAAAGGAAAAGCGATATTAACGATAATGACAACGTGGGAGACGTCCGGAAAATGCCGCACAGACTCGTAACGAAGGGCTTTTTCCTGGTTGGAGCCACCGTGGGCATCGTGGTGGTCATGAGCATCTTCACCTGGGTCATGTACGACATGGCGAAGGAAATCAAGAAAATGTCGGTCATCATGGTCGGCATGGGCAACGACCTGCGCTTCATGTCCGAGACCCAGGTCGACATGTCCCAAAGCATGGCCGCCATGCGCGTTTCCTTGAAGCGGATCGATCAGACCGTGGAGACCATGTCCAACGACGTCACCGTCATGGCTGGCAACGTGGCGGGCATGAACCAGCAGGCCACCATGATGAACGCCAACATGGGCCGCATGACCGCCGACATGAGCCATCTGACCGGCGACATGAACCGGGTGAGCTACGACGTGGGAAGAAGCTCGCACGCATTCACCAATCCATTGAGTCACATGGGTCGGTCGATGCCATTCCCCAATCCGATGGGTTTCTAATCCATCGTTTCCAGTTCATCGACGAAACCTGAAATCATCTCCAGACCCCGGCCCCAAAAGCCGGGGTCTGTCGCATCCAGGCCAAAGGGCGCCAGAAGCGCCTTGTGCCGCTTGGTCCCGCCCGCGCGCAGCATGTCCAGGTATTTCTGCTGGAACCCATCGTGGCCGTCCATGTGGACGCGATAGAGCGAATTGACCAGGCAGTCCCCGAACGCGTAGGCGTAGACGTAGAACGGCGAATGGATGAAGTGCGGGATGTAGGCCCAGTAGTGGCGGTAGTTCGGATCGAACCGGAACGCGGGGCCCAGGCTTTCGCGCTGGACGTCCATCCAGATCTCGCCCAGCCGGTCCGAGCTCAGCTCGCCCTCGCGGCGCTCGTCGTGAACGCGGGTCTCGAATTCGTGAAAGGCGATCTGGCGCACCACCGTGTTCATCATGTCCTCGACCTTGCCCGCCAAGAGCGCGCGGCGGCGCCGGGGGTCGGTCTCGGCGCTCAGCATGGAGCGGAAGGTCAGCATCTCCCCGAACACGGACGCGGTCTCGGCGAGCGGAAGGGAGGTGTGGCACTGCAGATGCCCTTGCTCCGTCGCCAGCACCTGATGGACGCCGTGGCCCAACTCGTGGGCAAGAGTCATTACGTCACGCGACTTGCCGTGGAAGTTCATCAGGATATAGGGATGGACCGACGGCACGGTGGAATGGGAAAACGCGCCCGAATCCTTGCCGGGGCGGAGCGCCGCGTCGATCCAGTTCTCGTCGAAGAAGCGTCCGGCGATCGTGGCCATCTCGGGCGTGAAGGCCTGGTAGGCGTCGAGCACCAGCGCCTTGGCCTCGTCCCACGAATAGACCTTGTCGTCCTCGTCGGGCAGGGGGGCGTTGCGGTCCCAGTAATCCATTTGGCCCACGCCGAACCACTTGGCCTTCAGCGTATAGTAACGGTGGGACAGGTCGGGAAAGGCGGCCTTGACCGAGGACGCCAGCGCCTCGACGACCTCGTCCTCGACCTGGTTGTTCAGATTCCGAGCTGAAATGGGGCGGGAGAAGTTGCGCCAGTTCCACTCGATCTCCATTTCCTTCGCCAGCGTATTGGTGATCAGGGAGAACAGACGAATGTTGTCGCCGAGCGCCTTCTCCATCCCCTTGGCCGCCGCGCGCCGTTTCTCCTTGTCAGGGTCGAGGAACATGTTCAGAGCGTCTGCGAGGGTGAGGTCTTTCCCGTCCACTGGTACCCGCAAATCGGCCATGGTCTCGTCGAACAACCTGAACCACGCAGTGCCGCCCGCCACCTGCCTTTCTTGAATGAATTGCTCCAATTCGTCGGAAAGCTGGTGGGGACGGGAATCCCGGACGCTGTCAATCCAGGGGCGATACTTGGCGCAGGCGGGGTCGCGCAGCATGGCCTCTACCACATTGTCGTCGAGCTTGTTGAACTCCAGGGTGAAGAACAGGGTCTCCAACTGCATTGGGTTGAGACGCTCGCTGATCGTCTGCTGAAAACGCCCGTTCTCGGGATCGCCGGCGTCGCCGGCGAAAATCAGCTGGGCGTAGCTGCCCGCCCTGTAGGCGACCTCCATCATGGCCTCGTACTCGGCGATGGCCCGGCCCATGGCCGCCCCGTCCAGTGCGGCCAGCTTGCCCTCGTATCGCGCCCGGAAGGCCTTGGCGGCCTCCAACGTCGAGGCGATGTCTCGCTCCAACTCCGGCGCGTCGCGGGCGGGGTAGAGGTCGGTCAGGTCCCATTCGGGAAGGGGCGTGGTCGTGGCGTTCATCGCTTCCTCCTTGAAACATTGGCCTTATTAGGCTGGAATCAACCCAGCGGCAACGGGGAGGACCGAAATCATGCAAGAAAAGGCGTGGCCGAACTTGGTCGCCATGTTCTTCGCCCAGGTGGAGCGCCGGGGCGAATCCCCGTTCCTGTGGGCCAAGAAAGGCGGCGGCTACACCGCGCTCACTTGGCGCGAAGCGGCGGCGCAAGTGAGCGAGCTTGCGCGCGGCCTTCGCGCGCTCGGCGTGGAAAAAGGCGACCGAGTCGTCTTGGTTTCGGAAAACCGCCCCGAATGGCTGATCGCCGACGTGGCCATCATGGCGGCGGGCGCGGTCACGGTTCCGGCCTACACCACCAACACGGTGGACGACCATCTGCACGTGCTGGCCGACAGCGGGGCCAAGGCCGGGATCGTGTCCACCAGCCGCCTGGCCAGCCGATTCCTCGAAGCCGCGCACAAATCCAAGACGACCGAGTTCGTCATCGCCATGGAGGCCCCCCACGTGGGCCAGCATTTGAAGGTGGACGTTCACCCATGGGACGACGTCATCGAAAAGGGGGGGAAGGAGCATTGGAACGTCATGGCCGAGGCCGAGTCCGTCGGCCGAGGCGACCTCGCCTGCATCATCTACACGTCCGGCACCGGCGGCGCGCCCAAGGGCGTGATGCTGAGCCACGGCGCAATCCTGCACAATTGCGCCGGGGCCACCGACGCGCTTTTGGAGATCGGGCTGGACGACGAGGTGTTCCTGTCGTTCCTGCCCCTGTCCCATTCCTACGAGCACACGGCGGGGCAGTTCTTCCCCGTCGCCATCGGCGCGCAAATCTATTACGCCGAAGGGGTGGAAATGCTGGGCGCCAACATGGTCGAGGCGCGCCCCACCATCATGACCGCCGTCCCCAGGCTTTATGAAAGCCTGCACGCGCGCATCACCCGCGACGTGGAGAAAACGGGCGGGACCAAGCAGCAGTTGTTCGAAAAGACCCTGGCCTTGGGCCGCAAGCGTTACGAAGGCAAGCTCGGGTTCCTGGACGTCGCCGCCGACGCGACCCTGGACAAGCTGGTCCGCGACAAGGTGCGCGAACGGTTTGGCGGCAGGCTCAAGGCGCTGGTGTCCGGCGGGGCGCCGCTCAATCCGGAAATCGGTCTGTTCTTCACCGCCCTTGGGCTCCGCATCCTGCAGGGTTACGGCCAGACCGAATCCGCGCCCGTGGTCAGCGTCAACCGGCCGGACAAGGTGAAGCTCGAAACCGTCGGTCCGCCCATCAAGGGCACAGAGGTCAGGATCGCCGAGGACGGCGAGATCCTGGTCCGGGGCGAACTGGTGATGCTGGGCTACTGGAACAACGACGACGCGACGAAAGACGCCGTCAAGGACGGCTGGCTGCACACCGGCGATATCGGCGAGATGGACGCGGAAGGCTACCTGAAAATCACGGACAGGAAAAAGGACATCATCGTGGTGTCCGGCGGCGACAACGTCTCGCCCCAGAGGATCGAGGGATTACTCTCGCTCGAACCCGAAATCCTCCAGGCCATGGCCTACGGGGACAAGCGTCCCAACCTTGTCGCGCTGTTGGTCCCCGATCCCGACTGGCTCGCGACCCAATCGGACGACGAGGCGCGCGACAAGGCGCTGAAGGCCGCCGTGGACCGGGTCAACGCCAAGCTCAACAACATCGAGAAGGTTCGTCGTTTCATCGTCGCCGACGAACCGTTCAGCGTCGAGAACGGCCAGATGACCCCGACCATGAAGATCCGCCGCCACGTCATCAAGGAAAGCTACGGCGATCTGCTGGAGGCGCTGTACAAATAACTGAAATTCGTCCTTTCGCCCCGGGACTCGGCGATAGTATGGTGCCGGACGGAACGAACGCCTAGGGACGGAGCCCTCCTTGAACGACACGATCATGAAAGCCGCCGACGCGCTCGCCGTGGCCTCGCCGCTGCCCCGGGACGTCACCGTCTCGTTCGAGTTCTTCCCGCCCAAAACCGAGAAGATGGAGCAAAGCCTGTGGGCCGCCATAGAGCGCTTGGCGCCCCTGAAGCCGGCCTACGTGTCCGTCACCTACGGCGCCGGCGGCACCACGCGCGAGCGCACCCACAACACGGTCATGCGCATCCTGAACGAGACCGACCTCATTCCGGCCGCGCACCTGACCTGCGTGGGGTCGAGCCGCGCCGAGGTCGACGCCATCGCCAAGCAGTACTGGGACGAGGGCGTGCGCCACATCGTCGCCCTTCGCGGCGACCCGCCGGACGGGGTGGCGGGCTACGAAGCCCATCCCGACGGCTACGCCTACGCCGCCGACTTGGTCAAGGGGCTGAAAACGGTGGCGGACTTCGAAATCGACGTCGCCGCCTATCCGGAAACCCACCCCGAGGCGCCCAGCGCCGACTTCGACCTGGACAACCTGAAGCGCAAGCTGGACGCGGGCGCGGGCCGGGCCATCAGCCAGTTCTTCTTCGACACCGAGGTGTTCCTACGCTTTTTGGACAGGGCGCGCGCGGCGGGAATCACCGCGCCCATCGTCCCCGGAATCCTGCCGGTGACCAATTTCAGCCGGGTGCGCGAGATGGCCGCCATGTGCGCGGCCCGGGTGCCGACTTGGCTCTCGGACATGTTCGACGGCTTGGAGGACGACCCCGGCACCCGCAAGCTCATCGCCGCCACGGTCGCGGCGGAGCAATGCCGCGTACTCCACGCCAACGGGGTGAAGCATTTCCATTTCTACACTTTGAACCGGGCGGATCTGGTCTACGCCATCTGCCGCATTCTGGGAGTGAGGGCGTAATGGACATCAGCGACGACGAATGGCGCAAGCGCCTGAATCAGGAGCAATACCAGGTCCTGCGCAAGCACGGGACCGAGCGCCCGTGGACCAGCCCCCTGAACGACGAGAAGCGCAAGGGCGTGTTCGTCTGCGCCGGGTGCGGGGAGACCCTGTTCGCCTCCGACGCCAAGTACGAAAGCGGCTCGGGGTGGCCCAGCTTCTGGAGGCCCGAGGAAGAAGAGGCCATCGGGACCACCGAGGACCGCTCGCTCTTCATGACCCGCACCGAGGTCCACTGCTCCAAGTGCGGCGGCCACCTGGGCCACGTGTTCCCCGACGGGCCGGAGCCCACGGGGCTGCGTTACTGCATCAACGGGGTGTCGTTGGATTTCAAGAAGGACGGGGATTGAGCCGTGTTTTCCGGCATGGCGTGACGCTTGGAGTCCATTGCCGACGCATAATCGCGTGAATGGCCGCGTCAAGTGCGGCCATGACACCGTGATGAACTTGAAGATTGGACGGGTATTACCGCGCGGGGGTCCGCCCGCCCGCGTTCGCCTGGGGCTCTTGAGCGGCCTTGGAGGCGGCGAGGGTCCGGCCGGTCCGGGTCGGGTTCAGGCCCATGGCCATGGCCAGCGCACGCCTGTTCAGGGATTTCCACATAAACATCGTCGATTTCTTTCACGCTTGTTTTCGTAATAACGCCTGGGTTTCGCCCGCATTGCTCCGAGTACCATATCGAAACGGTGCGGTATTGTAAATGCGATTCATTCTTAATTGCAACAAGATTCTTTCGAGCCGCGCGCGAGCCGTGGTCCGCGAAAGGGATGGAGAAAGAGGAGAAGAGGGAGGAGGAGGGGCGACGAGTTCTCTTCGGCGGCTTGGTTAACGGGCCGGAAACCATGTCCTGCGATAATCATTCATGCGTATGGGGCCGAAACCGGCGTTTCGGCCTTTGGAGAGAGGAAAGGAAAGTCCAGGAATAAACGGGGAAACCGGAACCGGACCAAGGGCCCAGCCCCCCGGAACCGGCTCGAAGCCGCAATCGGAAGAATTCGGCCATTCCCCGAAACGTCGGTTTTCGACAGGTCAGAGAGAAAGGGTAAATCCATGCTGCAGGTTCCAGAACGGTCTCGGCGAGAATCCACCCCGACCCAATCCTCCCAACAAGGCGCGCCCGTCGCCCCGCAATCCAAGGGATGTTTGTTCGACATGGGCGCCGTCGCGCAACAGGCCTTCGACAAGGCCTTGGCCGATGGATTCGACAATCACGCGGCGTTCGACGCCGTGGCCAACGCCATCTATGACGCCACCTTGGAAAACGGCGTTCCCTCGGAAATCATAGAAGCGGGCCATCAGGCCGCGCGGAAAGCCTTCGCACAAGCGATAGAAGGCGGTGCGGACGCGCAAACCGCCGTGATGCGCACCAACATCATGGCCATGATCCTGGCCGAGCTGGCGGCGATCCGCATCCAAAGGGTGCGGCAGGCGCACTGAAGCGGGCCGTCAGCCCGCTTCCGCCGCCACCTCGCTCTGCCCCGCGCCGCCGGCGGGGAGCCAGCAGATGATGGTGGTGCCCTCGCCGGGGCGGGAGTCGATCTCGAGCCGTCCGCCGTGGAGCTCCACGAACCGGGTGACGAGGGACAAGCCCAGGCCCGGGCCGCCCCCAGTGGCCTCGATCCCGCTCGGGCCGCGCTGGAACGCCTGGAGCACCTTTTCCTGTTCGCTTTCCGGGATGCCGACGCCGGTGTCGTCCACGGAGATCGCCACCTCGTTTCCTTCGCGCCGGGCCGAAAGGGTCACCGCGCCCTGGGGCGGGGTGAAGTCGACGGCGTTGCTGAGCAGGTTGAACACCACCTGGCGCAGCCTGCGCTCGTCGGCGACGATCCAGCCGATGTCGTCCTCGCATTCGAATTCGACCGCCAGGGATTTCCGTTTCGCCCGCTCGGTCACAAGCCCCATCACCGCGCCCAGCACGCTGTTCAAATCCACCGTGTCCAGTTCGAGCCGCATCAGCCCGGCCTCGATGGTGGCGAGGTCCAGGATGTCGCCGATGACGGCCATCAGGTTGCGCGCCGTGTCCACGATGCCCTGGGCGTATTCCTTCTGCTCGGGGTTCAGGGTTCCGAAGTACTCCTCGGCCAGCAGCTCGGCGAAGCCGACCACCGTGTTCAAAGGCGTGCGCACCTCGTAGGAGACGTTGGCGATGAAGTGGGACTTCAGTCGGTCCGCCTCCTGCAGCGCCTCGGCCCGTTGTCGCAACGCGTGCTGGACGCGGACGCTGTCGGTCACGTCCAGGTAGCCCAGCAGCACGGCCCCGTCCGGAAGCGGCACGTGGCCATGGTCCACCACTCGGCCGTCGGCGCGCAACAGGCGGCCGCCGCCGGGCTTGCGGCCCATCAGCTCCGCCACAAGGTGGTCGCGGTGCGCCGCCCAGTCCGCGTCGGACACGGTCAGGTACGGGCGCATGTATTCGACGAAGTCCGCGATGTGCAGGTCCTCGTCCAGCGCGTCGTCGTCGATTCGCCACAGGTCGGCGAACACCGGGTTGGACAGGTTCAGCCGCCCATCGCTTCCGAACACGGCGACGCCTTCGTACAGGTTGTCGAGCGTCGCGCGCTGGACGGCGATGAGCGTGTTGTAGGAACGCTCCAGATCCAGCCGGTCGGTCATGTCCTCCCAGGTGAAGATCAGCCCGCCCGAAGGATGGGGCGCGACCATGGCCCGGAGCGTCGAGCCGTCGGGACGGTGCATCAGCGACTCGGTGGGCGCGGTCAGGGCGTCGAACAACTCGGACTGCTCTTTCCGAAAGGCGGGGAAGTCGGCGTGTTCGGGAAGGCGGCGATTGGCGCGAAGCTCGTCCAGGACCTGGCCGAGGGTGGGCTCGCGCTCGAGCCAGCCCTGGTCGAGGCCCCAGATGTCCACGAACGCCGGGTTGAAGAAGCCGAGACGGCGGTTGGTGCCGAACACGGCCACCGCCGTGGATAGATTCTCCAGAACCTTTGACCGGCTTTCGGCGATGAAGGGATCGATCGAGCCCGTGGCCTGGGAATAGCCGAGCGTCCCGGACCACCCCTCCATGGGGCCCTCGTTGATTTCCAGCATCCGGCGCTCGCGTCCCTCGCCGACCAGGCGCGGTTCGCTGAGCGCGCGGCCTTCCTCGCGGACGCGTTGGTTCAGCTCCCCCCCCAGTTTCGCGGGCTCCCGGCCCGATCTGTTGGCGTAGACCAACTGTCCCTCCGCGTCGCGAAGCCAGACGCCGATCGGCAGGGCGTCCATGAGCGCGCGGAACTTCTCGTTCTCGTCCAAGGGCGCGGCCGTGGGTTGGGCGTTCGCGTCCGCGGCCGGGGCGAGCTCCATCCCCGCCGTGGCCTCGCGGACCCAAAGGATGTCGGCCAGAACCCGGTCGTCGGCGGTGGATGCCCGCGACCCCACCACGTGCAGCATGCGCCCGGCCGCGGGCAGCAGCATGTCGAAGAAGGCCCCGTCCGCCCGAAGCGCCGCGACCGCGCCGCCCAGCGCTTCCGCGGCCTCGCCCTCGAACCGGGCCATGACCTCGTCGAAGGACGCCTTCTTGCCCGATTTCAGGCCGAGCAGGATGGCGAGCCGTCCGGAACAGCGGGAATCTCCGGTGACGTGGTCCCACAGGAACAGGCCGTCGGGGGCGGCGGAGAGGATTTCGCGGATTTCCTCGTGCTCGGTCCGAAGACGGCGCGCCTCGGCCAGGGCGCGGCGCGCCTGGCGGCGGGCGCGCAGAACCAGCGGCGCCCCGATGGCGGCGCCGAGGGCCAGGACCAGGAAGAATCCGATCACTTCGTACACGAGTGCAGATTATGCCTTAACCGGTTGCAAGCCAAGAGGGAACGCTATCCAAGGGGGGGAACGCGGCCCCCGAGGCGAGCGTCGCCGGGTTTCGAGAATTAGGCGGGCGGACGTGAGAAGGGCCCGGCTGGGTGGCCGGGCCCTTCTCGATGGGGGGGAAAGGAAGTAGCGGTAACAGGGATAGAGTGCCCCATTCCCGCCCGTTTCACTGTGACGGCCGTCACCGCTCCGAGATATTTTCGTCCTTGAAGCGATCCAGCAGGTCGTGGCGCATGACGTCCGCGTGCCGGACCACCATGAAGGTCAGCGGCAGCAGGTTGACCAGGATCATGGTCCCGATCAGCACGTCGCCCAGCGACCACAAAGGCGCCAGGGGCAAAAACGGCCCGATGAAGGTGAGCGACGCGAAGAACCAGCGGAACTTCTGCACGTCGCGCCCGCCCAGGTATTCGAAGCAGCGCTCCGAGAAATGGGCCCAGTTGATGATGGTGGTGAAAGCGAACACCACCAGGCAGGCGGTGACGAATAGCCGTCCGTTCGCGCCCAGGAAATGCTCGAACGAGGACACGGTCAGGAACGCCCCGGTCTTGTCCAGCCAGTGGTCGGCGGTCAGGATCACCAGCGCGGTGGTGGAGCAGATGATCAAGGTGTCCACAAGGGGCACGGCGGCGGCCATGAAGGCCCCGCGCGCCGGGTCGTCCTTGTTCGCCGCCTGCCAGAACGGGGCCATGCCGATGCCCGACCCGTGGGAGAAAATGCCCCGCGACACGCCGAACTGCATGGCCTCCAGGATCGTATAGCCCACGACCCCGCCCGCGATGGAGAACGGCTGGAACGCGTAGGTGAAGACATCGCCGAGCGCGTCGAACAACGCCTTGGGGTCGCTCAGCAGGATGAACCAGCCCGCGCAGAGATAGCCCAGGATCATCCATGGCGCCGCCATGACCCCGACGCGCAGGATCGATCGGAAGCCGCCGATGATCACCGTGGCGACCAGTCCGCTGAGAAGCGCCGCGGTCATGATGTTGTTCATGCCGATCTCGCCGGAGATGGCGTGGGCGACCGAATTGGCCTGGATCAGGTTGGCGGTGACCATGCCTTTGACCATCAACAGCGAGGCCAGAACCGCCGCCATCCCGGTCCATGGGCTTTTCAACAGCGAGGCCAGATACAGCATGGGCGTCGCGAACAATTCGGGCTTGTCTCCGCGCCGGGCGAGCTTGACGGAGAAATAGGTGGAACTCATGCGGAACGACATGCCGAGAATTGCGGACACCCACATCCAGAACAAGGCGCCCGGTCCGCCCAAATGAATGGCGGTGCCGACGCCCGCCAGGTTGCCGACGCCGACGCTGGCCGACAGCGCCGCGAGAAAGGCGTGGTGGTGGGCGACGTGGCGCCCTTCGTCCGGTCCGGACGTCCGGTTCGCCCACACCGCGCGTATGTTGGCGATCACGCCCCGGATCGCGGCGAAACGGGTCATGATCAGGAACACGATCCCGATCTCGATATAGACGAGGGCGAGCAGCGGGTTCCAGAGCAGCGAGGACAGCGTTTCCATAAGGATTCCGGCGCGTTCGGACGTATGGCCAATACGTACACCATTCCGGGGGGTTACGGCCACACGGAAATTTTTCAAGGCCTCTAAGAAATCTCAATGTCGGTATTCGGCCGCGGGGCTACGGTCGCGTCATCGTAACGAACGGGCCGCGCCAAGCGGCCGAACAGGAGGACGCAATGTTCCATCATCGCATCGACGCCCTGGACCTTCCTCGCGAGGCCATGATCGACGTTCCGGGCTTCGCGCCCGTCGAGCCCGTTCCGACTTCCGCCCGCCGTCCCTGGTATCGCCGCGCCGGCCGCGCCGCGCTTCGCGCGGCCCTGATCTTCCTCTGCCCCATGGCCGAGGACACGATCCGCAAGATGTATCCGAAAGAAAAATAACAAGGACACAGGGGGAGACGATGGCCAAGGAAGGGTATCTGGACGTGAACGTGGCCAGGCTGGCCCACGTTCGATGGGAGCAGGAACTGGAGCGGCTGATCGCCGACGGCGCGCCGCCGGTGGGATTGCAGAGCCACGAGGATTGCGACCTCGGGCGCTGGATCTACGGGCGGGGGCTCAACCGATACGGCCACGAACAGGAGATCTGGTCTCTGAAGACCGCGCACAAGCGCTTTCACCTGGCGGCGGATGACGTGGTGCTTCACGCCGGGAAAGGGCGAGGGGCCGCCGCCGAATCCTCCATGGAGCAGGTGAGGGGACTCAGCCGGGAGATCGTCTACCTTCTGACCGGGCTGGAGCTTTCCGTCCTGCGCCAGGAGCATCGCCGGGCGGCGTTTCACACGCCCTCGAATTTCTTCAAGGGATTGCTGGGGATCGCGTTGCCCCCTTTTCCGACCGTCCTTGACGACGCGCCCAGGCGGCGCTTTCGGATTCCGGGCGGGGATCGGCGCAGGCGGGCGTTCCTGTTGGACGCCAACGCGGCTCGGCTGAACCACGTGATGTGGGCCAAGGACCTTGAAAAGGGCTTCCGTCGACACGGCAAGGGGGTCGCTTTGCAGGCGTCCGAGGAATGCGGGCTTGGGGTCTGGCTCCACGGCGGCGCGACGCGGGAGCTTCGCCGGGACGAGGACTACGAAACCCTGGACGCGTCCCACAAGGCGTTCCACCGCCGCGCGGCCGAGACCCTGTCCGCGCTCCGTCGCAAGGATTATCGCCGCGCCGACGACGCCTACCAGAAGGTGGTGCGCCTCAGTCAGGACATCGTCTCGTTGCTCACCCGGATCGAGTTCCGCATGGAGGATTCCAGGTCGCTGGCCCGGCGGATCCACGCGGTTCTGTAGGAAGGCTCACTCCTCCCAGAACTTGCCCGCAGCCGCGAATTTCCTCCAGTTCCGGTTCAACTCGCCCAGATTGTCGCCCAGAAGGCCGTTATGCCAGCCGAGCACGAAACCTGCGGCCCTGTTCAGGGCGTCGGCGTCGGCCCCCTTGGCCGAGGCGGTCAACTCGTCGAGCAGGGTTTCCGCCACCGCGATGTCGTTGAGGCGGCCCAGGCAGTCCTGAAGCCCGGCGAGGCCGGACACGTAGCGCTTGGATTGCTTGCCGGGGTAGAGCGAGAAGAAGAACTCGGCCGCGTAGCGCTGCTTCTTCACCACGATCCGGAATTCATGGCGTTCCGGAACCGGCATGTGTTTGACGCGCGTCGCGGCCTTCGCGATCTTTTTGTGGCGTTTGGCCAGGATGATGCGGGCGAGCCCCCGCGCCGGGCCGAACAGCATGGCGGACGTTTCGGTCAGAGCTTGGTCGCGCCATTCGCGGCCGTGGTGCCACGATCCGATCTCGAGCAGGAATTCGGCGTATTCCCTAGAGCGCAGCATGGCGTCCGCCCGCTCGTATCCCGCCTTGCGGAACTCCTCGGCCTTGGCCGCCAGCTTTTGAAGGTCGGCGTAGTCCGGGTTCTGATCGATCAGAGGAGTCAGCACCTCGTCGATGAACACGTCCCAGTCCCGGGCCGGGCCCAGGGCGGAAATCACCGCGCGGCCATGGTCGTTCAGCCGCGCGTGTTGCTCCGGCGGCAGCAGGGTCTTGTATATAGACAAGGTCGAGCGCAGCCTGCGCCCCGCGACCCGCATCTGGTGAACGCCTTCCACGTGGGCGCGGTTCAGAACGCAATCCTCGTTGGCCACCATGTGATCCAGGCAGCTCGCCACCGAGGCCGACAGCACCTCTTCCGACGTGGCGCCGACGCCGTGGACCACCGCGCCCGCCTTTTTCCATTGGGCGCCGCCGCCGCTGGCCAGCGCGTAGCCCCGGTCGCCCTTGGACAGGGTCGACAGCCGGGCCGGGACCGTGGACAGCACCAGCTTGGCCACCTCGAACAACTGCTTCGGGTCGCCGGACTTCAATTCCAATTCCAGCTCGTGGACGGGCTGGGAGCGTTCGGCGGCCTTGATCTCGCCCACGTCCATGTCGCAGGACACCACGCAGCCGTCCTGGGGCGCCAGCTTGCGCGACGTGCGCTTGATCAGGGTTTCGAACACGGGCTCCAACGCCTGGACGCCGTCCTCGCTTTCCAGCAAGGCGCGCAGCGCCGGGTTGGCCATGATCTCCATCTGGTCCGGCGCCGCGCCGGGAACGAAGCTTTCCCATTCGAACCGCGCGAAAGCGCCGGCCTTGCCGTTTTCGCGCGCCTTGACGCATTGGACGTGGCGACGCCCTTCCTTGCGCACGCGGAGCGACAGGCCGCTTTTCCACAGCTTGCGGTCCGGAGTGTCGTAATAGGTGGCGTTCAGGCTTTTCGTCGCCGCCCGGCCGTTCTGCATCGCCTTCATCCAAGGCGCGTTGCGCAGGCGGTTCACGTCGGCGGGGAGTATTTCAAGCTTCAATTCGATTTCGCGCGCCTTGTCCGTTCGCGCGACGCCGGTTTCGCTATTCGGTTCCTTGACCATTGGGTTCAGCCCCCATGCGACAACAATTTGGCGAGGGCCCTTCCAACGTCGAGCCGTTTCCCGCTTCCATTCTTAAAAAACATGGTCATTAATTGACGCCTCGCAAACACTACGCATGATAAGCGCGAAAGAAAACGTGGATTTAGTGCGTTATCAAGTACGTAGTATGTAAAATTTAATTTTAAACCTCTATATTTTCCGTATCAGCATGTTTATGCGCATCGGTTGGTCGAACACCCGTTCTTCGCCTTCAAGCGTCCCCAGCCGTTCGAACGCTTCGCGCAAGGCGTCTTCATGGTTCTCGAAGCGGGGCGCGGTTTCTGGATTGACGCGTACAGTGCGCTCCCGAAACGCCTCGAAGTCGCGGATGGGGATGGGATTGACGTGATGGATTTCGCGGGCCTGCTCCAGCCCGTGGGCGGCCGCGTTCTTGATGGCGTCATGAGCCTTGGCGCGGACGGCGGTTTCGTCGTGGACCGGCCGCATCAGTTCGAAGTGCGGCCCCTCCGCCAACGGCTCCGAGACGTAGACCGTCCCCCCCGGGACCACGACGCGGGCGGCTTCGCCGAGCGCCGCCGCCTGGCTTTCGGGCGGGACGTGGTGCAGGCAGTTGAAGAATACGACCATGTCCAGCGACCCGTCGTCGAAGGGAAGGGCGGTGGCGTCTCCGGCGACGAAGCGCCCCCCGGGGGGGACGGGCTCGTCCAACGCCTTGGCCAGTTGGACCGGGCTCGGCTCCACGCCGGTGGCGTCCGCGCCATGTTTCGCCATCAGGCGGACAAGCGCCCCGTCGCCGCAACCGATATCGACGACCCGTCGCCCCTTCGGATCGGTCAGGGACAGCAGCATTTCCCGGTTCGTGGCTTTTTTCATGTTAACCAACATATCATGTATTCCTCCCCCAATTGGGTGATTTCGAGTATCATTCTTGCGTGATAGCCTTTGTCCCGACGATTTAGCTTTTCGGGTGGAACGCCCAGAACAGGAGGAAACCCCGCATGCTTCGACTGAAGACCCTTCGTTTCCCGGCGGCCCTGGCCGTGGCGGGCATGTTGCTCGGCGGTTGCGCCCAGTGGAATGAATTCGTAAGCGTTCTCTCGCCCGACAGCGACGAGATCACCGAGGCCGAAATCAGCGCGCTGGCCGAAATGGAAACGGCCGCCGGCTCTCCCGACGTCCATCCCGCCGCCCGGCATATCGACAGCATCGGCAAGGACGTCATCGCCAAGATGAACGACGAGTCCCTAACCAAGGAAGCCCGGATCGAATATTTCGAGGGCGTGCTGGCCCGCGACCTGGACATCCCGCGGATCGCGCGTTTCGCCGTCGGCAAGTCCTGGCGCAGGGCCACCGACGAGCAACGCAAGGCCTTCGTCGAGGTTTTCACCAAGTTCGTGCTCGACACCTATTCCAACCGCCTCGGCGGCGCCAAGGTGGGCGAGATTTCGGTGTTCGACGTCAAAACCATCAAGAAGGACACCCTGGTCCGCACCAAGATCAAGCGCGCCACGGGCAAGCCGCTCACCGCCGACTGGCGCATGCGCGAAAAGGACGGCCGCTACGCCATCCTGGACCTCGCGGTCGAGGGCATCAGCATGGCCATGACCTTGCGTCAGGAGTTCTCGGGACTGCTGCGCAAGCAGGGCATGGACGGCCTGATTTCCACCTTGAAGACGCGCACGGCCTCCTGATCCGAAGCCGGATATGACGGAACTTTGGCGCCGCCGCTGGACATGTGTCCGGCGGCGGCTGTCCTTTTTTCTGGTTCTTCTTTTCGCGTCCCAGGCCGCCTGGGCCGAGACCATTCTCATCGAATCCCGTCTCGCGCGCCTGAACGAGCGCGATCCCACCCAGATGAGCGTGGACCGCCTGGTCTATCGCGGCGGCCTTCGGCTTTCGTCAAAGGACGCCCGCTTCGGCGGGCTTTCGGGCCTTCTGGTCAGCGCCGACGGCGAGCGCTTCACCGCCGTTTCCGATGGCGGGCATAAATTCGAGGGCGGGCTGGTCTACGATCTGAAGAACGACCTCGCCGACGTCGAGGACGTGGAGATTTTCGCGCTCACCCGTCTGAACGGTTGGCCATTGAAAGGCAAGAAGGAGCAGGACGCCGAGGCCCTGACGCTGGATCGCGACGAAACCCTGATCGTGGCGTTCGAGCGCATGCACCGGCTGCGCCGCTACGTCCACGCCATCGGCGAGCCCGAAACCTTCAACCCGCCCGCCGGCATGGAGGCGGCGCCCGAGAACGGTGGGGTCGAGGCCCTGGCGACGCTTTCCAACGGCGATCTTCTCGCCATCACCGAGAATTACCCGGTCCCGGGCGGGGCGCCAGGCGCCCTGATCGCCTGGATGGGGGATTCCGGGCGGTGGGAACCCTTGTCCTACGCCACCCGCGACCGCTTCGCGCCCACGGGCGCGACAACGCTTCCCAACGGCGACGTGCTGGTTTTGGAGCGGCGCTTCACCGTCGCCGAGGGACCGGCGGCGCGCATCCGGCGCATCGCCAAGGACGCCATCCGCCCCGGCGCCGGCCTGGACGGAAAGGAGCTCGCGACCCTGACCTGGCCGCTCAGCATCGACAACATGGAAGGGATCGCGGCCCGCGAGGGCGAGCGGGGGGAGACGCTGGTCTATCTGGTCTCGGACGACAATTTCAAGTTCGTGCAGCGCACATTGCTGTTGATGTTCGAGCTCACGGATCCCGGCTGAGCCCGTTTTCCTCCAGCGCCTTCAGGTACGCGGCCCAGCGCGTCTCGTACTCCGCTCCCATGTCGTAGAGCGTGTCCCAGCCATAGAGCCCGGAATCATGCAAGTCGTCGAACTTCAGCCTGACGGCGTAGTTGCCCACCGGAACCACCTCCATGATGCCGACGTTGCGCCGCCCGGCGACGATGCGTTTGTCCCCCGGGCCGTGGCCCTGGACCTCGGCCGACGGGCTATCGACGCGCAGGTACTCTGCGGGCATGGCGAAGCGCTTTCCGTCCTCGAACGCGACCTCTAGGACTTGCTCCTCCTTCTTCAGGACGATTTCAACGGGCGTGTGCTTGGGCGTGAACTTATCGTTCATTGATCGGGTCCTTTGTCCACAAGGGAGATCGCGGGCTGGTCGTCGAGCGGCCGGGCCTCGTCGGGCAGCATGATGGGAATGCCGTCGCGGATGGGAAAGGCGAGGCGCGCGCGGTCGCTGATCAGCTCCTGGGCCTCTGCGTCGTAGCGCAGCGGTCCCTTGGTCAGGGGACAGACCAGGATCTCTAGAAGCTTGGGGTCCACGGAATGTTGGGTCATCTAATGCCTCGTGCTCGTGTTCTGGTCGGCGCCGCCGAGCGCGTCCATCTCCATCAGGCTGATCAGCAGCGCGCCCCGGTCGCCGACGTCCCGGCATTCCAACAGCGCCTGCTTCTCGCCCGGCTCGAACGGGCAGACCATGGCCATGGCGTTGATGATGGTGGCGTCGGACGCGTTTTTCAACGCGTCCCAGTCGGTTCCCATCTCGTTGAGCTCCAGGAACGCGCCGAGCGCGTCGAGGAGACGCGCCCGGTCCATGTATATCGGTTCGCTTCCGTCCAGGTCGTCGGGGAAGGCGTCGTAGCTCACTCGCGCGCGCCGGTAGCCGCGCGCGCCCTCGATTTCCTTGACGATGGTGAAGCGGCTGACTCCCGCGAGCGTCAGCAGCATGCGCCCGTCCTTGAGCTCGCTGTGTTCCCCGATGCGCCCGAGGCATCCGGTGGAGTACACCTCCACCCCCTCGGGGATGGGGTCGGTGGCGGGGGCCTTGGGCTGGACCAGGCCGATCATGCGCTCGCCCTCCAGGACGTCGCGAACCAGGTTCAAGTAGCGGGGCTCGAAGATGACCAGCGGCAGCCTGGCCGAGGGCAGCAACAGGACGCCCGTCAACGGAAACAACGGGACCACCCCGGGCAGCTCCGATTCGAAATCGTCTTGACGGAAGTCGGTCATGCCGGGTCCGAAATCACGAGAACAGCAGCGACGACAGACGGCGGCGCGCCGACATGGTCAGCGGGTGGGAATGGCCGAGCGCGTCGAAGATCTTGACCAACTGTACGCGGCCCGCCTCGTCGTTCCAGGCGCGGTCGCGCTTGATCTGCTCCAAAAGCTCTTCGACCGCCTCTTCCGCGCGGCCCATGGCGTAGAGGCCCTGGGCCAGATCCAAACGCGCCTGATGGTCGTCCGGATCGGCGTCCACCTTGGCCTTGGCGGCGTCGATATCGCCGCCGCCCTGTTCGGCCAGCTCCAGAGAGGAGATGGCGGCCTGGACCGCGGCGTCCAGCTTCATCGCGTCGGGAAGCGAGTTCACCGCCTGGCGCGCGCCCTTGACGTCCCCGGCCGCGACGGCGGTGCGGATGGCGCCGGCGATGGCGTCGGTGTCCTCGGGCATCTGAGTCAGGATTTGGGCGTAGATGGCGCCGGCTGTGGCGTAGTCCCCGGCGTCGAAGGCGGCCTGGGCCTCCTCCATCAGCATTTCGCCCGGCGTCGCCGCGCCGCCGGTCAGGCGGTCGATGAAGGCGCGGATCTGGCTTTCGGGCTGAGCGCCGACAAAGGCGTCCACCGGCTTGCCGTCCTTGAAGGCGTAGACGGCGGGAACCGATTGGACCCGCATCTGCATGGCCAGGTCCTGGTTCTCGTCCACGTTGACCTTGACCATGCGCACCAGCCCGCCCGCCTGGGCCACGCATTTCTCCAGCAAGGGGCCAAGCGTCTTGCAGGGGCCGCACCAGGGCGCCCAGAAATCCACGATGACCGGAACGTTGACGGATTCCTCGATCACGTCGCGGACGAAGTTCGCGGTGTCCGTGTCCTTCACCAAGTCGCCCGCGCCCATCGGCGCCGCGCCCGCTTCTCCGTCGATGATCAAGGCCATTCCGCTTCTCCGTCGATGATCAAGGCCATTCCGCTTCCTCCCGTATCCTTTCGCCGGACATCCGGCCGCCCAATAGATGGCGGTTTCCGCCCCGGGCCGCAAGTCCCAAATGCATGGTTTGTCAGTCGTTCATAAGGCCGAGGGCCAGATTCCGGTTCACGTCGATCATGGCTCTAAGCGCGCGGGCGGCGCCCTTGCGCCCAAGCGCGCGCCGCGTCGCGCGGTCCATGAACCGGCAGAGCCGGAGCAAGTCGTTCCTGAGCGGCTTCGGCAGGTCGTTGTCCGGGTCCGAAAGGTCGGCCTGGAAGATGGTCCAGAGCTTGGTGTTGAACTCCAACGCGTCGGCGAGGGCGCCGGGGTCGTCGGGTCTGTGGCGGGCCTGCTCCAACAGGCGCGCGGCCTTGCTGAGCGCCGCGCCTTCGAGCGGGCGGCCCTTCAAGGCGATGGTCTGGACGTTCAGATAGGCCGAATAGCCTCTCGCCATGTCTGCTCGCTCCGGGCCTTAGGATAAGCATGACGAGACACCACGACGGCGGCCCGATTGTCAACAGGGCCTAATCCGAGAGCGGCAGCCAGGAAGGAAGCGGAACGCTGAAACCGACATGTCCGCCCGTTTCCGGCGCGCCGATGCGCATGTCGATGGCGGCGAAGGCCAAAAGGGCGACCAGCAAGACCAACAGCCGCCAAATCCAATTGCCCGGGTTCGAAATCATTTCATCCACGGACATGGGTGGGCCTCGGTCAAAATGCAAGATGAGATGAAGCCGGTCGCGAAAATTCGCCGTTCGCTTCGCAAAATGGGATTCGGCATGGGGTTTCTCCTTTCCGCGAAGAAAAGAGCAAGCGCCATGCCAGGCTGTTGCGGCTGTCGGAACGTCGGTTTATTCCATCCCCCTCATACGGAACTCGGATGATGAATTCGCGCTCCATCAAGCCCGCGCGGCGCGTGTCAAACGGGGAAAGCCCCGGCCAAGCCGGGGCTTTCATGGGAATGAAGGAATTCGCCCGGGGGCGCGGGCCTACTTGCCGCCGCGCACCAACTCCAGGACGCTGGCTTCCGATTTGGCGGCGATGCGTTGGGCCGCGCCGGCCAGGCCGTCGCGCACGCCGGCGGACAGCTGCTTGGCCGCTTCCTCGTTCAGGTCGGCCTCGGTCAGCTTGGACGCGCCTTCCTCGTGGATGTTGGCCAGTTGCTGGCTGAAGCGTTCGCGGGTCTGCAAGACGCCGACGTTGGCGCCGATGGTCGATTCCGTGGAGCGGATGGTGGTCCTGGCGGCGTCGATGTCGGCGATGGCCGCGTCGATGTCCGCCTGGGTGGCGAAATCGTTGTAGTCGGCGGAGGCGTCCTTGATCCCCAGCGACGCGCTGTCGGAGGCCTTGGCCGAAACGGTCAGGGTTCCGCCCGACTTGTCGCCCACGTCGACGGTGAGGTCGCTGCCGCCGGTCCCGATCAGGTTCTTGCCCTGGTACGAGGTGTCGTTGACCAAGTTGTCGAGCTGGGATTTCACCGTGTTGAACTGCTTCGCCAGTTCGGCCTTTTCGGTGGCGGAGGCGTCCTTGGCCGAGAGCGCGATGCCCTTGAGCTGGTTGGACAGGTCCTCGACCGCCTGGGTCCCGGCCTGGGTGGCGCGGAGCGTCTCGATCCCCTGGGAGATTTCCTGCTTGGTCTCCTGAAGCGTGCCGACGCGTTCGGACAGCGCCTTGGCCAGCAGGTAGTCCTTGGGATTGTCGGTGATCTTGTTGACTTTTTGGCCCGTCGCCAACCGCTCGGCGGCTTGGTTGCGCGCCTCCTGGGCGTTGGTGCGCGCGAACAAGGCCTTCGTCTGTGAAGAGCTGAGTATGGATTCTACCATCTATCGATCCCCTAGCCTTCTGCAGGGTTGCGTCTTCATGTCCTTCAAGGACACAGAACCAAAAGGAGTATAGCACAAAAATTAACCGAATGGTCATGTTTTTTTGGGGGGCGCCGGGAAGGCCGTCGCCTCCGAATCCGAACCGCTCACCGCCCGCCGAAATGCTTTTTCAAGATGGCTTCGGCCTCGGCGTTCTTTTTCTCGACCGCGGCTTTGGTCAGGAGGTGTTTCGCCCGAGCGCGGTCCGTGGCCACGTGGCGGCCCTCGAGATGCATGCGCGCCAACATGACCATGGACTTCGGGTCTCCGGCGTCAGCGCCTCGAAACAGCCAGCGAGCGGCAAGGGCGTCGTTTTTCGGGCCGCCAAGGCCTTCGAGGTGGAGGCGGGCGAGGAGCGGCATGGCCTCTTCCTTGCCCCAGCGGGCCGACTTGTCCAGGCGTTGGCGCGCCTTGGCGAAATCCCGCTCGACGCCCCGGCCCTCGAACAGCATGCGGCCAAGGTAATAGTTCGCGACGCCCTCGTGCTTGGGCATGAGCTTTTCCACGTTCGCCTTGAGCCAGGCGTCGTCGTGGATGTCGGCGCGGCCGTCGAGGTGCATCTCGATCAGATTGGTTTTTGAGAAATACTCGTTGAACTCGGCGCCCTTGACGAACCATTCGACCGCCTTGGCGTCGTCTCGTTTCACGCCGATCCCATCTGCGTACATGTCGCCGAGGACGTAATGGGAGACGTCGATTCCCTTGCCGGCCGCCATTTCGAACATGCCGAGCGCCTTGGCCGGATCCTTGGGGTAGCCGTTGTCGCCGTCGCGATACAAGCGGGCCAGAAGATGCACGGCGAACGCGTCACCGGCGGCGGCCGATTTTTCCAGCCATTCCGTGTTCGAATAGGCCGAGAAATGGTCGTTCGAAACGTACCAGAGCCTTCTTTGCGCGGCGGGGTCGCCGGACGCGGCCTGTTTCACCAGGGTCGGCAGGTCCTTGGGGATGGGCGGTTGGCCCTTGAGGGAGGTCTCATGGATCTCGATCCGCTTCGGGATCGGTTGGCCCATTTTCGATTCAGCCTTTTCAAGAAGCGCCCGTCCGCGCGCCTCGTCTTTTTCGACGCCTTGGCCGAGGGATAGCATCTGTCCAAGCAGCAGGGTCGCGTTGACGACATGGTAGTCGTTCATCTTGACCGTCTTTTCGAGAAGCCGCGCGGCCGCGCGGCCGTCCGGCTTGGTCCCCAGGCCTTTCAGGTGCATGAGCGCCAGGGCGGCCATTGTGTCGGATTCAAGGGATTCGGCGGCTTTCCTTCGCCAATGAAAGGCGCGCTCCAGGCTCCTTTCGACGAGGTCTCCCGACTCCAACATTTCGGCGAGGATGGACATGGACTCGAAATCGCCGAGTTCCGCGGCCTTGCGGTAAAGGGCGGCCGCCCGCTTTTCATCTTTCAGCACGCCCATTCCCTTGAGGTGCGCGTCGGCGAGTTTTCGAATGCTCGTCGGGTGCTTCTTGTCCGCGCCTTTTTGAAACCAAAGCGCCGCGTCCTGCGTGAGCCTGACACTGCATTCGGACCAACTGAACACTTTGGCCACGCCGTAATCCGGCAAGGGCCCGTAACGATCGGATTGACGGCGGATGGACGAAATCAGGTTTTCCAAATGGGCTTTCGCCTTGTCCGGATTGCGCGGAATTCCAAAGCCCGAGCGGTGCATGAAATAGAGCGTCGCCATGGAGCGCTCGTCCCCCATGGCGGCGGCTTTCTCAAGCCAGTGAGCCGCCTTGGAGTCGTCCAGCGGGACGCCATCGCCTTCGAAGTATCTGCAGCCAAGCGTCGTGATGGCGTGCTCATTTTCGTTCTCCGCCGCCTTGCGCAGCCAGAGCAGGGATTTTTCCTGGTCCTGCTCCACGCCCTCGCCATATCGGTGGAGGTTCGAGAGAACGTACTGCGCCGGGGCGACTCCTCGCTCCGCCGCATCGACAAGGAAGGCGAGCTTCGTTTCTCTTTCGCCTTCTGGTGCCGTCTCAATCTCTTCGACGAGATTTCGCCATTCGTACCATCGGTCCTCGTCCCTCGGGGCGCCGACCAAGACGGTCTTGGCGCAACCGGTCAACAGAAAAGGTATGAAGAAAAGAACGGCGAGGCGTTGGATGGGGGCTGGGGCGGGCATGGGCGGCTCCTTCGACGGCGCAATGGGCGTCTAATTAATCATGGTGAGCATATAATGATTCTCCTGATTGGGGAGTGCTCCTTCGTCTCTCGTCCCGTTTATGGATCTGAAAATGGTGGAATGCGCGCAATAAAACGAATGGCGAGGGGGGTGAAGAGAGAAATAAATAAAAAACCATAAAATTTTAAGAAAAATCCAGAGCAAAACAGAGCAAAATTAACGGCATTATAATAATTTGAAACCCGTTAACTGACGTGATACTATAATACTGCGTATATATTAATTGATATTTGTTTCGGCCGCGCCGAGCGACGGCGCTTCGCAAGGGGAATGGGGAACGGGTGGACGGTAACGGGGCCGGGCGTTCGCGCTTGGCAGAGGGAGGCGACGATGAACGACTACCGCTATGGATTTCGCATCACCACCAATCGCCGGATTCACGCCTTCGAGAACTGGCTCGACAACAATTGCCATGGGGACTACTCCATCGCCATCGAGGGCATGGACAGGGCCCACGGCGTGAAGGTCATCAGCCTGCTGTTCGAGCGCGAAATCGACAAGATGGCGTTCTACCACTACTACTGCTGCGGCCGCTGAAGGGCCGCCGCTGGCGGCTGGAGGCGTTTTCCTCTGGCGGCCGTCGTGGTTGTTCCAGGCAATTGCTTGGGCGCCTTGCGGGAAATCCCCAGGCTCCCCTCGAGGCGCTACTTTTTCTTCTTCGCCTTCGCCTTGGGCTGGTCGATATGCCATTTTTGGCTCGCCGCCGTGAACACCGCTTCGTTGTAGCCGTGAAGGGCGCTGGCCATTTGGGTGATTCGGGCCGACAGGGTCATGGGCGTGGCGTGGATGACGTCCTCGGCGGCGCTTGCGAGCGAACTCGCCTGTTCAAGCACGACCTTGCGGGGGTCTTTCTTCGACGGTTTGGCCATTCTCTCCTCCCATCATCAACATCTGGTCCATCATGCCGAAAAGACGAGCTGCCGTCCATGCGGCGCGGAGCCCTTCCCCATTGCGCTTCCCCGCCGTTCGGAATACGTTTTCGATAGGTCAGGCGGGACGGTTCGGGCGACGGGAATGGAAACCACGGAAACGTTGAAACGCAAGCTGTTGGAGTTGAAGACAGAACATCGCGACCTCGACGACGTGATCTCGCGCATCGCCGAACAGGCGCCGTTCGACCAGATCCAGATTCAAAGGCTGAAGAAGCGCAAGCTGGCGTTGAAGGACCAGATCGCCAAGCTCGAGAACGAACTGCTGCCCGACATCATCGCCTGAGCCCAAGGCCCGGCATGCCCACCCTTTTCGAATCCCAGGCCCCCAGACCGTTGGCCGACCGGCTGCGCCCCGAAAGCCTGGAACGCGTGGTGGGCCAAGACCATCTGTTGGCGGCGGACGCGCCCATCGGGCGGATGCTGGCGGCCGGGCGGCCGACGTCGTTCGTCATGTGGGGGCCGCCGGGGACGGGGAAGACCACCATCGCGCGGTTGCTGGCCGAGCGCACGGATTTGGCGTTCGAGCCCCTGTCCGCCGTGTTCTCCGGCGTCGCCGACCTGCGCAAGGTGTTCGACGCCGCGAGGGAGCGGCGCGAGATGGGGCGCGGCACCTTGCTGTTCATCGACGAGATCCACCGCTTCAACCGGGCGCAGCAGGACGGGTTTTTGCCCTATGTGGAGGACGGCACCGTGGCCCTGGTCGGCGCCACCACCGAGAATCCGTCGTTCGAGCTGAACGCGGCGCTCTTGTCCCGCTGCCAGGTGCTGGTGCTCAACCGCCTCGACGACGGGGCGCTGGAGGAGCTTCTGGTCCGGGCCGAGGCGCTGTTGGTACGCGCGTTGCCCCTGGACGCCGACGCCCGCGCCGCCATCCGCGCCATGGCGGACGGGGACGGGCGCTATCTGTTGAACATGGTCGAGGCGTTGGAGGGCGTGGCCCCTGACGCGGCCCTCGATCCCGCCGGCCTCGCCCAGGTGGTCCAGCGCCGGGTTCCCCTCTACGACAAGCATCAGGAAAGCCACTACAACCTGATCAGCGCCTTGCACAAGTCGCTTCGGGGCTCGGACACGGACGCGGCGCTGTACTGGTTCGCGCGCATGGTGACCGGCGGCGAGGACCCGCGATATATCGCGCGGAGGCTCACCCGCTTCGCGGTCGAGGACGTGGGGCTCGCCGAGCCCCAGGCTCTGCCCCAGGCCATCGCAGCGTGGGAGGCCTATGAACGCCTCGGCTCGCCGGAAGGGGAGCTTGCTTTGGTCCAACTCGTGATCTATCTCGGGACCGCGCCCAAGTCCAACGCCGCCTACAAGGCCGAGGGCGCGGCCATGCGCGCGGCGAAAAAGACCGGCTCCCTCGCCCCGCCCAAGCACATCCTGAACGCGCCGACCGGGCTGATGAAGGAGCTTGGATACGGAAAGGGCTACGAATACGACCACGACGCGGACGACGGGTTCTCAGGCCAGAACTATTTCCCAGACGGGATCGAGCGCCAGCGGTTCTACGCCCCCGGCGAGCGCGGCTTCGAACGCGAGGTGGCGAAACGGCTGGCCTATTGGGATCGGCTCCGGCGGGAGCGGAATTCCTAGAGCATTTTCCGACCATTGCGGTCACTGTGACGCGCGATTTGGGCCTTCGGCCAGGAGCTCCGCCTTGCAGCCGTGGGTTCCGAGGTGGATGTCGGAAATCCATATGGCGCGGAAACGCAATTTGGAGCCGGTTTCGACGTTCATCGGCGACTTGCCGTCTTGTGACTGTTCAAAACAAAATGTTATGGACGTCACTATATCAATATAGTTATTCTGTATATGTCGATTGGGCTATTTCAGATAAACATTAAATTTTTGAAATAAAACAGAGTCTTTTCGTAACATCCTCGTAGCATCGAATGAGAACAGGGCTAGATCTTCCCGATGACGACACATCCCGCACCGTCAGACGCGCCCCATCGGCGAAGGATTTTGGTGATCCACAATCCGATCGCGGGCTGGCGCCGTCACCGACGTCTGGTCGAGGTGCTCGGCGAGTTGGAGGAAATGGGCTGCCCGGTCACCGTGTTCGACACCATGGCCCGGGGCGACGCCGAGCGCATGGCCCGCGACGCGTCTTCGGATGAATTCGACGTTATCGCGGCGGCCGGGGGGGACGGCACCATCGGGGAGGTGGTCAACGGCTTGGCCGGAAAGGATATTCCGCTGGGCGTGATCCCGCTCGGCGCCGCCAACGTCTTCGCCGCCGAGATCGGCCTGCCCGATTCGGAGGGCGACATCGCCCGCGTTCTCGCCGAGGGACCGGTCCGCCCCGTTTACGCCGGACGCGCCAACGGGATACGATTCGTCATGATGGCCGGAGTGGGCTTCGACGCCCACGTGGTGGCGCGGGTCAGCAGGCGGTTGAAGAGCTTGCTGGGGAAGGGGGCCTATGTTGTGGCGTCCGTGGTCGAGATGATCCGATCGACCTATCCGACCTACGACATCACCATCGACGGCGCCCGGTTCGAGGCGGCGTCGGCGGTCATCGCCAAGGGGCATTTCTATGGCGGGAGGCGCGTCTGCTGCCCCGACGCCCGCCTGGAGGATCCGAATTTCCACGTCTGTCTGTTCCTGCGCGGCGGGTTCTGGGCGACGGCGAAATACGGCGCGGCGTTGTTGACGGGCGGGTTGGCGCGGCGGAGCGATGTCCTTATCGTATCCGGAAAGGACATTAGAATTGAAGGGCCGGACGACGACGAGGTGCAGGCGGACGGCGATTTCATCTGCCGTTTGCCGCTGGAGGCCGCCATCGACGAAGACGTTCTCGGCGTCGTCTTCCCCGCGTAACCCAAACATCATGGAAGCGTCACTTGCTCCGTCCCGGGAATCTCGGGATTATACCAAGCGGCGCGAGCCATGACTCGCGATCGCTTGGCAGCCTGCGAAGCGGGCCGGCGCTTTTGCGCCGAAAGCCAAGCATTCCGGAGGTATGCGCCCGGCGATTGAGGGACTGGAGCCGGTCAAGTCTTTGGCCGGCTGGTTCT
>CAYFNC010000007.1:65477-114450 GCA_964344345.1 uncultured Hyphomicrobiales bacterium | reverse complement strand
ACGGCAATAACGCCGCCCGCATATCCCTTCCTCGGATATTCTAATGTCAAAGAGCAAACTCGCGGGGGGTTGGGTGAGACCCATCGCCCCGCGAGCGGAGAGGGGTATAGGCCCTGGTCAGTCCGGTGTCAAATGCTTTTTCACACGATTGCCATATGAAATCGCCGTGACGCGCCTACGGCGAGTCGCCGCGCGAAAAGACACCTTCCGGGAAGGTCCGGCCGGACCTGGGAATACGGCCTCAGACCAGCGCGTCCGGCCCTTCGAGCGGGTCGGGGCCGAAGCGGTTCTCGCCCTCGGTCCCGCGCATGATCCCGACGTCGATCAGGTACCAGATCTGCCCCAATACCGGGATCAGCGACAAAAGCAGGAACCAACCCGACCGGTTGCGGTCGTGCAAGCGCTTCACGCCCACGGCGATGCTGGGCCACAGGATCGCCAAAAGGTACAGCGCGGACAGAAGGCCGTTCAGGCCCGCAAGCGCGTCGAGAATCGAAAAGATAACGCTGACGAACATGGCCGGAAGCTGGAACTTCAGCCAGAACGCCGAGCGGTGGATGCGCCCGTCGAGCGACAACAGAAAATGTTTCCAGGACATGGCCCCCCTCCCCTTTTCGTCCGAAAACGAACCATGGGCGGGCGGATTATTGTTCTTGTTTCCCCCCACGGTCAACGCGAATGATAGCGCGTTTCCGCCGCCGCCAAAAGGGACTTCAACGCCGCGTCCTCGACGCCGAGTTCGTTCATGCGCGCGAGCGTGTTGCGGACGTAGTCCAGGTTCTCGCCCGCCTGGCCCACGCCGTTCGCGACCAGTTCGGCCGCTTGCGCCTCGGACAGGCCGCCAGCGTACTGTTCGTGGTCCGGGCGGACCACGTAGGCCTGGGCGCGGACGCTTTCGCCCCCGGCCGCGATAGGAAGCAAACGGCGTTCATAGACGTCGCCGACCAGTTCGCGCCGGTCCAGATACTCCAGGGCCGCGTCCGCGTCGTCGGCCAGGAACGCGAGCCCCCGGCATTCGCCGCCGCGCTCGAGTCCGAACACCAGCCCGGGCCTGGCCCGCGTTCCCCGGTAGACGTAGGAGTAGACGCAAAGCGCGCGGCGCCATCCCCCGAGCAGCGCGGGCCGGGACTCCCGAAACCGAAAGCCCGGGTTCCACATCAGCGAACCGTAAGCGAAGACCCACATGGCGAAACGACGCTACGCCCTCGCTTAGCGGGCGGCAACGCTTTATAACTGGGACAAGGCCATTATCGGAGACCCCATGCCCCTGCCCCGCCGTTCGCGCTTCCTATCCCGTTTCAAGCGCCGCCGTCCGCCGGGGGACGAGGGCGCGCACGAATCCCTCAGCTACCGCCCGCCGAAAACGTTGGTCATGTTCCGGATCGGCATGGGCGCGGGCATCACCGTGTTCGTCTCCCTTCTCGCCTGGGTCGGGCTGTGGCTCTTGGGGGCGATGATCTTCCGCGACACCGCCACGGCCTGGGTGGACGCCCGGATCGCCGAGGGCTGGGGCGTCGAGTACGCGCGGCTCGAACTTGGCGGTTTTCCCTTCAACGTGGAGGGCGAGTTCACCAATCCGTCCCTGATCAGCCCGGAAGGCGGCGCGCGCATCGCCTGGCGCGCCGACAGGCTTTTCGCCCGCGCCAGGCCGTGGAGCCCGTCGACGGTGACCGTGGATTTCTCCGGCCCCTCGCACGCGGTGGACATCATCGCCGACGGCGCGATGCGATCCTACGCCGGCGGCGCGAACAAGCTGGACGTGACCGTTTCCGGCGGCGGCCCCATCCCAGAACTTGTCAAGATTTCGGCCGAGGACATCTACCTCAAGGGCGAGAGGGGCGACGCGATTTCCGTCTATCGCCTGAACCTGGAAACCGCTTGGCGGCCGGATCCCAGGGCGGACGCCAAGACATCCACCTTCGACCTGATGCTGAACAGCCAGGGCCTGCGCCTACCCGACGCGCTCGATTTGCCGCTGGGGAACCGGGTGGCCGAGCTTTCCGCGGAGGCTTACATCCGGGGAAACATCCCCATCGACCGCCCCCTGGCCGAGGCCTTGACCCAATGGCGCGACCGGGGCGGGACGCTTCGCATTCCCCGCCTCGTCGCGGGCTATGGCCCGCTTTCGGCGGAGGCGGGCGGCACGTTGGCGCTGGACGAGGAGTTGCAGCCCGTGGGCTCCCTGACCGCGCTGTTCGTCGGCTTTTTCGAGACCGTGGAGCAGCTTCGGGTCAAGCGGTTGATCGGCGGGCGCGAGGCCACCACCGCCAAGCTGATGCTGAGCGCCTTCGCCAAGCGGAAACGCAAGGGCGGGCCGCCGACGCTCAGCGTTCCGCTGAACCTGAAGAACCGGACCCTTTACGTGAGCCAGGTGCCCTTGGTGGAGTTCCCGGAAATCCTGTGGACCCGCCACGCGCCCGAGGCCGCCGTCCCGCCGCCGCCAAGCGGTCGATGAACAGGAGATGGAGCCATGCGCCTTTTCCGCCTACCGTTCGTTTTGATGGTCGCGGCGTTTCTGGCGCTTCCGGCGCTCGCGCGGGTCATGGACGAGCCAGGCATGCTCGAAGCGCCCGCCGACAACCGCTTCCTGGCCGGAAAGCTCTTGGTCGCCGCGCCGGAGATGAAGGACTCCCGCTTCGCCAAGTCTGTGATCTACATGGTGGAGCACGACCGGGGCGGCGCCTTCGGGCTCATCGTGAACAAGACGCTCGGCCGCGGGCCCATGCGCTCCCTGCTCGAAGGCTTCGGGGTCGAGGCGGAAAAGTCCGACATGGCCATCACGCTCCACTTCGGCGGGCCGGTGGAGATGGAGAAGGGCTTCGTCCTGCACACCATGGACTACGACAGCGACAAGACAAAGCGTCTGCCCGAAGGCCTGGGGATCACCAGCGACGTCGAGATCCTGACCCGCATGGCGAAGGGCGAGGGTCCCAAGCGCGCCATATTCTGCCTCGGATACGCGGGATGGGGGCCGGGGCAGCTGGAATCCGAACTCGACCGCGACGACTGGCTTTCGGCGGAGGCGGACCAGGACCTGATTTTCCACAAGGACCTGGACGCCATTTGGCCGAAGGCCCTGGACGTGGCCGGAATTTCGCTTTGACAACCACGAAAAATGTGACGGCCGTCACATTTTTGCTTTTATTTTCATAGACTTTTGTGACGACGGACACGGACTTATGGACCGGGTTCGGTCATGATGCGCATACGTCCCCTCGCGACGTAACCTTTCTCTGACAAACTTGGGCCGGCGCAAGCCGGCCCTTTTTTTCGACCGCGCCGGGGCATTGACACGGCGGGCGGATTGGGCCATCCCCCCGGGCGAAAGACTTCGCCTCAACCGGAGACCCCGCGTGAACCTTCGCAACATCGCCATTATCGCCCACGTCGACCACGGCAAGACCACCCTGGTCGACCAGCTTCTGCGCCAGTCCGGCGAGTTCCGCGCCAACCAGGACGTGCCCGAACGCGCCATGGACTCCAACGAGCTGGAGCGCGAGCGCGGCATCACCATCCTGGCCAAGTGCACGTCGGTGGAATGGGAAGGCGCGCGCATCAACATCGTCGACACTCCGGGCCACGCGGATTTCGGCGGCGAGGTCGAGCGCATCCTGGACATGGTGGACGGGGTTCTGCTGCTGGTGGACGCGGCCGAGGGTCCCATGCCCCAGACCAAGTTCGTCACCGCCAAGGCCCTGCAGTTGGGGCTCCGCCCCATCGTGGTGGTGAACAAGGCCGACCGCCCCGACGCCCGGGCCTACGAGGTCCAAGACGAGGTCTTCGACCTGTTCACGGCGCTTGACGCCAGCGACGATCAGTTGGACTTCCCGACCCTGTTCGCGTCCGCCAAGGACGGCTGGGCGGCGCACGAGCCGGACGGCGAGCGCGAGGGGCTGGAGGCGCTGTTCTCCCTGATCATAGAACACGTGCCGCCGTCGGCGGGCGATGCGGCCCCGCCCTTCGCCATGCTCGCCACCACGCTGGAATCGGACCCGTATCTCGGCCGGGTGCTGACCGGCCGCATCCATTGCGGCGCCATCGAGTTGAACGCGCCCATCAAGGCCATGAACCGCGACGGCGAGGAAATCGAACGCTCCCGCGCGACCAAGGTGCTGGCGTTCCGGGGGCTGAAGCGGGTTCCGGTGGAGCGGGCCGAGGCCGGGGACATCGTCGCCATCGCCGGGCTGGCCAAGGCCAGCGTCGCCGACACCATTTGCGCCGTCGAGGTCGAGGACGCCATCCGCGCCCAGCCGGTGGACCCGCCGACCCTGGCCATGACGTTCTCCATCAACGATTCGCCCTTGGCGGGCCAGGAAGGAAGCAAGGTCCAGTCCCGCGTCATCCGCGAGCGCCTTTTGGCCGAGGCCGAGGGCAACGTCGCCATCCGCGTGACCGAGACCGGCGATGAGAACGCCTTCGACGTGGCGGGCCGGGGCGAGCTGCAGTTGGGCGTGCTGATCGAGCAGATGCGACGCGAGGGCTACGAGCTGTCCATCAGCCGCCCCCGGGTTCTGTACCGCGAGGACCCGGGCACGGGCAAGCGAACCGAGCCCATCGAGGAGGTCATCATCGACGTGGACGAGGAGTTCTCGGGCATCGTGGTCGAGGCGCTGTCGGTCAGAAAGGGCGAGTTGCAGGAAATGCGCCCGTCCGGCGGCGGCAAGGCGCGGCTCACCTTCTTCGCGCCGTCCCGGGGGCTGATCGGCTACCACGGGGAGTTCCTGACCGAGACCCGGGGCACCGGGGTCATGAACCGCATGTACCACGGCTACGCGCCCCACAAGGGCCCGATCCCCGGACGGCGGAACGGTGTCCTGATCTCCAACGCCGACGGCAAGGCGGTGGCGTACGCCCTGAACAACCTGGAAGGCCGGGGGCCGCTGTTCATCGACCCGCAGACCAAGGTCTACCAGGGCATGATCATCGGCGAGCACAGCCGCGACAACGACCTGGAGGTCAACCCGCTGAAGGCCAAGCAACTCACCAACATCCGCGCCGCCGGAAAGGACGACGCCATCCGCCTCTCCCCGCCCCGCCGCATGAGCCTGGAGCAGGCCATTGCCTACATCGAGGACGACGAACTGGTCGAGGTCACCCCCGAAAGCGTCCGCCTGCGAAAGCGCCACTTGGACCCGCATGAGCGGAAACGGGCGGAAAGGAAGGCGGCGGCGGAAGACGCTTAAAATAGTTTCGTTATTTCAGAGTATTATGGCAGACCTACTGTTGTCATTCCCACGAAGGCGGGAATCCATGGCGGCGATTCTGCTGGACTCCCGCTTTCGCGGGAGTGACGACGCTGCAAGGCCCGCCACTTTAACATCTTGATTCGATGGCGTTCTCATAGGGTTGGTCGTAAAAGCCGAAGAGCTCTTGCGGTCCTTCCTGCCGACAGGTAAACAACCATCATGTTTAGCGCATTCGCAAAAGGCGTCGGCCAGCTTTCCGACCCCGCCATCCGGCGGGTGGTTCTGATCGCGCTCGCCGTCGCGGTCGTGGTGGCGTTGGGCCTGTGGGGAACCGCCGGGTTCCTTTTGACCGGAACCTCGCTGTTCTCCATTGGTTGGCTTGAGACCGCCATCGACGCGCTCGGCGCGGTGGCGACCCTGGTTTTGACCTGGTTGTTCTTTCCCGGCGTCATCAGCGCGGTGATCGGGTTCCTGCTCGACGACGTGGCCAAGGCGGTGGAGAACAAGCACTATCCCGACCTGCCCGCGCCGCGCCACATCCCGCTCGGCGAGACCATCGCGGGAACGGCCCGCTTCCTGGGCGTCATGCTGCTTTTGAACTTTTTTCTGTTGTTCTTCCTGTTTACCGGGCCGCTGTTCCCCTTTGTCTTTTACGGGGTGAACGGGTATCTTATCAGCAGGGAGTATTTCGAACTGGTGGCGAGCCGCAGGCTGGATCCGGCGGAGGCCAAGGCGTTGCGCAAGTCGCATCGCTGGACCGTGTTCGTGGCGGGGATCGCGGTCGCGTTTCTGTTGACCGTTCCGGTCGTGAACCTCCTGGCGCCGATCATCGGCACGGCGGCCCTGGTCCACCTGTTCCACGGCTGGCGGGGGAGCCAGGCCGCCTGAACGCGCCATAACCGGCCCTTTGGGGCGAACGAGGGATCAAGCCATGTTCCGCAAGCACAACAAGGAAGAGAAGGCCGCAAGCGAAGAGGAAAACGCGGAAGACCTGTCCGCCCCGCCGTTGAAGCCTTTCTCCAAGCGCGGCGCCCATTCGTATTCCCCTGTTCCCGCCCGCACCGAATCGCCCCGCCGCATGCCCGAGATTTCCGGCGGCGGCGCCCGGCGCATCGACCACCCGCGCGCGTCCGGCAACGTGGACGACAAGAAGCTGATCGTCGGCCGCGACATCCGCCTGACCGGCGAGATCACGTCCTGCGACAAGCTGGTGGTCGAGGGCCAGGTCGAGGCGTCCCTGAACGACGCCCGCGTGATCGAGGTGTCGCGGTCCGGCGTGTTCAAGGGCAACGCCACCGTGCACGAAGCGGACATCAGCGGGCATTTCGACGGCGAGCTCACCGCTCGGGAAAAGCTGGTGGTCCGGGGCACCGGGCGCATCAGCGGCTCCATCCGCTACGGCCAGATCGTCATCGAGTCCGGCGGCGAGATTTCCGGCGACATGCGCACCCTGACCGAGCGCGAAATCGCCGAGACCGCCCCCGAATCCGAGAACGAGGCGCCCGTCGGCGACTCCCCCGAACTGGGGAACGGGTCGGAGTAGACGTGCTTTTCCACGGAAGAGTCCTCTTCCTTGCGTTCGCCGCGCTGGCCTTTCTGGCCGCCGGGTGCGGGGCCCATTCGTCCAGTTCGCGATATCGAAGCGACGGACCGGCGGTGTTGGCCTCGGGCCCGCGCCTGGTTCCGATCGCGTTGCCGGAACCGGCCCTGATCGAAGGCGGCCAGCGTCGGCTCGCCACTCGCGCCAAACGTTCGCGCCTTACCCCGCTGATCGGCCTCGATCCCCATCGGCTTCGGGCGTTCCTGGGCGCCCCGGCGTTCCTGCGTCGCGATGATCCCGCGGAGGTCTGGCGTTACGAGGCGAAAGGGTGCGTCCTGGACGTCTTCCTGTACCGCAAGAATAAGAAATCGGGCCTTCGCGTCACCCATGTGGAGGCGCGGGGCTCCGGCCTGTTCCGAGTCTCGCCCGAAAAATGCCTCGACCGCCTGACGCCCGGGCGGCGCTCCACCAGTTGAACCGGGGGGAACCGTGCTCAGACGCCTATACGACCGAACCATGGCGCTCGCCGCCCATCCCCACGCCATCTGGATTTTGGCGGCGATGTCGTTCATCGAAAGCTCGGTGTTCCCGATCCCGCCCGACGTGATGCTGATCCCCATGGTTCTGGCGGCCAGGACCCGGGCGTGGCGCATCGCCATGGTGTGCACCATCGCGTCCGTGCTTGGCGGCATGGCCGGGTACGGCATCGGGTATTTCCTCTACGAGGCGGTGGGCCGCCCGGTGCTGGAGTTCTACCACGCGCTGGAGAAGTTCGAGCAGACCCGGTCGCTGTACAACGACTATGGGGTCCTGATCGTCTTTTCCGCCGGGTTCAGTCCGATCCCCTATAAGATCTTCACCATCGCGAGCGGCGTCACCGGCATGGAGCCGGTTTCGTTCGCCTTGGCCTCGCTTGTCGGGCGCGGCGCCCGGTTCTTTTTGGTGGCGGCGCTTTTGTGGAAGTTCGGGGAGCCCATCCGGGACTTCATCGAACGCCACCTGGGCAAGCTGGCCTTGCTTTTCGTGCTTCTGCTGGCGGCGGGCTTCGTCGCGGTCAAGCTTTTGATGTAACCGCGCGGACCAGGCCGACTTCGAGCCCCGCAGCGTTCAACACCGGCTGCTCGGCGAAGGCGCGCGCCGCATCGATCCCGTAGCGGGCCAAAAGCGTGGCCATGACCGTCTCGGACGCGCGCTTGGCGCCGTCGTCGACCTTGACCGCGATCCCGAGCCCGGCGCCCGGCAGGGCGGCGGCGTGGACGCCCTCGGCCCCGACCTTGACCACGCAACTCCCCTTGGCGGCGATCATCACCCGGGTGTCGAAGCGGAAGTTTCCCCCGATCAGAACCGGATAAGCGGCCATGGCGGCGATCACGCGGCGTTCGGCCTCCCCCTTTCCCGCCGCGAGCCGGGCCATGCCCCCCGCGAGCGCCCGAAGCCCCATGCCGAGGACGGGAACGCCGCACCCGTCCACGCCCTTGGGCGCGGCCCGGGCCTCGATCCCGCAAAGCTTGGCGATCGCTTTCGCCACCCGGACCTGGACCGGGTGGTCGGACCGGACGTAGCCCTCGGTCGGCTCCCCCATGTGCAGGGCGGTCGCAAGGAACCCGGCGTGCTTGCCCGAACAGTTGTTGTGGATGGGGCGCGGAGACTCGCCCGCGCGGACCATGGCGGCGGCCGCGTCCGGGTCCAGTGGCGCGTGCGGGCCGCATTCCAGGTCGCCGACGCCGAGCCCGATTCGGGCAAGCCAGGCGCGAACCAACTCCACATGGACCGCTTCCCCCGCGTGGGAGGCGCAGGCGAGCGCGATCTCCTTGTCGGTCAGTTCGAAGCGGTCCGCCGCCCCGGTCTCGATCAACGGCAGGGCCTGGAGCGGCTTCAGCGCCGAGCGGGCGAACACGGCAACGTCAACGTTTCCATGGGCTTCGACCACTCGCCCGCCCGCATCGGCGACGCAGTAGGCGCCCCGGTGGCGGCTTTCGACCAGTTCGCCGCGCAGGACTTCGGCGATGACGGGATTGGCCTCTTTCATGGGGCGCTTCATGACAGCCTCGGCGAGGCTTGGCAAGCCCGATCCATCACGGTATGTATGCCGCCATGAAACGGTTTCTTCCCATCTTCGCGATTTTCGCCGTGTTCGTCCCTCCGGCGTCGGCGCAGACCTTTGGCCTGATCGACAACTTCGGCGATTGGAGCGCGTTCGCGGGCTCCGACGACGGCGGCCGGGTCTGCTACATGGCCAGCGCGCCCAAGAAGGAGGAAGGGAAGTACACCAAGCGCGGCAAGACCTACATCACCATCACCCACTTCGCCGACGAGAGAAGCTTCGACGTGGTCAGCGTCACCGCCGGCTACAGCTACAAAAAGGGCAGCGAGGTCGAAGTCGCCATCGGCGACGCCAAGCACAAGCTGTTCACAAAGGGCGAAGGCGCCTGGGCCTACGACTCCAAGGCCGACCGCAATCTGGTCAAGGCCTTGAAGGCGGGCTCCAAGGCCATCGTGCGCGGCGTCTCCACCCGGGGCACCAAGACCAAGGACACCTATTCCCTCAAGGGCTCCTCGGCCGCCTACAAAGCCATCAACAAGGCCTGCGGGCGCTAGATGCCCGATCGGAAAAGCCTCGTCGGACTGGGCCGCGAGGAGTTGGCCCGGGAAGTCGCCGCCTTGGGCGAGAAGCCCTTCCGGGTCAAGCAAATCTGGCATTGGATCTATCATCAGGGCGCGACCGATTTTTCGGCCATGACCACCCTGTCCAAGGCGCTTCGCGAAAAGCTCGCCGAGCGCTACACCCTTGACCGCCCCTCGGTCGCCAGGGACCAGGAATCCCAAGACGGCTCGCGCAAGTGGCTGTTTCGGCTGGATGACGGCAACGAGGTCGAGACGGTCTATATTCCCGAGGAGGATCGGGGCGCGGTCTGCGTCTCCACCCAGGTGGGATGCACGCTCACCTGCCGGTTCTGCAACACCGGCACCCAGCTTTTGGTCCGCGACCTGACGACTGCGGAAATCGTTGGGCAGTTCATGTGCGCCAGGGACGCCTATGGCGAATGGCCGACGCCGACGGGCGAATCCCCTCGCCTGCTGTCCAACGTGGTGGTCATGGGCATGGGCGAGCCGCTGTTCAACTACGACGCCACGGCCGCCGCCTTGAAAATCCTGATGGACCACGAAGGCGTCGCCATATCGCGCCGCCGCATCACGCTATCGACCTGCGGCGTGGTCCCGATGATCCGGAGATTGGGCGAGGAGGTGGGCTGCGACCTCGCCATCAGTCTGCACGCGGTCACCGACGACGTGCGCGACGAGCTGATGCCCATCAACAAGAAATACCCCATCGCCGAGTTGCTCGACGCGTGCCGGAACTATCCGGGCGCCAGCAACGCCCGGCGCATCACCTTCGAATACCTGTTGTTGAAGGGGATCAACGACTCGCCTGCCGACGCCCACGCCCTGGCGGCGCTGTTGAAGGGGATCCCGGCCAAGGTCAACCTGCTGCCCTTCAACCCCTGGCCCGGCGCGCCTTACGAGACCTCGTCCAACAACGCCATGCGCCGGTTCTCGGACATCCTGAACGACCACGGCTTCAGCGCGCCGATCCGCCATCCCCGAGGCCGCGACATCATGGCCGCCTGCGGGCAGTTGCGATCCGACAGCGCGCGGGAAAGGAAATCGCGCCAGAAAGCCCGTATCGCGGCGGGAATCGAGGACGACCACCATCCGAACGCCTAGACGTCATCCCTTCAATATGTCCGCGATCCGGCTTTCCAACGCCTGGTCCATGACGTCCAGATTGAAGTGGCTTTCCACCGCCCTGCGCGCCCGCATTCCGATTTCGGCGGCGAGCGCGGGGTCGGCGACCAGGCGTTCGGCGGCGTCCCGTAACGCGTTCGCGTCGCTCACCGGAACCAGGAGGCAGGTCTCCCCGTCCACCATGACGTCGCGGTCCCAAAGGCCGTCGATGTCCGACAAGATCACCGCCTTGCCGCACGCCATGGCCTGCAGGCAGGCGCTTTGGCCGGACGGCTGCATGGTCTTGATGATCGGCAGGACCACGAAGCGGGCCTTTCGGTACAGCGAACGGATATCCTCGTCGCTCAGCACCTGCCTGCGCCAATCGCCTGTGATCGTCTCGACCGGGCCTTCGGAGGGCGGCACGTCGAGCCTGGTGACCACCTTCAGCTTCGGCATGCCGGGCCGCCAAGCGCGCGCCAGGGTTTGGTAATCGCGGCGGAAGTCGTTGCCGATGCTGAAGACGTAATCGCCGTCTTCGTCCTCGGACGGGGTCCAGAAATCCGCGTCGATCCCAAACGGAACGTAATCCGCGCCGTCGAAGTCCCGGGCGAGCGCTTGGGCCTCGCTCTTGGAAATGGGCGCGAGGCGGATGCGTTTCAGCAGGACCCGGAAAACCCATTTGTGGATCGCCCGCTTCGGCATGACGCCCATGGCCAACAGAAGCACGGGCTGGCGCAGCTTTCCGGCCATCTTCAATGCCGCGAGCGAGAGCCCCTGGTAATTGCTCGTGGCGACGATCACGTCGCTTTGGTCCAACGCCTCGCGGAAGTCGCGATTGAAGAAGTAGCGCAGAAGCGAATCAAGACTCAGCCCCGTGAGATCCAGGAACGCCCGCTCCACCGCCCGGCGCGGCAATTTCTGCGCCGCGCCCCGGCCGAAGTCGTTCTCCTCGATGAATCGGGTTTCGGGATGCGCGTCTTGCAGGCGGGAAAAGCCGTAGAAAAACTCCTTCGGCGTCGGCCCGCCGCTCTCCAGGCGCTCGCGCCGCCCGACGGTGAAGATGTAAAGGATCCTAGGCGTCATGGGCGGACACTTCGCAGACGGCCCAAATTTCCCCCCAAATCGTCCGCATCTCCGTAACCGCGAGCCCGGCGGCCGTGGTCTCGGCGGCGAACGCGTCCAGGGTGTGTTCGATGAAATGGGTGGGGTCCGAGAAATAATTGACCCAAAGCTCGCGGCGAAGCGCCAGCCGCCAGTCGCGCTCGAACAGCGGCACGCGGATCAGGATGGTTTTGGGCGCGGCGTTCCGGATCAGACGCTCCAGGAACGATTGGCGGTCCTCGATATGCTCCAGCACGTTCGACAGGACCACCGCGTCCCAGGGACCCGGCGGCAACTCGCGGGTGGCGTCGCCCACGACGAAGCTTAAGTTCGTGGGCGGATCAGCGGGAAAGGCCGCGCCGTCGATATCCACGCCCAGAACCTCCGCGCCCGGAACCCGTCCCGCGATGCTCCGGGCCACCGCGCCGACGCCGCAACCGACGTCGAGCACCCGGCTTCCCTCCGGAATGTTCTCGACGAAAAAGTCGTGGTAGCCGGTCAGCCGGTGCTTGGGGTTCACCCCGCCGCCATAGGCCGTGGCCCGTTCGTTGACCAGACGGTCCACGTCGTCCCAAATCGCGAACAAGCGCTTCAAGGACTCGCCCGGCGGCCCTATGCGCGATTCCACCACCAACAGCCCCGTGACCAGAACGCGGCGGAGCGCGAACGGAACCAGGCCCGCCAAAAGGGACAGGCCCCGCGCCAAGAGCAGGGCGGCTCGTTTCAAGGCGTTTCGCATTATCCCCCGGACTTCCCGTCTTCCCCGATCTGGTATCGGCCCCAATGATCCACCTTGGTCTTGCGCTCCGCCAGGGTTTTTTCGTTGATCTTGGGATCGGCGTAGAAGGAATCGTTGGGATACGACGTGGTCGAGATCTCCTCGAAGATCACCCCGCCCTCGGTCGAAAAGCCGTGCCAGGCGCCGGGCATGACCACCACGGTCTCGCCCGGCGTCAGGGTCTTGACCCGCCCGTCGAGCTCGATGCGCAGGACCCCGTCCAGGACCTGGAAGGTCTCTTCCTTCAACCGGTGGTAATGGAGCGGATGCTTTTGCCCCGGAAGCTGGACCACCAGCTTCTTGCAGTAGTCCCGGTTGACGCAGGTGATGATGATCGCGCCGGTGTCGCGGAAGTTGGAAACGCCGTAGTGATGGGAGTACTCCACCTCGAACTCGCTGTTGAGCGCGATGCGGGCCCGGTGCAGCATGGCCCGAACCTCGTGCACCGCCTTCTTGATCACCTGAACGTCCGGGTTTCCGGAAACGGCGACGGCGTCCTCGGCCAGGGGCGCGTCGGGATCGAAGGCGCGCTTGGCCACGGCGCCCGGTTTCCAGGCGCCGCTGTCCAACTGGCCCTCGGTCCAGGGCATGGCGAAGTAGACATCGTCGTCGCTCAGTTCGCGCCCTTCCTTGATTGCTCGACGCGAATAAACGCCGCGTTTCAAGCTCGCGAGCGAGTCGGCCTCGGCCTTGGGAACCGGCGGGCGGGCCTCGGGACCGCAGAGAGCGCGGGCGGAAGCGATGGCGTCGAGCCAGCGCTCCACCTGCTCCGGCGTCGAGGAATAGGCGTTCAACGAAATCCCGTCGCCCGAAAGCCCCACGTGGCGTTCGAATATCCGGGCCCCCTTGGCGTAGGCCACCGTGGCGGGGGCGGTCTCGTCCGGATCCTCGTGGGTGGACCAGCCGACCGCGCGGCCGTGGCAGCGTTCGATCAAGGTCTCGATCTGGTTCAGGTTGCACATGTCGGCGGGCGTGGGATAGACGGCGACGCAGTGCATCATGGCGAAGTCCACGCCCCGGTGTTCGAAGAAGCTGACCAGGTTGTCGATGTCGGGAACGTCCAACCCGCCGGTGGACACCACCACCGGAAGCCCCGCCCGCGCGGCCCGGGTCAGAAGCGGCCAGTCCTTGGCCGAACAGCTCGCGATTTTCAAGAGATCGAAGCCCATGTCCTCGATCAGGTCCACGGAGCCCTCGTCAAAGGGCGTGCACATGGCGAGCATGCCCTGGGCGCGCACCTCGTCCAGCAGGAGCTTGTACTGGTCCGGGGACAGGCGCGTCTCCAGAAAGCGAGGGATGTGCTTGTTGTCGCTTCCCGATTGGTGCGTGGGATGGATGAAGCTGTCGAGCTCGCGAAACTGGAACTTCAGCGCCGCCCGCGCGCCCCGGCTCTTGGCGGCCGCGCCGACGCCTCGGATGATGGCTAGGCCGTGCTCGACGCTTCCCTGGTGATTGTTGGCGAGGTCGAACACGACGAGATCGTTGAAGTCGAAGGATTTCCTGACCATGACTAGCCCTCCTCGCCGTAATCTATCACGACGGCCCGCCCCTCGGCGGCCGAGCGGTGGCAGGCGGCCAGGACCCGCATGGTGTCCGCGCCGCGCGCGAGCGCGATGGGCGAGGACTCCGCCCGCCCTTGCGAGACGGCGGCGTCGATGTGGCGAAGCTCGGCGATGAAGTCGTCCGGGCGGGTCTTGGGGAAGTCCCTGTCCAGGGCCTCGCCGCCGACCGAGCCGTGGATTGCGTCCACGCCCGGCGTCCAGCCGCAACGCCATTCGACGAAACCGTCCGCGCACTGGACCCGCGCCCATTTGCGCGGCGGGTCGGTGATTACGTCCTGGACCACCCGGCCGATCAGGCCGTTTTCGGTTTTCAGCGTGATCGCGGCCAAGCGGTCATAGGCCGCGCCGTTCTCCTCGACGTAATCCAGGGCGGCAGAAACCTCCGCCACGCGTCCGGCCCCGGCGGCGACGGCCAAGTGCTGCCACAGGTTGACGGCGTGGGAGTGCTCCCCGCTCGCCCCGCCGCCACGCCGCCAATGGCCGAGATAGGTCTCGTGCGGCCCAGCGAGCCAGGGATGGGCGGCGAAAATTCCGCGCCAGTGCTCGCGGAACTCCACGTCGATGGTCAGGGCCGGACCCAGGCCCTCGTCCAAAAGCGCCGTCGCCGCCCGCGCCGCAGGGCCGACCACGTGGTCGTAGCCGACGAAAACGGGAACGCCCGCGGCCAAGGCCTTCGCCTCCAGTTCCCCGACGCCCGAGAGGTCCGGCGTGGCCAGCGGCTTTTCCACCAGAAGCGCCGCCGGGTTCTCGTCGAGCGCGTCCAGCGCCGGGCCGACATGATGGTCCGGCGGGGTCCCGATGCAAATCATGTCGAAGCCGCCCTTGGGCGCATCTGCGACCTTGAACAATTGGATGGCCGGGTCCCACGCGCCGTAGCGTCCGGGATAGATGTCGTCGCGCGTCCGCTCTAGCGCCGCCGGATCGACGTCGCACAGCGCGACGTCCCAACCAAGGCTGCGCGAGGCGTTTGCGAGATGGTTGCCGATGGATCCGGCCCCTATGATCTTGACGGTCTTCATGGTCCGTCAGCGTCCCGGGGCTCGTTACAATTTGTCTTGTTCTTCCTGGTTCATCGGCACGAACATGGAGTTGACTTGGCTGTTCAGGTTCAGCACCGCGTCGAACACGTCGCGCTTCTTCCAGATGTCGTTTTCCTGGAACATGCTGGTGAGGAAGGTGGCGCTGACGTTCGCGGTCAGGGCCAGTTGGTTCACGGCGAGGTCGAACCGCAGGGAGGCCGCGCGACGCTCCTCGTGCTTGGCGTCCAACTGTTCCGAAGCGACCTTTTCATACTCGTCGAACTTGTTGTCGCCGAGCACCTGAAGCCGGCCGATCGCCGATTTGAGCAGCGCCTGGTTGATCTTGTAGTCGCGCTCGATCTGGGCGAGGGAGTCGAGGGCGGTTTGCACGTCCGCCGTGGCGGTGTCCTTGTCGGCCTGGGCGGCGAAATCGTTATACAGCCACGCGCTTCCGACCCCGACGCCGCCGAAGGTGATGGTGCCGTCATAGGTGTCGGTTCCGTCGGTGATCTGGATGTCGCCGGTGGCGGCGGTGTAAGAGTTCACCGTGATGTCGTCGAAGGCGATGGTCTTGGGGCCGAGAAGCTGTCGCGACAGGAAGTCGGGGGTGAATTCGCCCGCGCCGCCGTCCAGCGTGATCTTGTAGTCGGTGCCTAGGAATTCCCGCTTCACCGAGGTGGAAACCGTGCCCGTATCGACCACGGTCGTGCTTTCCAGCCAGTTGGAGCCCCGTCCTGGATTACCCAACATCTTTTCGGGATACAGCACCGCGTTTTCGGGATACAGCACCGCGCTTCCAACCTCGTTGTTGAGAGCGAAAACATTGTTGTCGTAAACGGCGGCGGTGCCCGTGCTGATGTCGTCCTGAAGCTGGAGCAAATCGATCTTGACCTCGGTCATCTGCTTGACGGCCTTGTCGACGCGGGCGAGGATGGTGGCGAGTTCATCCTTCTCGTCGTAGAACTTTCGCACCTCGGCCTCGAGCGCGGCTTCCTTGGTGCCGTCGTACTTGTCGTTGATCTGCTGGATTTCTTGGTCCAGGCGTTCGGCCATCCCAATCTTCACGAGGAGATTGGTGCGCTGCATCGTGTTGACGAACTGACTGGAATAGATGTTCGCGAGGGACCGACCGATGCCGGAAAGATCGATTGTACCAGCCATGGCGTTCTGCTCCTGGGCTAAATTTTGCGAATAGCAAAAGGCCGCATTCTGCGGTCAACTTGCACTACACAAATGAATATTAACATAACGGGCCGCAAATATCAATCGTTCGCAATTGCCGGCGCTACAGCCCGATGCGGAATTCCCACGGATCGACGCGGCCGTCCTGGTCGGCGTCCATGGCCCGATACCGGTTGCGGGCGTCGAGAAGGTATTCGACCCGACTGGCGGCGCCGTTCCTGTCCGCGTCGATGCGATTGAAGTCGGCGGCCATGGCCCGGGTGTCCCCGACCCCGCCGGACATGAATTCCGCTTGGTTGAGCAGGCCGTCCCCATTGGCGTCGAGCGCCATGAACACGGACTCGAAATAGGACGCCGCCTCCTCGTCGCCGATCACGTCATCGAGGTTCAGGTCATACGTTGCGGACTCCATGGGCAAGGGTGGAAGCCGGCCGCCCATCGGCGGCGGAGGCTGAGGCGCTTGGGGTTGGGGCGCCTGGGCGCCCGTTCCGTAGCCGGGGCCGTAGCCATAGCCCCCCTGCCCGCCCTGGCCGCCGCCGTACATGGACGGAGGCTGGGCTTGGCGGACGTCCTGTCCGCCGCCGTAGCCGGATTGCGGGCCGCCCTGATAGGCGGAGGGCGCCTGGGCGAACGCGGCCTGGGCCGCAAACAGGGCGCACGCCGCGCCGAGAACCGCGAATCGCGCCATCGAACCGGCTCCTTCTTTCCATGCCGAAATCCAAAATCGGCGACACCGTAGCGCATTTTCCGGGCCTTTGACAGCCGCCCTTGCATTGGGTCCGAGACACGCCCACAAAGACCTCATGATGCGCTTGTTCGTCGCCATCGCGTTGCCCGACCGCGTTCGGGACAGGTTGTCCGGGCTCTGCTCGGGACTGAAGGCGGCGCGCTGGATCACGCCCGAGAACATGCACCTGACGCTGCGCTTCGTCGGAGAGGTGGAGCCCGCCGCGGCCGAGGACATCGACGCCGCGCTCTCCGCCATCGACGCCCCCGCCTTCGACCTGGCGCTTTCTGGCGTCGGGACCTTCGGCCCAGTGCGCAAGGCCCGGGCGCTGTGGGCCGGCGTGGCGCGCTCCGAACCGCTGGCCTTCCTCCGCGAAAAGGTCGAGTCCGCCGTGGTCCGAGCCGGTCTCCCGCCGGAAAGCCGGAAGTTCAAGCCCCACGTCACGCTCGCCCGGTTCCGATCGTCACCGGGGCCGCAGTTGACCGAATGGCTGGCGGCGAACGACGCGTTCATGGAAGGGCCCCTGCAGGTGGACCGCTTCGTTCTTTTCCGCAGTCATTTGGGAAGCGAACGGGCGCATTACGAGACGTTGGCGGAGTACGAACTCTCGCCGACTTGAGGACGATTATTTCCGGACCGGCTTGGCCGCGCCCGGGACCCAGCGGCGAATGGCGGGCTCGCCGTCGCCGCCTTCGCGGGGCTCCGCGTCCATGGAGCGGAAAATGGCCGGTTTGGGCTTGTCCGATTTCACCGAGGCGAGCGCCTTGGCCTTGGACTCGGTCTTGGACTTGAACTGGGCGACCGAACGAGGCGCCCAGGCCTTGACCGCCACCGCCTTGCCGCTGGACGAGCGCATCAGCTTGGGTTTGACCACGGTCTCCACCCCCGGCGTGTCCTCGGCCCGAGTGAAGGCGAGCCGCATGGCGTCGGTGGTGATGACGCTGCGCCTGCCCCGCTTGAAGGCCTGGCGGAAGGCTTCCGACTGCTTGATGACCTTGGTCAGGCGCTCTGCGGAGAAATGGCCGAAGCGCCGCCAGATGCTGTCCAGGAACTGCTCCACGTCCGGGTCGAGGAACATCTCGACCTCCACGTTGGGACGGCCCCGGGAAAAGGCGACGTAGACGTTGGGCTCGACCGGCCCCATCTCGTCGGCGACGAACACGGCGGGCATCAGGATGCGGCCGTTGTAGGCCACTGCGAAATAGGCCTGCGACAGGAACAGCAGCCGCTGCATCTTCTGCGGCTGCAGGTACTCATTGTCGTTGAGCGCCGTGTCCGCGAACCAGAACGCCACGTCGAACGCGGATGACACCGCCGGCTGCATGGAATCTCCGTCTTCCGCCTGAGTCCAACCGATGCAGTATAGACAATCCGGCGCGAAGAAAGAAGCGGGGGATCGCCCCTTATCCTGTGATGACGAACAAGGCGCCGGCGGCGAAGACCGCGCCGGACAGGGCGGAAATGGCGCTGTGGACGCGCGCGCGGCTGATGCGGAAGCGGGAGGGGCGGGTTTCTTTCAGGTCGGTCATCGGTCGTCTCCTCGTCGCGTCTGAAAGCCTCCGGCCTTGGCGGCCTTGTTGTTGATAACGAGTATCGCGCTTGCCATGGAAACGCGCTTCACCCCCGGGCGGGGGGGATCGATCTTTTACGGACGGGGCCGCGCCACCCGCCCGGGCCTACCCGAACGGGCGGGCAAAAAAGGGCCCGCTTCCGAGGAAGCGGGCCGAGTTGGCGGGTCAAGGAGTTAGGCCGGAGGGTTAACGGAAACGGCGTCCGTCCACGCTGGACAGCATCCGGATCCACCCATCCGCGTCGTCGTTGTGGTTGTCGAGATGGACGTAGCTCCGGCCGCGCTTCGTCCCACGGATGGTTCCGGTGAAGTCGTCGTTGCAGGCGGACGTTTCGGCGACGAATTCATTGTCGCCGTCAAGACGGATGCGGAAGCGGCCCCAGGTCCTGCTGCCGCGCTTTTTCGATTCGCAAAGCGGCTCGCCGCCCTTTTGAACCCAAGTTCCGGTCGCGCCCGAGGCGGTGACCCGGCCGACCAGTTTCACGCCGTGGTCGGTCAGTCGGCCGTGGAACCGCTCGCCGGCGGTCCGGAACAGGGCGGGACCGGCCTCGGTCCGCCAGCGGCCTTCCAGCAGGTCGGCGACGGTGGGGACGGGCGCGGTTTCGAGATCGAGCGTTACGTTCAAGCGGGCGACATCCATGGAATGGCCCAGGTTGGGGATGAAGCGGTATTCGCCGGGCGCGAGCGTATAACCCTCGGCGTCCGCCGCCCGGCGGAAGCGAACCACGTCGCCGTAGGAGTCGGCGATCCGGAAGCCGGACCAGGCGTCGCTGTGGGCCGACGATACGGTGGCCGCGCAATTCAGGACCACGCGGTATCTGTCGCTGGACCCGTCGCGCCACTGGGTCGACGCGACCCGGTAGCGGGACCGGTCGCAATCGACCACGGCGACGTTTTCGATGGAAGGCCTGGGCGGCGCGTATTCGATGGGCTCGGGCCGGTAGCCGGGCCATGTGGGCGGCAACGGCGGAACCTGATGGCCGTAGCCGGGTTCGTACTCGCCGGTGATGGGCTGCCAGGGCGCGCCCGTGCTCCAAGAGAAGCGTCCGGCCTCGGCCGGAGCGGCCGAAGCGATGAAGGAGGCCGCCAGAGCGCCGGCGGTCGCGATCTTTGAAATGCGAGAGAACATGTCGTGTCTCCTTTGACCCTGTGTTTTGACCGGGTCATGAAAGGCGGAGGCGTTATTTCGAAAACCCGGCGCGCCCAAAAGGCGATAAATCGCCGTTAACCAAGAAGTTTCCTTCACATTCAGGGCTCTTCATGCTTTCTTAAACCGAATCGACAACCGTTAAGCCTTCGCGCGGCGGGAGCGCGCGCAAGGCCATGGGAGACGGGGAGCCCGAAGCATGGGTATGTCGTTACCGACGATTTTGGGAATTGTGGGCGCTTTCGGGCTGTTCCTGGGCTCGATCCTGCTGAGCGCCAACAACTTCCTGATCTTTCTGCATTTCCCCAGTTTCGTCATGGTCGTCGGCGGCACCATCGCGGCCACCTTCATTAGTTACGAGCCCCGCTACGTGATCCTGGCCTTGAAGCTGATCTGGCGCATCGCGTTCGCGCCGAAAATCAGCCGCAACGTCCTGAAATCCGAGGTGGGCCGCATCATCAAATGGGCCTATACGGTCCAGAAGAACGGCTTTCCGGCCCTCGAGGGCGAGTCCCGCAAGGCCACCAAGGGCGACAAGTTCCTCAGATTCGGCGTCGAAATGGTGGTCAGCGGCTACAAGGGCGAGGAAGTCCGCGAAATCCTGATGAACACGGTGGAGACCACCTTCAGCCGCAACACCATCCAGGCCAACATTCTGAAGGCCATGGGCGCGACGTCGCCCGCGTTTGGAATGATCGGCACCCTGGTCGGCCTGATCATCATGCTGGACAGCATGGGCGAGGATCCGACCCAGCTCGGCAAGGGCTTGTCGGTGGCCTTGTTGACCACGCTTTACGGCGTGCTGTTCGCCCGGCTGATCTACATGCCCGCCGCATCCAAGATCCTGCAGCGCGAGCACATCATCCGATTTAGGAACCTCCTGGTGGCCGAGGGGCTTTCGCTCCTGGCGGAGCGGCGCAGCCCCCGCTATATCCAGGACAAGATGAACAGCTACCTGGATCCGGCGATCCACTTCAACATCGACAAGATGAAGAAATAACGGAAACGCGAGGATATCGGCCTTGGCCAACCCTCCGCCCAAGGAAGAAGAAGAAGCTGAAGACTGGCTCGTCACCTACGCCGACGCCATCACGCTTCTCATGGCCTTCTTCGTCATGCTGGTCTCGTTCTCCAAGGTGGACATCAGCATGTTCGAGAAGGTCGCGGCCGGCATCAAGAACGAGATCGGCATGGGCAAGCAGCACTCCTCGCCCACCGAGGACTTCAAGAAGCGGCTCGAGGACGCGGTCTACGAAATGCAGGCCGACCAGGTGGTCCACGTCAAGGCCACGTCCAAGGGCATCGAGATCGAACTGGCCAGCGGCGCCTTCTTCAAGCCCGGAACGGCGCAGATCAATCCCGAGGCCCATGACCTTCTGGCGCAGATGGGCGATTCCCTGGCCACGCCCCGGTTCCGGCTCTACATGATCGACGTGGAGGGCCACACCGACGACGATCCCATTTCGACGCCGATGTTCCCGTCCAACTGGGAGCTGTCGTCGGCCCGCGCGTCGGCCGTGGTGCGCTTCCTGATCGACCGCAAGATCGACTCCGAGCGGATCAAGGCCTCCGCCTTCGCCGAGACCCGGCCCAAGGTTCCCAACCGCGACGAGGAAGGCGCGGCGATCCCCGAGAACCAAGCGGAGAACCGCCGGGTGACCATCAACGTCTCGCCGCTGGAATGGGACCAGCGCCTGGCCATGCTGAAGAAGATGGAGGCCGAGGCCATGGCCAAGAGGCGCGCGGAGCAAAGGGGCGAAGGCGGGGAAGAGGAAATGTTCGCGCCCAAGCCCGGCGCCGAGGAAGGCTCGGACGCTTTTGGCGCCTCCGAGGAAAATCCGGCCTTCCAGCCGAACTGATCGCCTCCATCGCGCATTTGCGCATAATCAAAGGCCCCGCGCTTTTGCGTCGGGGCCTTTGATTATGCGCAAATCCAGGTAGGTTTAAGCCGATCCGCCCTGGAACGAGCCGTGGCGGAACAGAGAGGACACGTCCCGTTCGTCCTCGAAGATAATACGGAACCGGCGCCGCGTCTTGGTCAGGAAGCTCCTGCGCCGCACCTTCCAACTCCCCCGGCAGTATGACTTCAGACGTTTCCGCACCTGGTCGATGTCCTCGCTGGTGATGTAGATGACCTCGTAATTCTTCATCAACATGGTGACAGTATTCCCCCCGCCGAATCTGGACTGAACGCTCGGGCCCGTTTTGGCCGGAGCGGGATTGGGGAACGACTCCGTCGTCGAATGTGAATAAACGTCCCTTCTCCCGGACGCCATTATTGGCGGGGATGGCTTAAAATATTGTAAAGCATGAAAACAAACGGACGCCGCGCAATAGACGCGGCGTCCGTCGTGATAGCTTGTCTCGGCGTTGGGCGTATTAGCCCTTGTCGCCGCTGTAGCGGAGGTAAAGCGCGTAAAGGCCCGCGCCCACGCCCGCCGCGAGAACCAGGGGTCCCCAGGGGCCTAGGCCAAGGCCGATGCCCAGCCCGCAGCCCTTGGACGCCAGAAGCGCCTTGCCCATGGTGCCCGCGCCCGGCGCGCCGCCGGTCAGCAGAACGCCGGCCTTGCCCGCGGCGCCGGTGGCGCCCATCGCGCCCGCGGCGCCGGTCGCGCCCGCGCCGGCCATGCCTTGGGCCGTGGCCATCTGCATGTTGGCCGCCGCCATCTTGGCGTCGGCGACGATTTCGATCTGATCGGCGAGCATCTGAAGCTCGGCCGGAGACTTCGCGGCGAGTATCGCCTGTAAACCTTGAGCCATGGGAGACCCCCCTGCTTGGAAAACCTGACCGTCGAAACCGAACATAGCAAAGCTTTGGTTCTGAAGAAAGCCTTAAAAACCAACGGTTTTGCGAATGAATATCAATTTTTTCCGTGTAGGCCTTTCGATCGAGAAGGTATTATCCGGCCGCTATGAGCTTCGTGCACGGTCTTCGTTTCGACAACATTCGCGGCGACATCTACCGCGGCGTCACCGCCGCCGTAGTCGCCCTGCCCCTGGCCCTGGCCTTCGCGGGGATCGGGGTTTTCCCGATCGGGTACAGGCCCGAGACGCGGCGAGTCATAACCCGTCTCGGCATCCTTTAGGCGGTTCCCGCCAACCCCGCCGATTCGCCAACCGCAGCCAGGCGCTGGAGCAGGCGGCGGCGTTGCTGGAGGCCCCTTCCTCGAAGGCTTAGGCGCGTTTCACAAGCTTCTCCAGATCGTCATGGACCAGGGTTAGCCGTGTCGTTAATATGCCGCCGCATCCGGAGCAGGGCGAGGCATGGCGGTGGAATCGAAGCTGATATTGGACGAATACGAACAAAGACTGCTGCGGCCCGAACGACTGAAGTCCCAGGACCTGCAGGAGCACGGTCGTCTGAAGCACGTGATCCTGGCGAACCAATTCAGCCGCGAACTGCTTGAAGACCTGGGCGAGACCGCCGACATGATCAGAGAGCTGCAAAAGGTTCCCGAAGGCACCCGGTTTCTCAGAGACCTGCTTCCGGAAATCCGCGCGATGCTTTACTTCACCCAGGCCTCGACGCGGACTTTCCTTTCGTTCACGGCGGCCTGCCAGCTTCTCGGAATCACCGTCAACGAAATCCGCGACCCGGCGCTGTCGTCGGAATACAAGGGCGAGAGCCCTTTCGATTCGGTTCGCATGTTCAGCAGCTACTTCGACCTGGTCATCATGCGCAGCCGCATTCCCAACCTGGCGGAATCCTGCGCTTATCTGATGAACGACCTGCAGTCCACCAGCCAACGCAACGTCCCCATCATCAACGGCGGCGCCGGCGCGGACGAGCATCCGACCCAGGCCTTGTTGGACATCTACACCATTCAGCGCTCCTTCGCCTTCCAGTCCAAGACCGACACCGCGTCGTCCACCTATTTCGACCGGTTGCGGCAAAAGGACCATTCCCTGACCAAGGGCGTCGACAACAAGCTTTATTGCTTCTGCGGCGACATCGGGCGGTCGCGGACCGTGCGGTCCTTGGTGAATTTGCTGGTTAAGTACGACAACGTCCGCTTCTGTTTCGTCGCTCCAGGCCACGGCGCGCTTCGGCTCACCGACGACCTGAAGGTCATGCTGCGGCGCGAGGACGTGGAGTTCTGGGAAGAGGACAATCTGGACAACGTCATCGGCGACGTCGATATCCTCTACATGACCCGGGTCCAGCACGAGCACGACAAGGACGTGGAGCGGGAGTTCTTCGAAAGCACCGACATGTCGCGGTTCAAGCTGACCCCGTCCCGCGTCGCCAAGATGAAGGAGCATGCCAGGATCATGCATCCGTTCCCGCGCCTGGACGAAATCCCCACCTCCATCGACCGGGACCACCGGGCGCTCTATTTCCGCCAAGCCCGCAACGGCATGTGGGCGCGCGCCGCCCTGATCGCGCACCTGTTCGACGTGGAGCGCAAGATCGCGACCATGCATCGCAAGACCTTCGAATCGCGACACAATTACAACACGGACGCCCTGTAGGGCCGGGATGGTTCTTCGGTCTTCATGGTTGGCGTGTTCTCGGGTAGAATTGGGCGTGAGCACCGTTCAACCCGAGGGGGAAAGCATGGCGTCAGGCGAGCCCGAGGGCCAGAAGGTCCTGGTCCTCAGCGACATGAAACACAAGGACATCGTGTTTCCGAAGGATTCGGTGATCTATTTCCGCAAGAACTTCCTCGAGGACGACGAGGACGCCTTCAGGATATTCTCCTACATCGTCGTCGATCCCGCGCAGGGACTCGAGGTGGAAATCCCCTACACCCGAATCGAGTCCTGGGCCATGAACGGATCGTTCCGTTACGCGTAGTTTATTTCTGGAATACCGCTATTCGGCCGCGAGCCGCACCACCACGTCGATTCGCTTGATCTTCTTGCCCTCGGGCGGCGTCGGCGTGCCGGTGAGTTCGATCTCGTTGTGGGGAATATCCTCGAGAAGACTGTTCTCCTCGAAGAAGAAGTGATGGTGGTTGCTGGTGTTGGTGTCGAAATAGGACCGGGACGCGTCGACCACGATCTCGCGCAGAAGATCGGCCTCGGTGAACTGGTGCAGCGCGTTGTACACGGTCGCGAGCGAGACCCGGATGCCGTTGTTCAAGGCCTCGGCGTGCAGGATTTCCGCCGTGACGTGCCGATCCCCGTTTTCGAACAAAAGCTTCGCCAGCGCCAAACGTTGACGGGTCGGGCGAAGACCGGCGTCGCGCAACTGGTCGAGAATCTGGCTGTAGGGTCGCACGTTGAAAACTCCTGAATGATGTTCCCGCCTACCGACAGCAACGGGAAGCGACCGTTGCTGGCTACTTACCAGCATAACGCCTTATATTTAAATGACAACAAAAATCATTAGAAATAAGACGCAATTACAATTTCGCGCCGTATTATTCGCCGGTCTGGATGTGCGCGATCAATTCCTCGACCGTGGGCACGCGCCCTCCCGCGAAAAAGGGATCGCTGGCGAACCGATAGGCGTTGTGCCCCGCGAACAGCAGGTTCTGCTCCACGTCGCCGCCATGGGCGATGTTCTGCAGGGTTTTCTGGATGCAGAAGGATCGCGGGTCCACCGGCTTGCCGGTGGACCCGCCGTTCTCGGACCAGCTGCTGAACCGGCACTGGGACAGGCAGCCCATGCAGTCCTGCTGGTCGGTTCGGATTTCCGCCGATTTCTCGGGCGTGACGAACACGAGGGTCTCGTCGGGGGTGCGCAGCGGCTCGGTGAACCCCGCGGCGATCCAGTCGTCGGCCCGGGCCTTGTCGGCGGGCGTGACGTATGCGGGCGTCCCGCGCGGTCCGACGGGGATGACGTCGGTCTTCTCGCCGTCCGCCTCGCGGGCGAAGGGGATTTGCCGGGCGCTGCGCTCCTCCAGCTCGATCAGGAAGGGATTGCGCACGGCGGAGGAATAGAAGCCCGTGGGGCTGAACTGGTTGAGCGAGATGTCGCCCTTATTCAGGCCGAGCAGGCGGTTCTTCCACGCCTCGGCGATGGGGCTTTCCCGGGTGATGAGCGCGCGGGTTCCGAACTGGAAGGCGACGGGCCCCAGTTCGGGATTGCCGATCCAGTCCTCCCATTCCTTGAGAGCCCAGACGCCGCCCGCCATGAAGATGGACGTGCGCTCCAGCCCGCACTGGTTCATGACCTTCCGCAACTCGCGAACCCGGTCATAGGGCGGTTCGGGCGAACGCGGGTCTTCCGAATTGCTGAGCCCGTTGTGCCCGCCCGCAAGCCAGGGGTCCTCGTAGACCACTCCGCCCAGGTATTCGGGATACTTGCTGTAGGACCGCTTCCACAGCGCCCGGAACGCCCGGGCCGAGGACACGATGGGAATGTAGTGAACCCCAAAGGAAGCGGTGATCTCCGCCACCTTGTAGGGCATGCCCGCGCCGCAAGTGACGCCGTGGATCAGATCCCCCGCCTCCTCCAGCACGCCTTGCAGGATGTGCTGGGTGCCCCCGGCCTCCCACAACACGTTCATGTGGATGCGGCCCTGGCCGTTCGAGGCCTCGTGGGCGATGCGGGCTTGGGCGATCCCGCCCTTGGTGGCGTAGGCGATCAACTCCTCGAACCGGTCGGTGCGCTTGGAGCCGTGATAGACCTGGGGGACAATGTTGCCGTCGTCGTCGAAGCTGTCGGCGTTGACGCAGGACAGGGTGCCGACGCAGCCCGCGCGCGCCCACGCGCCCGCGCTTTCGCCGTTGGACACGGAGACGCCCTTGCCGCCCTCGACCAAGGGCAGCACTTCCCGGCCGGAAATCAGCGCCGGTTCCAGGGTCTTCACCAAATCACCTCCGCGTTCGTCCGCCCGATGGCGGGTGTCCTAGGTAACCATATAAGGCGTTCCGCCGTAAAGGAGAGAGGGGCTTTCGAAAAAACCCCTCTTTCCCGTATTCGCGGCGAGACCGGCCTCTCTACTTGGGGATTTCCTCCCCGGTTTCCTGGTCGACCTGGCGCATGGACAACTTGACCTTGCCCCGGTCGTCGACGCCGATCAGCTTGACCTTGACGATGTCGCCTACCTTGACCACGTCGCCGACCTTGCGCACGCGCTCGGGCGCCAGCTCGCTGATGTGGACCAGGCCGTCGCGGTTGCCCATGTAGTTCACGAAGGCGCCGAAATCGACGATCTTGACCACCTTGCCGTTGTAGATCTCGCCCACCACCGGATCGGCGGCGATGCCATTGATCCACTGAATGGCCGCCTGGGCCGAGGTCTCGTCCGTGGCGGCGACCTTGACGGTGCCGTCGTCGTCGATGTCCACCTTGGCGCCCGTGGTCTCGCAGATCTCGCGGATGATCTTGCCGCCCGGGCCGATCAAGTCGCGGATGCGGTCCTTGTTGACCTTGATCACGGTGATGCGCGGCGCGTTGGCGTTGACGTCGTCCCGCGCGTTGCCGATGGCCTTGGACATCTCGCCCAAAATGTGCAGGCGGCCATCGCGGGCCTGGTCCAGGGCGACGCGCATGATCTCATCGGTAATCGAGGTGATCTTGATGTCCATCTGGAGCGACGTGATGCCGTCGGCGGTGCCCGCGACCTTGAAGTCCATGTCGCCCAGGTGATCCTCGTCGCCCAGGATGTCCGACAGGACCGCGAACTCGTCGCCTTCCTTGATCAGGCCCATGGCGATGCCCGCGATGGGCCGAGGCAACGGAACGCCCGCATCCATGAGCGCCAGGGACGAGCCGCACACGGTCGCCATGGAGGACGAACCATTGGACTCTGTGATTTCCGCCACCACGCGAACGGTGTAGGGGAACTCCTCCTTGCTGGGCAGCAGCGGGTTGATGGCGCGCCAGGCCAGCTTGCCGTGGCCGATCTCGCGCCGGCCGGTGAAGCCGAAGCGGCCCGCCTCGCCCACCGAATAGGGCGGGAAGTTGTAGTGCAGCATGAAGTGCTGACGGTATTCGCCGGTCAACACGTCCATGATCTGCTCGTCCTGACCGGTGCCGAGCGTGGTGACCGCCAGGCACTGGGTCTCGCCGCGGGTGAACAGCGCGCTGCCGTGGGACCGGGGCAAGATGCCGATCTCGGCGGCGATGGGCCGCACGGTGCGGGTGTCGCGCCCGTCGATGCGCTTTCCGGTGTCCAGGATGTCGCGGCGCACGATGTCCTTTTCCAGGGACTTCATCACGTCGCCCATCAGGCCCTCGGCCTCGTCCTTGTCGTCGGCGAGCGAGGCGTCGTCCAGAACCTGCTGCTTGCCTTCCGCCTTGGCGGCGGAGACGGCTTCCAGCCGCTCCAGCTTGGCGGTGATCTTGTAGGCGTCGCGGAGCTTGCCCTCGCAGGCCTCGCGCACCTTGGCCGACAGCGTCTCCTTCAGCGGCGGGGTCTCGGGCAGGTCCATGGGCTCCTTGGCGCAGGCCTCGGCGAGCGAGATGATGGCGTCGATGACCGGCTGGAATTGCTGGTGGCCGAAGGTGACCGCGCCCAGCATGATGTCCTCGCTCAGCTCGCTGGCCTCGGACTCGACCATGAGCACGCCTTCCTGGGTGCCCGCGACCATCAGCTCCAGGTCGCTCGACGACATCTCGTCGATCTGCGGGTTCAGGACGTATTCGTCACGGATGTACCCCACCCGGCAACCGGCGATGGGCCCCATGAAGGGAATACCCGAAATGGTCAGGGCGGCCGACGTGCCCACCATGGCGGCGACGTCGGGATCGTTCTCCATGTCGTGCGCCATGACGGTGCAGATGATCTGGGTCTCGTTGCGGAAGCCCTTGACGAACAGCGGCCGAATGGGCCGGTCGATCAGGCGCGAGATCAGGGTCTCGCGCTCGGACGGGCGGGTTTCGCGCTTGAAAAAACCGCCGGGAATCTTGCCGGCGGCGTAGGTCTTTTCCTGGTAGTGCACGGACAGGGGAAAAAAGTCCAGACCGGGCCGGGGCTGCTTCTCGGCGACCACGGTGCACAGCACCTTGGTCTCGCCGTAGGTGACCAGCACGGCGCCGTCCGCCTGACGGGCGATCTTGCCGGTCTCGAGGATGAGGGGGCGTCCCCCCCATTCGATTTCCTTGCGGAATTCCTTGAACATACTATCCATCTTTATCTTCCTTGCGTACGGTCGGCCGACGCGTCGCGCGGGTTGGGAGGCCCCATGGTCGGGGCCCCGGCCGCGGCGCGTGGGCGGAGTCAATGCGGGCTAGCGGCGCAGTCCCAGTCGTTCGACCAGCGTCCGATAGCGCTCTTCGTTCTTGCGCTTGAGGTAATCCAAAAGACGCCTGCGCTGGCCGACCATCATCAGCAGGCCGCGGCGCGAATGGAAATCCTTCTTGTGCTCTTTCAAGTGATCGGTGAGGTTGCGGATGCGCTCGGTCAGGATGGCGACCTGGACCTCGGGAGATCCGGTGTCGCCGTCCTTGGTGGCGTATTCGGTGATCAGTTCCTGTTTCCGCTCTGCGGTGATCGACATCGCTATATGGTCTCCGTCCCTTCTAGATTCATGACGCGAACGGGGCGGATTTCGCCCCCCTTCAATTCGGCCAGCGCAACCAGTCGCCCTTTTTCCATGACGGCGGCCAAGTCGCCCTGGCGTAGGTCCTTGAAGGGTGACCGGCTCGCCACGGGCAGCGCCGGAATGGCCTGGCCGTGGCGGATCCGCCGGGCCTCCGCCTCCGTCAGGGCCAGGGCCGGGATGTCGTCCAGCGCGGTCTCGACGGGAAGCAGGATCTCTGAAAGTGGCGCACTATGGCCCACGTCGCTTAGTTTATCCAGGGAAATCGCGTCCGCCTCGGAAAAAGGCCCGACCTTCGCGCGGCGCAGCCGGGAAATGTGCCCGACGGTCCCCACCGCCAGCGCCAAGTCGCGCGCGAGGCTGCGCATGTAGGCCCCCTTTCCGGACACAACGCGGAACTCGGCGTGGTCCCCGTCGATGACGTCGAGCAACTCGAACGCCTCGATGCGGATACGGCGGGGCTCCAGCGCCACATCCTTGTTTTCCCTGGCCAATTTGTACGCGCGCTCGCCGTCCACCTTGATGGCGGAATAGACGGGCGGGACCTGTTGGATGTCGCCGACGAAGCCCGGGAGCGCGGACTCGATGGCTTCGCGATCGGGGCGGTTCGGACTGGTTTCGACGGTCTCGCCCTCGGCGTCGTCGGTGGTTGTCGCCACGCCCCAGCGGACGGTGAAGCGGTATTCCTTGTCCCCGTCCATGGCGAAGGAGACGGTCTTGGTCGCCTCGCCGAACGCGATGGGCAGGACGCCGGTCGCCATGGGGTCCAAGGTGCCGCCGTGCCCGGCCTTGGCCGCGCCGGTGGCCCGCCTGGCCTTGTTCACCACATGGGCGGACGTCACGCCCTCGGGCTTGTCGATGATCACCCAACCGCTGATGGGCTTGCCCTTGCGCCTACGCCCCATCGTCGTCCTCGCCATGGTCCAGGTCTTGGGCGACGCGGGGGTCGTGGAGCAATTCGTCGATGCGCGACGCGGCGTCGAAGCTGTCGTCCTCCTGGAAACCGAGGTCCGGGACGTATTTGAGCTGAACGTTGTCGGCCACCCGCTTGCGCAAGTACGCGCGTGCGCGCCGGAGCGCCGCCAGCACCTCGCCCGCGTCGCCGCCGCCGAGCGGCACGATGAAGGCGGTGGCGTTGCGAAGGTCCGGGCTGACCCGAACCTCGGTGACGGTGACGGGGGTGTGGGCCAGGGCCGGGTCGCGCAGGTCGCCCCGCTCCAGCGCCCAGGCGAGCGCGTGCCGCAATTCCTCGCCCACCCGAAGCTGGCGCTGGGTGGGAGCGTGATCGCCCCTTCGCGTCATGAAGACCCCTCCGTCAAGAACCGCCCGACGATCAGAGCTCGCGGGCGACCTCCTCGACCTCGAAGCATTCGATCACGTCGCCGGCCTGGATATTGTGGTAGTTGGCGAAGGACATGCCGCATTCCGTACCGTCCTTCACCTCCTTGACGTCGTCCTTGAAGCGTTTCAACTGGGACAGGTCGCCTTCGTGGATCACCACCTGGTCGCGCAGGATGCGGACCTTGGCGCCGCGGCGGACCACGCCCTCGGTCACCATGCAGCCCGCGACCTTGCCCACCTTGGAGATGTTGAACACGTCGCGGATTTCGGCGTAGCCGATGAAGCTTTCGCGGATCTCCGGCGCCATCATGCCGCTGAGCAGCGCCTTCATGTCGTCGGTGACGTCGTAGATGATCGAATAATAGCGGATGTCCACCCCGTCGCGCCGGGCCATTTCCCGGGCCTGCGGGTTGGCGCGGACGTTGAACCCGATGATGATCGCGTCCGACGCCCTGGCGAGCGTCACGTCGGACTCGTTGATGCCGCCGACCGCCGAATGCAGCACCCGGGCCGCGACCTCGTCGGTGGACATTTTCTCCAGCGCGCCGATGATGGCCTCGACCGAACCTTGGACGTCGGCCTTGACCACCACGCCCATTTCCTGGGCCTCGCCTTCCTGGATCTTGTTGAACATCTGCTCCAGCGTGCCGCGGGCGGACGCGGCGGCGCGGGCTTCGCGGTCCTTGCGCTGGCGGAATTCGGAGACCTCGCGGGCGCGGGCCTCGTTCTCGACCACCACCAGTTCGTCGCCGGCGTGAGGCGTGCCGTTCAGGCCCAAAACCTCCACCGGCTGGGAGGGCCCCGCCTCCTCGACCTGGCGGCCGTGGGATTCGACCAGGGCGCGCACCCGCCCCCATTCGCCGCCCGCGACGAAGATGTCGCCGGTCTTGAGCGTGCCGCGCTGGACCAGCACCGTCGCGACCGAGCCTCGGCCGCGCTCCATCTTGGCCTCGACCACCACGCCCTCGGCGGGACGATCGGGGTTGGCCTGAAGGTCGAGAAGCTCCGCCTGCAGCAGGATGGCCTCCTCCAGCTTGTCCAGGTTGGTCCCGTTCTTCGCCGAGACCTCGACGGCCAGGACCTCGCCGCCCATTTCCTCGAGCACGATCTCGTGCTGCAGCAAGTCGGTGCGGATCTTTTGCGGGTTGGCGTCGGGCAGGTCGATCTTGTTGATGGCGACGATAAGGGGCGCCTGGGCCGCCTGCGCGTGATTGATGGCCTCGATGGTCTGGGGCATGACGCCGTCGTCGGCCGCGACCACCAGCACCACGATGTCGGTCACCTTGGCGCCGCGCGCGCGCATTTCGGTGAACGCGGCGTGGCCCGGGGTGTCGACGAAGGTGATCTTGGACCCGCTGCTCATGTCCACTTCGTAAGCTGCGATGTGCTGGGTGATGCCGCCCGCCTCGCCGCCCGCCACGTCGGACGCCCTGATGGCGTCGAGCAGCGACGTCTTGCCATGGTCCACATGGCCCATGACGGTGACCACGGGCGCGCGGCGCTCCAGCGCGTTCGGATCGTCCTCCTCGCCCTTCAGGCCGATCAGGACGTCGGCTTCGCTGACGCGGCGCACGTTATGGCCGAACTCGCTCACGACCAGTTCGGCGGTGTCGGGGTCGATGGTCTGGTTGATGGTCGCCATCACGCCCATTTTCATCAGGGCCTTGACCACGGCGCCGCCGCGCTCGGCCATGCGGTTGGCCAGCTCCTGGACCGTGATGGCCTCGGGAATAACCACCTCGCGCACGATCTTCTGGCCGTCCTGGCCCGCGTTCATGCGCTGTTGCTTCTGCTTTTCCTTCTGGCGCGCGCGCTTGACCGAGGCGAGGCTGCGCGTGCGCTCGTCGCCGTCGTTGAGCGCGGCGGCGATGGTCAGCTTGCCCGAGCGCCGGCGCGGCTCGCCGCGCCTGGTCGGGGCCAAGGTCTTGCGGGCGTCGGCCTTGCCCGCGCCGCGCTTGGCCTTGGGTCGGGACTCGCCGTCCTTCTCGTCCGCTCCGGCGTCCTTGTCCTTCGCCTTGGCGGCCTTCGGCTGATGCTTGTGCTTGTCGGGCTTGGCGTCGGGAAGGGGCGCGTCCTCGGGCGCGATCGCGGGCTCCGGCTCGGGCTTCGCCTCCGGGGCCTCGGGCTCGGCGGCCTCCTCCTCCACGGGTTCGGGTTCGGGCTCCGGCTCGGGCTCTGGTTCGGGCGGGGGCTTCAGCGCCTCCTCTTCGGCGGCCTTGCGGGCGGCCTCCAGCGCCTTGGCGCGGGCGATCTTCTCTTCTTCGGTCAGGCTGGGGACCGAGCCTTGCGCGGCGGCCTCGGCGGCTTCTTCCTCGGCCGGGGCCTCGACCGGGGCCTGCTCCTCGAGGGCCTTGCGCTTGACCTCGTGCATGTGGCCGCCGGCGTCGGCCGTATAGGTCCGCTTCTTGCGCACCTCCACCGTCACCATCTTGGACCGGCCGTGGGAAAAGCTCTGCCTAACCTGGCCGGTTTCGACGGTCTTCTTCAGCTCCAGCCTGCCGGGACGGGAAAGCCTGAGCGGCTTCTTTTCGTCTGGCTTGTCGGTGTCGGTCATCGTTCCCCGCTTCAATGCAAAAGTCACATGGTCAAACTAGTCCGCGCGCCGGAACCCGGCCAGGCGCGCGGCCTCCCTGACGAAAGAGTCCGCCAGCCCGCCAGGGGCCAACGCCACGTGCACCGCCCTCTCCCGCCCCAGGGCGGACCCGAGTTCGGCGCCGGTCAACGCCTCGACGACGGGCAGGTTCCGCGCGCCCGCGCCCAACTTGGCGCGGCCGCCCTCGGCTCCATCGGACGCCTCCACGAGAACGGCGCCCTTGCCCTCGGCCAGCCAAGCCTTGACCTTTTCAAAGCCCGCGACGGTCTGTCCCGCGCGTTTGGCCAGCCCCAGAAGTTCGCAGCACCGCCGGGCCAGAAGCGCCTCCACCCGATCGGACAAGCCGTCGGGAGCCTCGACCCCGGTCCGCGCCGCCTTGGCGAACGCGTTCGTTGCGCATGCCGTATCTAACATATCCCTCTCTGCGCTCAACCACAAACCCCGGCCCGGGAGCTTTCCGTCGATGTCCGGGACCAAGGTCCCGTCCGGCGACGCCACGAACCGGATCATTTCCTCCTTGGGCAGGCTTCGGCGCGAAACGACGCAACGGCGCATGGAGCGGCTTTCGTCTCCCTTGGCGCTCCGGGCCGCCATGGCGCTTCGGCCTCCCTACTCTTTCGTCTCCTCCTCGGCCGGAGCATCCTCCTCGGTCTTCGCGTCTTCCTCGGTGGCCTTCGCGTCCTCCTCGGCGAACCAATGGGCGCGGGCGGCCATGATGATCTCGTTGGCCTTGTCCTCGGTCAGCGTCCCCTCGGGCGCGATCTCCAGAAGCTCGTCGCCCGCGAGCTCGGCCAGGTCGTCGCGGGTCTTGATCCCCTCCTCGCCCAGCGCCACCAGGATCGCGGGCTTCAGCCCCTCGATGGAGGCCATGTCGTCGGTGACGCCCATTTCCTTGCGCTTGGCGGTGTATTCGTCGTCGCGGGTGGCGAGGAACGCCCGCGCCCGTTCGCGCAGCTCGTGGGCGACCTCCTCGTCGAAGCCCTCGATCTCGGCCAGGTCCTCCACCGGAACGAAGGCGACTTCCTCGATGCTGGAGAAGCCCTCGGTCACCAGCAGGTGCGCGATGACGTCGTCCACGTCGAGCGCCTCGATAAACATGTTGGACCGGGCGTGGAACTCCTCCTGGCGCTTTTCGCTTTCCTGGGCCTCGGTCAGGATGTCGATCTGCCATCCCGCCAACTGGGAGGCGAGGCGCACGTTCTGCCCGCGCCTGCCGATGGCGAGGCTGAGCTGTTCGTCGGGGACCACCACCTCGATGCGGTTGGCCTCCTCGTCCAGAACCACCTTGGCCACCTCGGCCGGGGCCAGCGCGTTGACGATGAAGGTCGCCGGGTCGTGGGACCATTGGATAATGTCGATTTTCTCGCCCTGCAGCTCGCCGACCACGGCCTGGACCCTGGATCCCCGCATGCCGATGCAGGGCCCGACGGGATCGATGCCGGAATCGTGGGACAAGACCGCGATCTTGGCGCGCGAGCCCGGGTCGCGGGCCACCGCCTTGATCTCAATGATGCCGTCGTAGATTTCCGGCACCTCCTGGGCGAACAGCTTTGACATGAAGGTGGGATGGGTGCGCGACAGGATGATCTGCGGCCCGCGGGTCTCCTCGCGCACGTCCATGATGAAGGCGCGAACCCGATCGCCGTTGTTGAAGTGCTCGCGCGGGATGCACTCCTCGCGGCGCAGCACAGCCTCGGCCCTGCCCAGGTCCACCACCACGTTGCCGAACTCGATGCGCTTGACCAGCCCGTTGATGATTTCGCCCACCCGATCCTTGTATTCCTCGTACTGGCGCTTGCGCTCGGCTTCGCGGACCTTTTGCACGATCACCTGTTTGGCGGTCTGGGCGGCAATGCGGCCGAAATCGATGGGGGGCAGCGGATCGACCAGGAACTCGCCCACCTGGGCGTCTGACTTCTTGGCCTGGGCCGTGGGCAGCGTCACCTGGATGATCTCGTTCTCGACCTCTTCGTCGGTGGCGACCACCTCGATATAGCGGGCCAGGCTGATCTCGCCGGAGGTACGGTCGATGTGGGCGCGGATGTCGTGCTCGTGCCCGTATTTCGAACGGCCGGCCTTCTGGATCGCCTGCTCCATGGCCTCCAGCACCTCGTCGCGCTCGATCCCTTTGTCGCGAGCCACGGATTCCGCGACTTGCAGCAGTTCGGGGCGCGCATGCACCATGTCGGTCGCTTTGGCGTTCATGTCAACTCCGGCTCCTCTGTCGCAGCGAGCAGTTCATCGGTCAACACCAGCTTCGCTTTCGCGATGTCCGGGAAAGGCAGGGATACGGCCTCTCCGTCCACCTCCAATATCACTTCGTCGCCTTCGATCCCCATCAGCACGCCCTTGAACCGCCGGCGCCCGTCCAAGGGACGGCTCAACTCCACCCTGGCGAGGAGGCCCGCGAAGCGCTCGAAATCCTTGGGCCGGGTGAGCGGCCGGTCGACTCCGGGCGAGCTGACCTCCAGGGTGTAGGCGCCCGAGATGGGGTCCTCCACGTCTAGGACGGCGGAAACGGCGCGGCTGACGCTGGCGCAGTCTTCCACGCGCATGCCCTTCCCGTCCTTGCGCTCCGCCATGACCTGCAGCCTGGGACGGCGGTCTCCGGAAAGCTGGATGCGGACGATCTCGAACCCCATGGATTCGACCGTCGGCGCGATCAGCTCCTCGATCCTGTCCGTCAGCTGCGCCATCGCGCCGCCTTTCGCCCAAAACAAAAGGCGGGCCAGTGGCCCACCCCCACCAAGCCTTAAAACGGCTTAACGAGAACAGTGCATGAAAGAACGCGGGGGTGTTATAGCCCGTGCGCCCGGGGATTCAAATCGTTTTTTCAACTTTGCAAAAGTTCCTCGGCGAGCGATAGCGCGTCTTGGGAATCCAGCGGCTTGGTCAAGACCGCGTCCGCGCCCAGGTCCTTGGCCATGGACAGGTAATCGTCCTTGTCGAAGGTGTCGTTGCCGGAAACCGCGATGACCTTGGTCCGGGCGTTTTCCCGCCGGAGCGCCTGGATGAACTCGATCCCGTCCATTTCCGGCATGAAGATGTCGGTCACCACCAAGTCGGGCGATTCGGCCCGGCACCGCTCCAGCCCCTCTTCGCCGTTGGGCGCGATGGAGACCTGGTGCCCGCCGTGATCGAACACGGCGCGCAGCAACTCGCAGATATATTGGTCGTCGTCGATGATCAGAACCTTGGACATGGCGCCACCACCTCATTCTCGCTTTTCGAGAGATGGGGGCGCGGGGGTAGAGGTTTCAAGCCCCCTTTCCCCGCTCCAAAACCGCCACGAAATTACCGCTCCAAATATCCGGCGGCGTGACCAGGAAACGGTCGAGGAACCAGCCGAGGGCCTTTTGCTTGGCCCGGCGGGCTTTCGAGCCCTCTCCCTCGTCCAAAAAGGCCACGTGAGCGAGGCCGAGAGCGCCGGCGAGTTGGCGCATGCTGGTTGGGGTGTAGGGCGCGCGGTGGGTCAGGTCGCCGAACTGGGCCTTCAGGCCCCAGGGCGATTCGGCGTTGGGGACCCGAAGGACGATCCGCCCGCCCGGCTTGAGCCGATCGCGCAGCATCCCCATGAGCTTGGCGCCGTCGTCCGGAGCGAAATGCTCGAACACGTCCCACATGGTGATGCGGTCGTATGGCCCCGCCTCCGTTTCCAAGAAATCCCAAACGCTGGCGTTTCGGAATCGGTCCGCGACCTCGGACGGCATGACGGAGGGTAGCGCCGGGTCGGGGTCGACGCCGACGAAATCCTCGATCCCCTTGTCCAGCAGGTACAGAAGGAACATCCCGGGCCCGCAGCCCACGTCCAGCACCGAAGCGCCCGACGGCGGCGGTCCAGGGGTCCAGAATTCGTGGTCGAAGCGACGGATGTGCTTCTTCAACAACGTCGGCGTGTCGTAGCTCTTGTGCGCGCCGTAGGTCAGGGAGAAATCTATTTCGCCCATGTCAAAGCAACCCCGTGGACTTGAAGCTGTAATGCCCCTTGCGCGACACGATCACGTGGTCGTGGACCACGATGCCCAGGCTCTCTCCGGCCTCGCGCACCTGATGGGTCATGTCGATGTCGGCGCGGGACGGGGTCGGGTCGCCGGACGGGTGGTTGTGCACCAGGATCAAGGCGGTGGCGCCCAGCTCCAACGCGCGCTTGACCACCTCGCGGGGATAAACCGGGGTGTGGTCCACCGTTCCCTTCTGCTGCACCTCGTCGGCGATCAGGCGGTTCTTGCGATTGAGGTAGAGCACGCGGAAACGCTCGGTCTTCTCCCGCGCCATGGCGGCGCGGCAGTAATCCACCAGCGCGTCCCAGTTGCCGAGCACCGGCTGGTCCATCACGTCCTCGCGGAGAAGCCGGATGGCGGCGTCGCGCACGGCCTTGAGCGCGGCGGCGGCGGTCTCGCCCATGCCGGGGACGGCTTGCAGGTCCTTGGCGTCGGCGCTGATGACGCCGGCGAGCGAGCCGAAGCGGGCGATCAGGTCCTTGGCCAGCGGCTTCACGTCGCGGCGGGGCTGGGCCAGGAACAATAAAAGCTCCAACACCTCGTAGTCGGGAAGCGCGCCCTCGTCGGCGCCCAGGAAGCGTTCGCGAAGCCTCGCTCGGTGTCCGGCGTAGTGGGGTTCGTCCTTTTTCGCTTCGCCCGCCACCGGCTCAGCCCCCGTAGGGCGGCCTGTCGAGCCCGGCGGGCGAGAGCGTAAAGACCTCGACCCCGTCGGCGGTGACGCCCACGGAATGCTCGAACTGGGCGGACAGCTTGCGGTCCTTGGTCACGGCGGTCCAGCCGTCCTGGAGCACCTTCACCTCCCATCGGCCCGCGTTGATCATGGGCTCGATGGTGAAGAACATGCCTTGCTTCAACACCGCGCCCTCGCCCGGCTTGCCGAAGTGCATCACGTTGGGCGGATCGTGGAACACGCGCCCGAGTCCATGGCCGCAGAAATCGCGCACCACCGAATAGCGCTCCCCCTCGGCGAAGGACTGGATGGCGTGGCCGATGTCGCCCAAGGTCGCGCCCGGCTTGACCTCGTCGATGCCTTTCCACATGGCGTCGAATGTGACGTCGACCAGGCGTCTCGCCTTCACTCCGACCTCGCCCGCGTAGTACATGCGGCTGGAATCCCCGTGCCAGCCGTCCAGGATCACGGTGACGTCCACGTTGACGATGTCGCCCTCGCCCAGCGTCTTGTCGCCCGGGATGCCGTGGCAGACCACGTGGTTGACGGACGTGCAGATGGACTTGGGAAAGCCCCGGTAGTTGAGCGGCGCCGCGACCGCGCCGTGATCGGCGATGAATTCGTGGCACAAGCGATCGAGTTCGCCCGTCGCGACCCCGGGTTCAACGTAAGGCGTGATGTAATCCAGCGTCTCGGCCGCGAGCCGCCCGGCCTTGCGCATGCCCTCGAAATCGGCCGGGCCGTGGATCTTGATCTGTCGGATGAGGGAGGCGGCCACAGTCTTGCCCCGTCGTTGCAACGAATTTGGTGTCTACCCCGATTCCAGCTCCATTGGAAGAGGCCCCTTCACGCGGATTTCCTCGGTGGACATGGCGCAGGCGTAGCAAACCGCCTCCACCCCCGCCGCCATGGCGCGGGCGAGCGATTCCGAATAGGTGGGGTCGATGTCGGACGCGAGACCGAAGACGCCGCAGTCCTCGCGCTGGACCAAATAGACCATCACGGCGCGCGCGCCCTCGGCAACCATATCCGACATTTCCGCCAGATGCTTGGTTCCCCGTCCGGTGACGGCGTCGGGAAATTCGGCGCGGCCGCCCCGGGCCAGCGTCACGTTCTTGACCTCGACGTAACACGGCGGCCGCCCCCCGCCTTCGAGCAGCAGATCGATGCGGGAGTTCTTGCCGTATTTCACCTCGCGGCGCAGGCTCTCATAGCCCGCAAGCTCCGCGATCATGCCCGCGTTCACCGCCTCCTCCACCAGCCCGTTGGGCCGGGCGGTGTTGATGCCGACCAGCGCCCCGGCGACGTCGACCAGCTCCCAGGTGTATTTCAGCTTGCGCTTGGGGTTGTCGGCGGGGGACAGCCAGACTTCCGAGCCCTCGTCCTTGCACCCGAGCATGGAGCCGGAATTGGCGCAGTGCGCCGTGACCTCGGTCCCGTCGTCCAGATTCACGTCGGCCATGAACCGCTTGTAGCGCTTGATCAGCGTTCCCCGGATCAGGGGGCGTTCGAACCTCACAGGAACCCGCCGCCTCCGGTCCCGTCGTCGAAGAAGTCGTCGGGCGAGAACAGGCCCTCCACATACGCGAACTCGCGCCGGAGCCCGCGACGGGCCAACAGCTTCTTCTGCGCGGCGTCGGGAAAGTCGGTGAAGCGGATGACGTTCCGCTCGATCAGCATGTCGATCAAGTCCTCGAGCACGCGGGCCAGCGCCAAGTCCGATTCCAGCCACTTGTGCTGGGGATCCTCGGTCGGACTGGTGGTGCGCAGGAAATCCTGGAGCTCCGGGTCGTCGGGATGAACCTGCTGAAGCCCGTCCTCCACCAGGGACTGGTACACGGCGACGATCCGATCGGTTTCGTCGCGTTTCACGTAAGGCATGGTCTGGGCTCCCGGCCGGTTTGACGACGGACCAAGCATACTCCCGGGCGGAGACGACGTAAACGGGATGGTCTGGCGGCCAAGGGTCCTCTGAACTCCTGGAACGCGGAGGGCGTCAAATCAGTCTTTTCACTTTCTTGAACGTCTTTCCGTTCCCGCACGCAATGAAGCCTTCCTTGTTGAAATAGATGGTCTCGGGATTATTGAACGACAGGGAATCGCCATTGATGTTCGTCATCACGCCGCCGGTTTCCTCCAGAATCAGCGAGACCGCGGCCATGTCCCAAATCGCGCAGCCCCCTTTTTCCTTCTTGGGGTATTTGAAATAGCACGCGTTACGATGAAGCATGACGTTGATGGCGTTCATCACCGCGCCGCCCGTGAAGTGTATGGCGAATTTCTTTTCAAGATCCGCCAAGTTGGGGGCGTGCTTCATGCTCCTGTCCACGAACGCGTGGATGGGGCCGCCGTCGACCCCGGCCTTGTCGAGCCGAATGGGCCGGTTGTCCCGAAAAGCCCCCTGGCCCCGAACCGCGTGGTAGAGGGTTCCCTCGACCGGGTCGTAGACCACGCCGATGATGGGCGCGCCCGTTTTGTGGACGAGGGCGACCGTGACCGCGAAGCCCGGCTTTCCCTCGCTGAATTGGAGCGTCCCGTCCAGGGGATCGACAGCCCAGAAGAATTCCTTTTCGAGCCTGCTTTTGTCGTCGTCGTCCTCTTCCGCGAGCAGGCCGAGGTCATAGGCGTCCATGCCGGCTTGCAGGATCGAGACGATTGTCTTCTGGCTGAGGAGATCGACTTCCGTGACCACGCTCGACGACGGGGTGGATCCCTCCTTGGAGGAAATCTCGAATTCCGTCCTCCAATAGCTTCTGACCAGCTTTCCCGCCTCGACGCACGCGGTCTGGGCGACTTCGACCAGTTCCCGGGCCATGGACGCCATGACCCTTTTGGTGACTTTCTTGCTGTAGGAGCTTCCGATCCAGTGAAGCGGGCTCCAGCCCTTCATGAACCTGTGGAAGTCGGCCATGGCGACCGGGTACAGGGCGCGCCACTCGTCCTCGAGCTCCGCCGTATCGATCCCGGGATCCTTCACGTTTCTCGAAAGTTCGCCGAAATAGAACGCCAGCAGGTCGGCTTCCAGCTTCTCGCTTTGATCCTCGGAAAGGCAGCTTCCGATGTAATAGGCGACGTCCTTCATGCCGCAGCCCTTGCCCACGTATTGGAAATCCACGGCCGCGACCCGGGACAGGTCCTGGGAAAAGCAGAAGTTCGCGAGCTTCGCGTCGCCATGGACCAGGGTCTGGTGCTTGGCGGTCTTCAATCTGCTGTCGATGAGCGGCGCCATGAGCTTCAGTTGCGGGTCCCTCAGCGCCTCGAGCTCGTCGGGCCGCGTCTCAAGGTGCCAATAGGTTCCATTGTCCCAAAGCCCCGCATGTTCGCTTTGCAGGAATTTCGCGTGGAAGCTCGCGAGCCACGACAGGCCCAGCTTGGTGGGCCCGAGGCCGGGACGCGAAAGGCGCCGGCCGTACCCCAGGGCGTCGAGGTCCTCCAACAGAATGAAAATCTCGCCGTCCTTCTGGAAGCTCGCCAGCCTCCTCGCGGTCGGGGAGCCGCCGTCCGCCAGGTTTATGTGATTGTAGTTCTCGTACCAATTGGTCTCGACGCGGTAGGAGTTGATTTTCCTTTGCTTCGAAAGCTCGGTGCCGAAGCCCGTCGGATGGAAATGGACCGAGGGTATTTTGATATGTTTCAGGATGACGCTTTGCGTTTCGCCTCCTTTGAGATAAACGCGGAGGAGCTCGCCATAATTGTTCCAAAGGCGTTGAATTAACCTGGTTTTCTTAATGTCCGTCGCGTCGGTGGCCTGGAGAATCCTCTCTTTTGTATTGAAATCCATGAAGTCCCCGGCTCCCGGCCTGTTCGTCCGTCATCTTCCTTAATGGCCGCCCAATCCTGACCTTAAGGATATTCCAATCCCAACCGCGCCGACGTCCCTCCGGCGACGACCGCGTCCCCGTGCTTGAAGTGCTCGGCCTTCGGGTCCATGCGGCCGTTCTGGTCGAGGTCGATCCAGAGGCCGCTTTCGCGGAACCGGCCGTCCACCTTGGAGCGCTCGAACGCGGCCGCCCGGTAGGGGACGCCGCCGATGACGACCTCGCCCGCCAAGTGGCTGGCCGAATACATCTTGGCCGCGAGCCGACCGCCGCCTTTCTCCTGGACCCAGAACCAGAGGCGATAGGGAACGGCGGCGCCCGGCGCGGCCTCCACCTCGGGAATCTCCACGTGCGTCGCCAAGCGCCCGGTTCCGCTGTTGCGAAGGGGCGGGCCGTCGTCGGTCAGGTCCTCGTTGTTGTTGAGATCGACCCAAAGCGTCCAGTCGTCCCGGTCCAGGTCGCCGACGGCGAAGGTGAAAACCGGGTCCGCCCCGACCCCGAGCCGGATCGCGCCCCATTTCAAGCCCAGGTCCGCGGGCGGAGCCGCAATGGCTTCGTCGGGCGCGTCGGACAGCGGCCCGACGGCGGTCTGATAGTTGGAAAGCCCCTTGGGGATTCCGGTATCCACATAACGAAAGTCGCGGAAGATATCGACCGTCAGCGTCCCCCCGTCCGCGACGGCGGCCGCGCGCGAGGGCTCGGGCGTGGCCGCGGGCTTGGCGGGTGGGAATGGCGCGACAGGATAATCCGGATCCTCGATCCGGACGTCCTCCTTGCCAAGGTCGCCCAGGAAACGCCCGAGGTCGATCATCAACGGCAACGCCACCATGGCCAACGCGATCAGGATGAAGACCGCGACCAGCGCGCTCTTCCCCGACGTGTTGCGTTGGCCCGCCATGGCGATCAGCCCTTGCCGACTTCTTTCTCGTAGTCCTCGCGCAGCTGCTTGGTGACGTCCCCGACGTCGAACGTCATGGCGTCGATGCGGCCGACCGGCGTGACCTCGGCCGCCGTGCCGGTGAGGAAGATTTCCGACGCCTTTTCCAGTTCCTCCGGCATGATCACCCGCTCCACCACCTCGATCCCCCGTCTGCGGGCGAGGTCGATCACGGTCCGGCGGGTGATGCCGTCGAGGAAACAGTCGGGCGTCGGCGTGTGCAGCTTGCCGTCGTCGAACATCAAGAAGATGTTCGCGCCGGTGGCCTCGGCCACCTGGCCGCGCCAGTCCAGCATCAGGCTGTCCACATAGCCCTCGGCCTCGGCCGCATGCTTGGACAGCGTGCAGATCATGTAAAGCCCGGTCGCCTTGGCGAACACCGGCGCGGATTCGGGCGGCGGGCGTCGCCACGCGGACGTCTTCAGGCTGATGCCCTTGGTCCGAGCCTCGTCGCCGAAATACGCCGGCCATTGCCACACCGCGATGGCCACGTTGATCCGGGTCGATTGCGCCGCGACGCCCATCATCTCGCTGCCGCGCCAGGCGATGGGCCGGACATAACCATCGATGATGTCGTTGGCCTTGCAGGTTTCGATGCAGGCGGCGTCGATTTCGGCCACCGAATAGGGCATCTCGAACCCGAGGATATGGGCCGAGGCCTCCAGCCGCTCGGAATGCTCGGTCAGCTTGAAGATGTTTCCGCCGTAGGATCGCTCCCCCTCGAACACGCCGGAGCCGTAGTGGAGCGCGTGGGTCAACACGTGAAGCTTCGCGTCCCGCCAGTCGATCAATTCGCCGTTGAGCCAGATAAGACCGTCGCGGTCGTCGTAGGCCTGAGCCGCCATTGCTCCACCTCCCGGCGCCAGGGGCGCCACAGCAGAATTTGGTCCCCCCGCAAATCTATTGCAATCGGTATCATTTTCTGGCATATATGTCAATAACGCTGACTTAATTGTCGGCAGGAGCGAAACGGAGCGGCGCCATGCCCGTGACGGAAGCTCGGGACAAAGACGCGGGGCCCCTGGACGAGCGCGCATTGCGCCAGGCCATGGAGCTCCTTTTTTTCGCCTACCGCGACTTCACCGAGGAGCCGGACGCCATTCTGGAGCGATACGGATTCGGCCGCGCGCATCACCGGGTCTTGTACTTTGTCGGCGGCGCGCCGGGTCTCGCGGTGAGCGAGCTTCTGGCCATCCTGAAGATCACCAAGCAAAGCCTGGCCCGGGTGCTGCGCCAGTTGGTGGAGGAAGGCTTCGTGCTCCAGCGCATCGACGCCTCGGACAAGCGCCGCCGCCTTTTGCACCTGACCGCCAAGGGGCGCCGGTTGGAGAAACGTCTGCGCGAACGCCAGTCCGCCCTGATCGCCAAGGCCCTGGAAGAGGCCGGGCCAGACGCGGTGAACGGCTTCAAGACCGTCCTGAAAGGCATGATCAACACCGACGACCAAAACCGTTTTTGACCCGCCGTCTGGAAGCGGCGGGGGAGAGAACCCATTTACCAATGAATAGTTTAGACACCAGGAGGCCCACGGAATGAGCGACATCCATCCTTATCACTCGACAGGCGAGGACAAGGTCACCCTTATCGACCACGCCACCGGCAAAGAATACGAATTCCCCGTCTACCACGGAACCATGGGTCCCAGGGTCATAGACATCCAATCCCTGTACCGGGAAACCGGCCTGTTCACCTACGATCCCGGCTTCATGTCCACGGGAAGCTGCGAATCCCAGATCACCTACATCGACGGCGACATCGGCCAGCTTCTGCACCGGGGCTACAGCATCGAGGACCTAGCCGAGCACAGCTCGTTCCTCGAGGTCTGCTACCTTCTGATCTACGGCCACCTGCCGAGCCAGGAGGAGTTGGACGAATGGGTCGGGATCATCACCGTCCACACCATGCTGCACGAGCAATTGCTCAAATTCTTCGACGGGTTCCGGCGCGACGCCCATCCCATGTCGATCATGTGCGGCGTGATCGGCGCGCTCAGCGCCTTCTACCACGACAGCATGGACATCAACAGCCCGCACCAGCGCATGATCGCCACCCACCGCCTGGTGGCCAAGTTCCCCACCATCGCGGCGCACGCCTACAAGTACTCCATCGGCCAGCCGTTCATGCCGCCGCAGAACCATCTGACCTACGCCGAGAACTTCCTGCACATGTGCTTCGCCACCCCGGCCGCGCCCTACGAGATCAAGCCCGAGGTGGCCAAGGCCATGGACCGCATCTTCATCCTGCACGCGGACCACGAACAGAACGCGTCCACCTCGACCGTGCGCATCGCGGGATCCAGCATGGCGAACCCGTTCGCCTGCATCGCGGCGGGCGTGGCCTCCCTTTGGGGCCCGGCCCACGGCGGCGCGAACGAGCAGGTGCTGAACATGCTCACCGAAATCGGGGACAAAAAGAACATCCCCGAATACCTGAAAAAGGCCCGCGATCCGGACGATCCGTTCCGCCTGTTCGGGTTCGGCCACCGGGTCTACAAGAACTACGACCCGCGCGCGGGCGTGCTGCGCGGCTCGGCGCACGAGGTGCTGGACGTGCTCGGCGTGGACGATCCGTTGCTGGAGCTGGCCATGGAGCTGGAGGGCATCGCGCTCAAGGACGACTACTTCATCCAGCGCAAGCTGTTCCCCAACGTGGACTTCTATTCGGGCATCATCCTGAAGGCCATCGGGTTCCCGACGTCCATGTTCACGGTGCTGTTCGCGCTTGCGCGCTCCATCGGCTGGATCGCCCAGTGGAAGGAGATGATCGAAAACCCGGACCACCGCATCGCCCGGCCGCGCCAGCTGTTCACCGGCGCGACGCCCAGGCCCTGGGTGCCGATCGACAAGCGGGAGGTGTAAAAGCATGCGCCGGGCGGGAGACCTCCCGCCCGGCAACTCCTTCTTAACCCCATCGCGGCTAGGGTGTACACTCAATCCCAACGCCAAGAACAATCGGTCGCGACATGAAGATTTCCAATGTTGGCGGCGCGAAGGGCACCTCGGGTCCCCAGCGCAAGAAATCCGTTTCCGGCTCTCCCGGCGCGAATTTCGCCCAATCCCTGAAGGACGCGTCGGGCGCGTCCGAAACGGACGGCGTGATCGAAAGCGCGCCCATGAACGCGGTGGACGGCATCCTCGCGGTCCAGGAGGTTCCGGACGCCATGGACGGGCGATCCAAGGGCCTGGCGATGCTGAACTACGGAACGGACATCCTGGACCGGCTGGATGAAATGCGCCACGCCATCCTGTCCGGCACCCTGACCAAGGACCAGTTGGTCAACCTGGCCCAGAAAATGCGCGCCCGTCAGGACATGAGCGACGATCCCGAACTCAACGCCATCATCCAGGAAATCGAGATGCGCGCCGAAATCGAAATCGCCAAGCTGTCCCATTAGCCGCGCATCCATGGATACCGACATGACGCAATGCCCCTGCGGCTCCGGAGCCGATTTCGACCGTTGTTGCGGCCCGATCATCGCGGGCGCGCCCGCGCCAAGCCCCGAAGCCTTGATGCGGTCCCGCTTCACCGCCTTCACACGGGGAGACATCGACCACATTGAAAACACTCACGCCAAGGAAATCCGCGAGGACTTCAACCGCTCCACCGCCGAAAGCACCGCCATGTCGGTGAAATGGGTCGGCCTGGAGATCCTCGACGCGCCGGAATGCGCCCCCACGGACGAGACCGGCGTGGTCGAGTTCGCGGCGCGGTTCAAGCAGGACGGCGAACTCCTGGTCCATCACGAACGCTCGACCTTCCGGCGCGAGGACGGGCGCTGGGTCTACGTGGACGGCGACATCAATCCAAAATCCAAGCCGCGCCGGGTCGAAAAAGTCGGCCGCAACGAGCCTTGCCCCTGCGGTTCGGGCAAGAAATACAAGAAGTGCTGCGGCAAGTAAGGGAATGGATCGCCGCTTCGCCTGCACCGCCTGCGGAAAGTGCTGCCACGGCCAACTGCCCCTGACGATCAAAGACGCCTTGGCCCATGCGGACAAGTTTCCCCTGGTCGTCGCCTGGACGCCGGTCCGCCAGGGCGGGCGGTCGTTCCAGGCCACCGCCGATCTGGGAATCACGATCGAGTTGAAGAAAAAGCGCAAGGCGGCGGTCAGAATCGCGCCCACGGCCGACTTGCCCCCATCCTTCCCCTGCCCGGCCCTCGCGCCCGACGGGCTTTGCGCCATGCACGACAACAAGCCCCAGCGCTGCCGGACCATGCCGCTTTCGGCCTATCGGGACGAAAGCGACCAGGACGACCTGCTGATCCCCCGGCCCGGTTGGGAATGCGACACGTCGGACGACGCCCCGATCTTTTCCCAAGACGGCGCCGTGGTCGAACGCGGCGAATTCGCGGCCGAGCGCGGCCAATTGGAGCGGGACGCCAGGATTCTCGAACCCTACGGCCAATGGATGCTCGACGCCTCGCCCAAGCTCGGGGCCGACCTTCTCAAACTCGCGATGAAGCCGGGCGGCGGACAGGTGATGGTCGCCTTCTCCACCCTCGTCCCCCGCATGCCCAAGGTCGATATCTTCGAACTCGCCGAAAAACAGGCCCCGTTGGCCCGCGCCCTCGCCGAAAGAACCGCCGGTGATCCGGGTCTCTCTGATTTTCACCGCCGCTACGTCGAAAGCGCGAAGGAATGGGAACGAACCACGCGCGCGCAACAGTAGGGCGAGCGCGGAAAAAAGCCGCGTTGTTCTCTTGCGGTAGCCTGACGCGATCCGTATATTCCGCCCATTCGAATTCAGACCATTCCTTTGGAGATCATTCGGCGATGACGGTTACCCTGCCTCCGGACTACAAACCCTCGGACGACGAGACGTTCATGAATCCGGTGATGTTGGAGTACTTCCGACAGAAGCTTCTCGACTGGCGGGGCGAGCTCCTCAAGGAATCGGACGAAACCCTTCAGCACCTCCAGGAAGGCGGCGCGGTCGAACCCGACATCGCCGACCGCGCCTCGCTCGAGACCGAGCGCTCGCTCGAGCTTCGCACCCGCGACCGCGCGCGCAAGCTGATCGGCAAGATCGACGAGGCATTGGAGCGAATCGAGGCGGGCACCTACGGCTATTGCATGGAGAACGGCGAGCCCATCACCCTTCCCCGGCTCGAGGCCCGGCCCATCGCCACGCTGAGCATCGAGGCCCAGGAGCGCCACGAGCGCATGGAGAAAACCCACCGCGACGACTGATCGCGGCGGCGGGAGCGGCCATGAGCAAGGGACGCATCTTTTCGGGCGTGCAGCCCACGGGCAACCTTCATCTCGGAAATTACCTGGGCGCCATCCGCAACTGGGCGAGGCTGCAGGACGATTTCGAGTGCTTGTACTGCGTCGTGGACCTGCACGCGGTCACCGTTTGGCAGGACCCGGACGAGCTGCGCGCCAGCACCCGCGAGGTGGCGGCGGGCCTGATCGCGGCGGGCATCGATCCCGAAAAAAACATCCTGTTCAACCAGAGTCAGGTTAGCGGACATTCCGAGCTCGCCTGGATCTTCAACTGCGTCGCGCGCATGGGCTGGCTCAACCGCATGACCCAGTTCAAGGAGAAGGCGGGCAAAAACCGGGAGAACGCCTCGGTCGGGCTGTTCGCCTATCCCAACCTGATGGCCGCCGACATCCTGCTGTATCGCGCCACCCACGTGCCGGTGGGCGAGGACCAGAAACAGCATCTGGAGCTGGCCCGCGACATCGCCATCAAGTTCAACAACGACTGGAACAAGCCGGATTTCTTTCCCCCGCCCGAGCCCCTGATCCTGGGCGCGGCGACCCGGGTGATGAGCCTTCGCGACGGCACCAAGAAGATGAGCAAGTCCGAGGCGTCGGACAATTCGCGCATCAACATGACCGACGACGCCGACGCCATCGCCAAGAAGATCCGCAAGGCTAAGACCGATCCCCAACCGCTCCCGGCCGGCCCGAAGGAATTCGAAGGCAGGCCCGAGGCGCAGAACCTGATCGGCATCTTCGCCGCGCTTTCCGGAAAGACCGTGGACGAGGTCTGCGCCGAGTTCGGCGGCAAGCAGTTCTCCGAGTTCAAGCAGGCCCTGGCCGACCTCGCCGTCGCCTCGCTTCAGCCCATCAACGACGAGATGCAGCGCCTGAGCCAAGACCCCGGCTATGTGGAGGGCGTGCTGAAAAGCGGGACCGAACGCGCCCGCGCCCTGTCCGAACCCATCATGCGCGAGGTGCGCGAGACCCTGGGCTTCCTTCGGGCGGAATAGCCTACTTTTCTCCGCAGCGCTCGGCCGGTCCGGACTCGCACGACGCGCCGTCGATCCAAACCGTGTCCATGATGCTCGCGCCGCTGAAACGGACGCCCTTGATGTTCGCGCCCGTCAGGTCCGCGCGGCTCAGGTCCGCCCGGTCAAGGCTGGCGTCCTCCAACACGGCGCCCCGGAGATCGGAATTCCCCAGGTCGGCCATGTGCAGGTCCGCCTTGGCCAAATTCGCGCCCTTCAGGATCGCATGGTGGACGTACGCGTGTTTCAGGACGACGCCCTTCAAGGACGCGCCCTCCAGGTTTACGCGAACGAGGAGCGCGCCTTGGAGATTCGCCCCGTCCAGCTTGGCGCCGGCCATGTTCGCGCCGCTGAAGTCCGCGCCGTGAAGGTCCGCGCCGGAAAGGTCCCGCCCCT
>CAYFNC010000007.1:0-65467 GCA_964344345.1 uncultured Hyphomicrobiales bacterium | reverse complement strand
TGCCCAGTAAGCGAGGACCGCGCCAGCGCCCCTCGAGGTTCGCCCCCCTGCAGTCCGCGCCGGGCTCGGGCTCGCACCCCTTGGCCAGCGAGGGAAAGGCGGACGCCGGTAACGCGTTCGCGATGAGGAAAGCCGAAAAGAAGACCCCCGAAAGAATGCGAATCGAACCGTTCATGATCGTGCTCCAATAGCGTCTCTCGATGATGCCTGCGTTTGATGACCGCCTAAAGCTTTTTGTACATCACAAGGGCGTCGACGAATCCTTCCCTTGGATGGCGAAACGCTCCCGGCAAAACCCCGATGGCGTCGAATCCATGGCGCTTCCACAGCCGGATCGCCCCTTCGTTGGTCGCGACCACCAGATTGTACTGCATGGCGCGGAAGCCGAGCGCGCGCGCTTCGCGCTGGGAGTGTTCGCACATCTCGGACGCGACGTCCCGCCCCCGCGCCCTGTCCGCGACGATATAGCCGCAGTTGCAGACGTGCGCGCCCAGGGCGGGTTGGTTCGGCTTGATGTAATAGGTTCCGACGATTTCGCCGCTTCCGTACAGGGCGACGTATGTCGCCCTTGGCGCCGCCACCCAGACTTGGAACGCCTCGTCCTCGGAAATGTCCGGCGAAAAAGCGTAGGTCTCGCCCGCTCGGAACACGGGCTCGACCATGGACCAGACCGCATCCCAGTCTTTTTCCTCGAACGGTCGAATGTCGATCATTTTCGCCTCCGGCCGTCCGAGAATACCGCAAAACCCCAAGGAAGCGCGCGCATTTCCGTTGCATGGCGGCGGCCTTTGGTCCACTGTGCGCGTCCGTTGGGAGGCAGTATTCATGGACCAAGAAAAAATCGGCGTCATGGTCTGCGGCCATGGAAGCCGAGACCCCGAAGCCATCGAGGAATTCCAATCCATCGCCCGGGGCATCCGCGAGCGCCTGCCCCAGTTCGACACCGAATGGGGCTTTCTGGAATTCGCCAAGCCGGTGATCCGCGACGGACTGGACAAGCTGCGCGAGCGCGGAATCCGGCGCGTGCTTGCGGTCCAGGGGCTTTTGTTCGCCGCCGGACACGCCAAGAACGACATTCCCTCGGTTCTGAACACCTACCAGGCCCAGAACCCGGACACGACCATCGAGTTGGGCCGGGAGCTCGCCATCGACCTGAAGCTCATCCGCGCGGCGGGCGAAAGGGTGCGGGAAGCCCTCGACGCCGCGGGCGACCACATCGCGCCCGAGGACACCTGCCTGATGGTGGTGGGCCGGGGCGCGTCCGACCCCGACGCGAACTCGAACGTCGCCAAGGTCATGCGCATGGTGTGGGAGGGGCTTGGCCTCGGATGGGGAGAGACCTGCTATTCCGGCGTCACCTTCCCGCTGGTGGAGCCCGGGTTGGAGCACGCGGCCAAGCTCGGCTACAAGCGGATCGTGGTGTTCCCGTATTTCCTGTTCACCGGCGTGCTGGTCAAGCGCATCTACCACTACACCGACGTGGTGGCGGAACGGCATCCGGACATCGAGTTCGTCAAGGCGTCGTACCTGAACGACCATCCCCTGGTCATGGACACCTTCGCCGAGCGCGTTCAGGAAATCCTGGAAGGCGAGACCGCCATGAACTGCCAGCTCTGCAAGTACCGCGACCAGATGCTGGGATTCGAGGCCGAGGTCGGACTGACCCAGGAAAGCCACCACCACCACGTGGAGGGCATCGGGACCGGCGACCATCATCACCATGATCACGACCATCACCACGACCACGATCATGGCCACAAGCACGACCACGGCCACCACCCATACCCCCACGCCGACCACCCGCTCGGCCCGGTGACCATGCGCAAGGACCAGGCGAGCCACTGAGTCCGCCCCCACGCCATGCACGACTACGAACGCGACCCCGCCGAAATCTATCGCCAGTCCTTCGCGACCATCCGGGGCGAGGCGGACTTTTCCGACCTGGACGCGAACGAGGCGGCGGTGGCGCTTCGGGTCATTCACGCCTGCGGCATGACCGACATCGTGGATGACCTGGTCTTTTCGCCGGGCGCGGTGGAATCCGCGCGGGCGGCGTTGAAGGCGGGCGCGCCTGTGCTTTGCGACGTGCGCATGGTGGCCGAGGGCATCATCCGCGCCCGGCTGGTGGCCGACAACGCGGTGGTCTGCTCGCTTTACGAGCCCGAGGTTCCGGCGCTTGCGAAATCGATGGGAACCACCCAGTCGGCGGCGGCGTTGGAGCTTTGGCGCGACCGGCTCGACGGCGCGGTGGTCGCCATCGGCAACGCGCCGACGGCGCTGTTCCGGCTTCTGGAAATCCTGGACGAGACCGACGCGCGGCCCGCCGCCGTGCTGGGGTTCGCGGTCGGCTTCGTCGGCGCGGTGGAGTCCAAGGACGCGCTGATCGCGCGCGACGACGTCGCCCATATCGCGATCAGGGGCCGGCGCGGCGGCAGCGCCATGGCGGCCGCCTGCGTCAACGCGTTGGCGGGGGACATGGCGTGAGCGGGACGCTTTACGGACTGGGCATCGGCCCCGGCGATCCGGAGCTGGTCACGCTGAAGGCCCTGCGGGTCCTCCAGGCCGCGCCGGTCATCGCCTATCCCGCGCCCATGGAGGGCGAAAGCCTCGCGCGCGCGCTGGCCGCGCCCCACATCCCCGAAGGACGCGAGGAAATCGCCATCCGCACCCCGTATTCCACCGACCCCGCCGTGGCCACGCCCGTCTACGACCGGGCGGCGGAAGACTTGGCCGCCCATCTGGACGCGGGCCGGGACGTGGCCGTGTTGTGCGAGGGCGATCCGTTTTTCTATGGCTCGTTCATGTACCTGCACGACCGGCTGGCCGAACGCTTTCCCACCGAGGTGGTTCCAGGGGTGTCGTCGCTGACGGCGGCGGCGGCCGTGGCGGGTCGACCGCTGGTTTCGCGCAACCAGGTTCTGACCGTGATCCCGGCTCCCCTTCCCGCGGACGAAATCGCCGCCCGCTTGCGCCAGTGCGACGGGGCCGCCATCCTCAAACTGGGACGTCACTTCCCCAAGGTGTTGAAGGTGCTCGACGACATGGGCCTCGCCGAAACATCCCACTACGTTTCCCACGCCACCATGGAGCGCCAAACCGTATCGCCTGTCCGCGACGCCAACCCGAACGCCGCGCCCTATTTCTCGTTGATCCTGGTCGGGGGGAAGGACCGATGACCGTCGCCGTCGTCTGCCTGGGCCCAAGCGGGCTCGAAATCGCGCGCCGCGCCGCCGAGGTCCTGAACGGGACCGTCCACGGCAAGTTCGAGGGCGCGGACGTCCAATACCAGGACGCCCTGCCCCACCTCCGCGATCTGTTCCGCCAGGGGACCGCCATCGTCGGCGTCTGCGCGTCCGCCATCCTGATCAGGGCGCTGGCGCCGGAGCTTCGGAACAAGCGGGGCGAGCCGCCGGTCCTGGCGCTGGCCGAGGACGGCTCGGTCGCGGTTCCTCTGTTGGGCGGGCATCGGGGAGCCAACCGCATGGCGCGGGAATTGGCCGAGGCGCTCGGCGGCGTCGCGGCGGTGACCACGGCGGGCGACGTCCGCTTCGGCGTGGCGCTCGACGAGCCGCCGGACGGTATCGTTCTCGCCAACCCCGACGACGCCAAGGGCTTTGCCGCACGGGTCCTGGCGGGCGAAGGGGTGCGCTTCGACGGAGAACTCCCCTGGCTCGACGGCCTTCCCCGCGACGACGCGTCCGAGCTGACCGTCGCCATCACCGAGGAGGCGGGAAGCAGCCCGGACCGCCTGGTCTTCCATCCCAAGACGCTTGCCGTCGGCGTCGGCTGCGAGCGGGACGCCGAGCCCGAGGAGCTGATCGAACTGGTCCGCAAGACCCTCGGGAAACGCAAGCTCGCCCCGGAATCGGTGGCGCTGGTCGCGTCCCTGGACCTGAAGGCGGACGAGGCCGCCGTGCACGCTGTGGCCCGGGACCTGGGCGCGCCCGCGCGCTTCTTCGACGCCGCCACGCTGGAGGCCGAAACGCCCCGCCTCGCCAATCCCTCGGACGTGGTGTTCAAGGAAGTCGGCTGCCACGGCGTCGCCGAGGGCGCGGCGCTCGCCGCCGCCGGTCCCGAGTCCGAGTTGGTGATCCGGAAAAACAAATCGCGCCGCGCCACCTGCGCCGTCGCCTGGTCCATGGACGCCATCGATCCCGAGACCGTTGGGCGCGCCCAAGGAACGCTTTACGTCATCGGGACAGGACCCGGAACTCCGGACTGGCTGACGCCCGAGACCGCGCGCATGGTCACGGACGTGACGGACCTGGTCGGCTATGGGCTCTACCTGGATCTTCTCGGACCGCTCGCCGACGGCAAGGCGCGGCATGGATACGAGCTGGGCGAGGAGGAAAAACGCGTCCGCGTCGCCCTCGACCTCGCCGCCGAGGGCAGGACCGTCGCCCTGGTCTCGTCCGGCGATCCCGGGGTCTACGCCATGGCGACCCTGGTTTACGAGCTTCTTGACCGCGATCCCCAACCGGGATGGGCGCGGCTGCATATCCAGGTCTCGCCGGGCGTCTCGGCCATGCAGGCCTGCGCCGCGCGCATCGGCGCGCCCTTGGGCCATGATTTCTGCGCCATCTCGCTGTCCGACCTTTTGACGCCGTGGGAGGCGATCGAGAAGCGCCTGCATGCGGCGGCCGAGGGGGATTTCGCGATCTCCTTCTACAACCCGGTGTCCAAGCGCCGCACCACCCAGCTCGCCGCCGCCCGCGAAATCCTTTTGAAGCATCGCCCGCCGGACACGCCGGTGATCCTGGCCCGCAAGCTGGGGCGCGAGGGCGAGGCGATCCGGGTTATCGATCTCGCCGACCTCGATCCGGCGGACGTGGACATGCTGACCCTGGTGATGGTCGGGGCGTCGTCCAGCCGGCGGGTGGGGCGCTGGGTCTACACGCCCAGGGGATACGAGGGGAAAACGCCATGACCGTGCATTTCATCGGCGCCGGACCGGGCGCGCCGGACCTTTTGACCCTTCGCGCGCGCGACCTGATCGCGGCGTGCCCGGTGTGCCTCTACGCCGGATCGCTGGTGCCGAAAGAGGTCGTCGCCCACGCCCCCAAGGACGCCAGGGTCCTGGACACCGCGCCCATGAACCTGGACGAGATCATGACCGAGATCGAGGCCGCCCACGCGGACGGCATGGACGTCGCCCGGGTCCATTCCGGCGACCCGTCCATCTACGGCGCCATCGGGGAGCAGATCCGCCGCCTGGACCAGGCGGGCGTTCCCTGGGACATCACCCCGGGCGTGCCCTCCTTCGCGGCCGCCGCCGCCGCTTTGGGACGCGAATTGACGCTGCCCGAGATCAGCCAGACCATCATCCTGACCCGCACATCCGGGCGTTCGTCGGCCATGCCGGACGGCGAGGACCTGGACACGTTGGGCAAGGCGGGCGCGACGCTGGCGCTGCACTTGTCGGTGACCAACATCAAAACCGTGGTCGATCAACTGACCCCCCACTACGGCGCCGACTGCCCCGTCGCCGTCGTGGTCCGCGCGAGTTGGCCCGATCAGGAGATCCTGCAAGGAACCCTCGCCGACATCACGGAAAAGGTCCGCGCCGCCAACATCAAACGCACGGCGCTGATCCTGGTCGGCCGGGTGCTGTCGCCGGGCGACTTCCGGGACAGCGCGCTGTACGACCCGGCGCATGCGCATGTCTTGCGGCCTAAGCGCGGCTCCTAAAATCTTATCTTGGCGCGCGTAAGATAAGGAAAATAAGAAAAGCGGCGCGGACCGGCGTTTCCCGCCATGAAATACGGGCCGGGGCGTTCGCGACTATTCAGAAGATTCTTCCGCCACAAACGACAACTCTCGCGACGCCGAGAAGAAATTATATTCTCGCGAAATCATTCTGAAATATAGACGCTCTACTCTTCTCATACTGTCCTTTTTGCGGCGAAGGACGGAGGAGGCCTTTATGCCTACCCCTGTCATATGGGAACTTAGCGACAGGAAAAGGTTGCTTTTCCTGATCCTGATCATGATTGCCATTTCGGCTTTCGTCGCCTTGGGGTCCGGATGGCTTCTTTACCGCGCGGCCTTGAACAAGCAGCAGGAATGGCTGCTGGAAATCGTTCAATCCAAGGCCCGGCTGATCGGCGCCGTCGCCGCTTTCGACGCCCAAGGCGGCCATGGCGATCATCCCGAAGAGGCCTTCCAGGCCACCATGAGCCAAGTGATCGAATCCGGGATCGGAGTGGAAGGATTCGGGGAAACCGGCGAATTCGTCATCGGCCTGCGCCGGGGGGACAGGATCGCGTTTCTTCTGCCCCAGCGCCTCGGCGGCCGCAAGCCCCCGCCCCCCATCCCGTTCGATTCCGATCTGGCCGAACCCATGCGACTCGCGTTGGCGGGAAACACGGGAAAAGTCGTCGCCCGCGATTACCGCAACGCCACCGTGGTGGCGGCGCACACGCCAATCCCGGAAATGGGCGTCGGCCTGGTCGCGAAGATCGACCTGGACGAATTGAAGGCCCCGCTGATAAAAGCCGAGTGGGTGAGCGGCGCCAGCGTGTTGGTCATCATCGTGCTTGGCGTCGGGCTGTCGCTTCTTATGACGCGTCCGATCATCGCCCACCTGGAAACCGCCAACGCCAGCCTGAACGAGGCCCAAAAGCTCGCCCATCTCGGAAACTGGCGCTGGGACATCGCGACCGGAAAGGAAGCCTGGTCGGACGAACAGTTCCGTGTTTTCGGATACGAGCCGAACGAAATCGCTCCAACCTACGACGCCTTCGTCAAATCGGTGCATCCCGATGATCTCGAGACCGTCAAGCAAGCGGTGCAGCGCGCCTTCGACGGCGCCGCCCCATACAGTTGCGCGTTCCGCATCGTAAGGCCGAACGGGGAGGAACGCTGGATCCATTCCCAAGGCGAAGTCCATCGCTCGATCCATGGCGAGCCCAAGACCATGGTCGGGACCGTTCTCGACATCACCGAGAGCAAACGAGCGGAGATGGAAATCCTCCGGCTGAAGGAAAGGCAGGAGTTGATCCTGTCATCGGCGGGGGACGGCATCTGCGGTCTGGACACGGCGGGAAACACCACCTTCGCCAACCCGGCGGCCGAGCGGCTGCTCGGATGGACGTCATCGGAATTGATCGGGATGAATCAGCATACCCTGTTCCATCACACGAAACCCGACGGAACGCCTTATCCCGTAGATGAATGCCCGATCTACACCGCGTATCGCGAAAACAAGGTCCGCCATGTTGAGGACGACGTGTTCTGGCGCAAGGACGGATCGCCCTTCCCCGTCGAATACGTCAGCACCCCGATCGTCGAGGACGGGGACATCAAGGGCGCGGTTCTGGTGTTCCGGGACATCACCGAACGCAAACAGGCGGAAATGGCGCTTGCGGCGAAAACGGCCGAGCTGGAACGCTCCAACGAGGAGCTGACCCATTTCAGCCACATCATTTCCCACGACCTGCAGGAGCCTTTGCACGTGGTCACGGGATTCCTCAATCTTCTGGAGGCAGACTACAAGGACAAGCTGGACGACGCCGCCGAGGAGTTCATCCATTTCGCCGTGGACGGAACGGTGCGGATGTCCAAGATGATCAAGGCCCTGTTGGAATACGCCCGAGTCCAGAGCCAAGGCAAGCCATTGGAGCCTGTTTCGCTGAAGGACGTGTTCGAACAGGCGTTGCTGAACCTCCATGCCGCGGTTTCAACATCGGGGGCGACGGTCTCGGTCACGGAAGACCTGCCGAAGGTCATGGGCGACGAACTCCAACTCGTCCGCGTGGCTCAGAATCTCATCGGCAACGGGATCAAGTATCAGGACGCCTCCCGTTCGCCGGACGTGCGCGTTTCGGTCGAACGCTCCGACGTCGAATGGGTGATCTCGGTCAAGGACAACGGCATCGGGGTCGATCCCAAGGACTTCAATCGCATCTTCGACGTGTTCCAGCGCCTCCACACCCGCGAGGAGTTCGAGGGAACCGGCATCGGCCTCGCCGTCGTGAAACGAACCATCGAGCGCCACGGCGGACGGGTCTGGGTCGAAAGCGAACAAGGAGGCGGCAGCGTGTTTTCCTTCTCCCTGCCGGTTTCGACGCCGTCCTGAGCGGAAGGGCCTTCGCTCCCCTCGCGGATCACCATAGGGTGTAGAGGTTGTCGAGGACCTGCTCCTCCTGGGGTTTCCGTCGGGTCTTTTCCCTGTCGAGAATATCTCCGGCCCCAGGCTTCAAGAAACGCCTCTTGCGCTCCCCTTGGGTTCGCAAAATCCCGGCGACGGGCTCGGCGAGCGCTCCGGAGACGTGGTCCGCGATGCGAGGGTACGTGGATGGCCGCATATGGCCCGCGTCGGAGAAATCAACGGGGGCGTTCTCGTAGCGCTCCGGCAACAGCAGCGAATGGAGATCGATAAGAACGGCCCCCGTATCCTCGCAAAGCCGCCGAATGAAGTCGTTGTACGCGGCGATTTGGTCCAAAAGGCGGTTGATGAAGAATTTCCCTGGAAATTGATTTCCCCATAACGTGAAGCCGTTTTTCCCGATGAGTTCGATGTATCGAAAATTCCCGTCGTAGCCGCGATCCCTGAATTCCTCGGTCAAGCTCGTCCCGACGGTGCAGAACGCCGTGGCGTGATCGCCCAGGAACGTCCTCAGCATTTTATCCCAATGCGCCTCGTCGCACTCGCCGTATATCAAATTATGCCACGCGGAGTAGACGACCACGGCGGCGAAATCGATCTTCTCGCCCAGGATCCGATAGCGCTCCGTCACCCGGGTCATATTATGGCCCTGAATTCCGGCGTTCAGGTTCTGGGTCCCGGGAATCGAAACCATGCCCGGCCAACCGCCGATTACGGTGTGGCCCATGGTGGTGCTGTCGCCGAAATAGCCGATTACGGGAACATCGGGAACGAGATCGTAACCCGCGCAGCCGAGCCGATTGACCTTGACGATCAGCTTGCCGTTCGACCGAACCTCCGTATTAGGAATCAGCCAACCCGTTTCCCGATCGATGAACAAAGGCTCGCACTCCTCCGGCGACAAGCCGGTTGCGTCCGCCACCCGGGGGGAAGGAGAGTTCCGCCGACGCCCGAACAAGTCCGTCATGTCATTCCCCTTGATTATCCATGACGACCCGCATTATCGACGCGCAATTGCGGTGGAACGCCGCAGTCGGAAGCCCCTCTCATCATGATGACAACAGGGGCCGCGAGAAAGGATCCCATCGGCGGCGCTCGGGATTCAGAAAACAAACACCGCAGTCGCGAGCCCGGCAAGCATGACGGCGAGAACCAGGCAGCCGACGGCGTAGGCGGCCCTGCCCTCCTCCTCCACCTCTTCTTGGATGATTTCGGAGTCTTCCTTCTTTTCGATCTTGAAGCCGATGCTTTCGGCGGGCACGCCCAGCAGTCGGGAGAAATGGCGCTCGGTGAAAGCGCCGTTCCCGTGCTCGTCCTCCAGAATATCGTCCAAGTCCAGATCGTCGAAGGGCGTACGATACAGGATCACGTTGTATTCGGGGTTGGAGCGATGCACCAAGCGGTGCTCCCACACGATGTCCACCTCGAAGGAGCAGATACTCTCGTACTCCTCCATGGGGATGTCCACGGGCTCCAGGTCCTCGGCCGACACTCCCTGGGGCGTTTCCAGCCAGCGGAAGGACACCTTGTCCTTCTCGATGGTGACTTGGCGGCCCCCGTGCGCGCATTTCATCGGCAGCGTGTCGATGTCGGGCTTCCAGTGGATGTCGTTTTCGTAGGTGCCGTACATGCTGGTCCGTTCCGGGCTATATAAGGACTGGGCCGATACTATAGCGCAAACGCCGCCGTTTACTTCTCCCAAAACACCTTGGGGTTATCCTCGAGCGTGAAGACGCGCCAGGTTTCCTCCTTGGGCCCAGGCATGCCCGGGGTTCCGATGGGCATGCCGGGCAGCGCGATTCCCCGGATTTTGGGCCTTTCCTTCAACAGCTTGTCGATGGCCTCGGCCGGGACGTGACCCTCGACCACATAGCCGTCGATCATGGCGGTGTGGCAGGACTGAAACGCGTCGGGCACGCCCAGCATGCGCTTCACCGCGTCCAGGCTGTCCATGTCGCGGGTCTCGACCGCGAAGCCACGTTCGCCGAGATGCTCGGCCCATCCGGAGCAGCAGCCGCACGTGGGCGACTTGAACACCGTGGCCTTGACGGGCTCCGCCCACGAGGGTTGGACGGCGCACAACAACGCCAGGGCGAGAAGCGCGAACGCGCGCATGGGCGGTCTCCCGACCGTTCAGATGGAGAAGTGATTCTTGGCGTAGGTTTCCAGGACGTCAAGGCACTCCTCGATGGACAACTCGCCGCTGTCCACCGTGAGCTCCGGGCTCTCCGGCGCTTCATAGGGCGCCGAGATGCCGGTGAACTCGGGAATCTCGCCCTTGCGCGCCTTGGCGTAGAGGCCCTTGGGGTCGCGGCTTTCGCAGACTTCCAGGTCGGCGTGGATGAACACCTCGTGGAAATCCGCGCCCGCCGCCTTGCGCGCCATCTCCCGGTCGGCGCGATAGGGCGAGATGAAGGCGGTGACCACCAGCATGCCCGCCTTGGCGAACAGCGCGGCCACCTCTCCGACGCGGCGAATGTTTTCCTCCCGGTCCTCGGGCGAGAAGCCGAGATCCCCGTTCAGGCCGTGGCGGACGTTGTCGCCGTCGAGCACGTAGACGTGGATGCCGGCGCGGAACAGCCGCTCCTCCAGCGCGAATCCCAGGGTGCTCTTGCCCGAGCCGGACAGGCCGGTGAACCACAGGACCCCGCCCTTGTGGCCGTTCACCTTCCAGCGCTCCTCCTCGGATACGCGGTGTTCGGACCAGGTGATGTTGGTTGACTTGACGGCCACGGCGGCTTCCCCTACCAGATGTTGTGATGATTGGAACCTGCTTTAAGGGGTTCGGCCTTGCGCATCAAGCCATGATCGCCCTTAATGCAAAAACTATCGGCGTCAGAGGAAAAGGAGAGCGGCATGGCGAAACCCAGGATTGCGGTGGTTCTTTCGGGCTGCGGCGTTTTCGACGGCGCGGAAATCCACGAGGCGGTGTTGACCATGCTGGCCATCGACCGCAACGGGGCGGAATACAAATGCTTCGCCCCCAACGTGGACCAGGCTCACGTGATCAACCACATCACCGGCGAGGAAATGGACGGCCCCCGCAACGCCATGATCGAGTCGTCCCGCATCTCGCGCGGGGACATCTCGGATTTGAAGGACTTCGACGCGGCCTCGGTGGACGCGGTCATGTTCCCGGGCGGGTTCGGCGCGGCCAAGACGCTTTGCACCTTCGCCTTCGACGGGCCGGACTGCTCGGTCAACCCCGACGTGGACAAGGCGCTGAAGGCCATGGTGGCGGCGAAAAAGCCCATCGGCGCGCTCTGCATCGCGCCCGCGCTGATGGCCAAGGTGCTCGAAGGGGCCGAGGTCACCATCGGCCAGAGCCCGGACGTGGCCGGCGCCATCGCCAAGATGGGCGGCAAGCATTCGCCCACCCAACACGGCGGCGTGGTGGTGGACCAGGGGCTGAAGCTGGTGACGGCACCCTGCTACATGCTGGACTCGACCATCTCGCAAATCGCCGAGGGGGCCGAGAACGCGGTCAAGGCGGTGCTCGACCTGGTCAAGGCGGGCTGAGCGGACGGATCGCCGATACATGCCCGCGTTGGGGGCCCTTCGGGGCCTGAAAGCCATCTCCGAATGGGCGGAGCGCGACGACTGGTCCCCGTGGGCCGGCGCCGCCATGCGCGAACACATCGGCAAGGCGGTCGAGGACGCGGGCCTGCCGCCGGAAAAGCTCGAGGAAATGCTCGGCGAGGACGCGGTCTCGCTCGCCATGGCGTCGGCGCTGGAGGACTTGGCCACCTGGCGCGGCGGAACCGGGGACAGGAACCTGGTCGACGACCTGCTGGCGCGGCGGGGCTGGAAGGAGATGGCCCCGGTCCGGCGCTATCTCGCCGCCACCCGCGACAGCGTCATGTCGCTCTATCGCATCGAAGAGGTCGAGCCCGACTCCCACGTGATCGCCCGCGACCTGCTCCGGGGCGGCGAGCCGGTCAGGCTCGAGGACCGCGAGGTCACCCACAACGCCGACGAGGGCGACGCCATGGCGGCCAGGGTCACCCACCTGCCGTCGGCCGGAAACCGCTTCGGCCTCGCCATGCTGGTCTATTCGCCGGACGCCGCCGAAGCCCTCCAGCCGCTGTGCCTCGCCCCCGAAATCCTGACCACCGCCATCGGCGCCCCCCTGGACGTCCGCTGGCCCGCCGTCCGGGACAAGGACGGGGACGCGGCGTTGGAAGACCTGCTGACGTTCGCGGCGCCGGTGTTCACGCGGCATTGGATTTTGGATCGGATGGGGGTGTTTGGGGGGGAAGACGGCTAGGACTAAGTTGCAGCCCCCTCGCCACCAACCAGCAAATGCTTTACTCTTCCCCCTCACACTGAGCCCCACCCCCAACCGAAAAGGAACGGATAGATGACGGCAAGGACAATCGCAGCGTTGTTGGCGCTGGCGCTTTCGTCCGCAGCGGCCACTGCGGACGAAGTCTCCGTCGCCGACTGGCTCTACGAGGTCAAGGGCGGGGTGCTGTATCACGACGCCGACGACATGTGGAGCGGGTTCAGCCGGGAGGAAGGGGTGGACGTGAACCTGGAGGTCGTGTTCGCCCCCACGCTCGAGGTCCTGTGGGGCGGGGTTCGTCCGGCGCTCGGCGGGTCGTTGAACACCAGCGGGGACACCTCCAAGGTCTATCTCGACGCCCGCTACGAATACGCTTTCGAGTTCGGGACCTACTTCAACTTCGGCGTCGGCGGGGCATGGCACAACGGCGAGACCGAACTGGTCGACAACGACCGCAAGGCGCTCGGATCCCATTTCTTGTTCCACATCCCGGTCGAGATCGGCCACCGCTTCGACGGCCATCACGGGATCTCGGTCTATTTCGACCACGTCTCCAACGCCTACCTCGCCGACGAGAACGAGGGCATGGACACCATCGGCGTCCGGTACGGGTATCGGTTCTGAAATCTTTGGGCGGGGAACGGGCCCGCCCCTACCCCTTCGCCGCCTTGGCCGCGTTCCGCGCCAGTTCGTCCGCCCGTTCGTTTTCCGGATGGCCGTCGTGGCCCTTGACCCAGAGCCATTCGATGTCGTGGGCGCCCTGGGCCTCGTCCAGGCGGCGCCACAGGTCCTCGTTCTTCACCGGCTTCTTGGCGGCGGTCTTCCAGCCGCGTTTCTTCCAGTCGTGAATCCACTTGGTGACGCCGTCGCGGAGGTAGGTGCTGTCGGTGTGCACCCGGACCTTGACGTCGCGCTTCAACGCCTCGAGCCCCCGGATCGCCGCCATCAACTCCATGCGGTTGTTGGTGGTCTCGATGGCGAAGTCGCTGAGCTCCTTCTCCACGCCCTTCCAGCGCATCACCACGCCCCAGCCGCCGGGGCCGGGGTTCCCGCTGCAGGCGCCGTCGGTGAAGATGTCGACCACGTCGTCGTCCAAGGCCGTCCTCCTTGCAATCGGCCGATGTATACAGCATCCCTTGTCCTTCGGCACCGCCTATCGACGGAGGCGCCGGAAATTCAATCCAGGGGTGGAACTGGCGCGCGGGCTCGGGGTATCCTTGGGCCCGGAGGGGCGGCGCATGGAAGAAGCAAAAACACGAATCCTGGTCATCGACGACCAGCGCATGATCAGGGAGCTTCTGAAGGGCTGGCTGACCATCGCCGGGTACGAGGTGCACGCCGCCGACGACGGCGACGTCGGCCTGGAGATGCTCGAGAACCCCGAGAACGATTTCGACGTGGTCCTGCTGGACCGCCGCATGCCCAGGATGGAAGGCATCGAGGTCCTGAAGCGCATGAAGGCGAACCCGGCGCTCAAGGACATCCCGGTCATCATGGAGACCGCCGCCGACTCGGAAGAGGAAATCGCCGAGGGCATCAGCGCCGGCGCCTATTACTACCTGACCAAGCCGTTGCAGCCCAACGTGATGCTGTCCATCGTCGCCTCGGCGGTGGACGAGGCCCTGCACGTCAAGAAGCTCCAGGGCGAGATGGAGAAGCACCGGCTGGGACTCCGTCTTCTGACCGAGGCCGCGTTCAAGCTGCGCACCCCGTCCGAGGCCGACGACCTGACCATCCTGCTCGCCAACGTCTGCCCCGACCCGGAAAGCCGGGTGCTGGGCCTGACCGAGCTTCTGATCAACGCCATCGAGCACGGCAACCTCGGCATCACCTATTCGGACAAGACCGAACTGGTGACGGCGGGCCAGTGGAAGGACGAGGTCCAGCGCCGTCTGGAGTCCGCCGAGTATTCCGAACGCTACGTCTCGGTCACCTACCAAAAGACCGACGAGCGCATCGAGATCACCATCGAGGACCAGGGCGACGGCTTCGACTGGGAGAAGTACATGGAAATGGACCCAAAGCGCGCCTTCGACCCCCACGGGCGCGGCATCGCGCTCGCCAACGCCATGAGCTTCGATCTGGTGACCTACATGGGCAAGGGGAACGTGGTCCGGGGAACCATTCATTTGGCCGGGGAGGGGGGGGATTGACTTTGCCCTCCACGCCATTGTCCGAGCATTATTCCTGAAAAATCAGCCCCACCCCTCCGGCAAGTCTGTTATGTTGCGGCGCAGCATTTCCATTCCATCCAAACAACAAGGAAAACCATGTCCCGCATCCTCGACGCCCTGAAGGAAAAGGTTCTGCTGTGCGACGGCGGCTTCGGCGCGCTGGTCCAGGGGATGAACCTGGACACCGCGCGCGATTTCGAGGGGCTGGAGAACTGCACCGACGTGCTGAACCGGTCGCGCCCCGACGTGGTCCGCAAAATCAACGCCGCCTATTTCGAGGCCGGGGCGGACATGGTGATCTCCAACTCCTTCGGGGCCTCGCCGGTGACGCTTTCCGAATTCGGGCTCGAGGACGACGCCCACGACCTTTCCCGCCGCGCCGCCGTGATCGCGCGCGAAGCCGCCGACGGGTTCTCGGACGGGCGGGAGCGCTTCGTGCTCGGCGACGTCGGGCCCGGGACCAAACTGCCGAGCCTGGGGCACATCGACTACGACGCGCTCGAAGATTCCTTCGCCGTTCAGTGCGCGGGCCTGATCGCGGGCGGGGTGGACGCCATCCTGATCGAGACCTGCCAGGACCCGCTGCAGACCAAGGCCGCCATCAACGGGGCCAAGCGGGCGCGAACAGACGCCGGGACCGACACTCCCATCTTCGCCCAGGTGACCATGGAGACCACCGGGACCATGCTGGTGGGCAGCGACATGGCCGCCGCCGCCACCGCCATCGGCGCGCTGGACGTGGAGCTGATGGGGCTCAACTGCGCCACCGGGCCCCAGGAAATGGCCGAGCACGTCAATTGGCTCGCCGACAACTGGCCCGGCCTGATCTCGGTCCAGCCCAACGCGGGCCTGCCCGAGCTGGTTGACGGCGAAACCCGCTATCCCCTCGCGCCCGAAGAGCTGGCCAAGTGGCACGCGCGGTTTATCGAAGAGGACGGGGTCAACCTGATCGGCGGCTGCTGCGGCACCACGCCGGACCACATCCGCGCGGTGGACGCCATGCTGCGCGAAACAGGAAATGGCGACCGCCCCGCCCCGGCCAAGCGGACGATCCACTGGGTTCCGGCCGCGGCCTCCCTCTATTCCCAGGCGCCGTTCCGCCAGGAAAACGCCTTCTTCGCCATTGGGGAGCGTTGCAACGCCAACGGATCGAAGAAGTTCCGCGAGTTGCAGCAGGCCGAGGACTGGGAAGGCTGCGTCGCCATGGGCCGCGACCAGGTGAAGCAGGGCAGCCACGCGCTCGATCTCTGCACCGCCTACGTCGGCGGGGACGAAGTCAAGAACATGACCGAGATCGCGACGCGCATGCGGGGCGCGGTGACCGCGCCGTTGGTGATCGATTCCACCGAGCTTCCGGTGATCGAGGCGGCGTTGAAGCTCTATGGCGGCAAGGCCATCATCAACTCCATCAATTTCGAGGACGGGGAGGAGCCCGCCGCCGCCCGCCTGGCGCTGGCCAAGAAGTTCGGCGCGGCGGTCATCGCGCTCACCATCGACGAGGACGGCATGGCCAAGGACGCGGACGCAAAGCTCCGCATCGCCAAGCGCCTGCACGACTTCGCCTGCGTCAAGCACGGGCTGCCGTCCGGCGACCTTTTGATCGACCCTCTGACCTTCACCATCTGCACCGGCAACGAGGACGACCGCAAGCTCGCCATCGAGACCCTGGACGGGATCGAGCGCATCCGCGCCGAACTGCCCGAGGTCCAGATCATCCTCGGCGTGTCCAACGTCTCGTTCGGGGTCAAGGCCGCCGGGCGGCACGTGCTCAACTCCGTGTTCCTGAACCACGCGGTCGAGCGCGGCATGACCGGCGCCATCGTCCATTCGTCCAAGATCGCGCCGCTGCATTCCATCCCGGACAACGAATTGAAGGTGGTCGAGGATTTGATTTTCGACCGCCGCGCCGACGGCTACGACCCGCTGCACGAATTCATGGCGCTGTTCGCGGACCGCAAGGTCTCCGACGCCAAGGACAAGCCCAAGCCGGAAACGGTGGAGGAGCGGCTGAAGCAACGCATCGTCGACGGCGACCGCCAGGGGCTCGACGCGGACCTGGACGAGGCCATGCAATCCCACGCGCCGCTGGATATCATCAACACCATCCTGCTGGACGGCATGAAGGTGGTGGGCGAGCTGTTCGGGTCGGGCAAGATGCAGCTTCCCTTCGTTCTGCAGTCGGCCGAGACCATGAAGGCCGCCGTGGCGCATCTCGAGCCCCACATGGAAAAGGCCGACGGGTCGCAAAAGGCCACCCTGGTCCTCGCCACCGTCAAGGGCGACGTCCACGACATCGGCAAGAACCTGGTCGACATCATCCTGACCAACAACGGCTACAAGGTGGTCAACATCGGCATCAAGCAGCCGGTCCAAGCCATCATCGACGCCGCCCGCGAACACGACGCCGACGCGGTCGGCATGTCGGGGCTATTGGTCAAGTCCACGGTCATCATGCGCGAAAACCTGGAGGAAATGGCCCGTCAGGGTCTGGACCTGCCCGTGCTTCTGGGCGGCGCCGCGCTGACCCGGAAATACGTGGTGGAGGATTGCGCCCGGTCCTACGGGAGCCACGGCCGGGTCGGATACGCCAAGGACGCCTTTTCCGGTCTGTCGCTTATGGACCAGGTGGCGACGGGCGATTTCCAGCCCCCCTCCCCCTCCGACGCCCAGCAAGCCGAAACGCCCGAACCCCAGCCCATCGCCAAGCGCCCGGTGGACTGGGAGGCCGTGGCCATGCGCCGAGCCGAGCTGGCGGACGCGGTCGCCGCGCCCGAGCCGCCGTTCTGGGGCGCGCGGGTGTTGGAGCGGGTGGAGCCCAAGGCCCTGCTGCCGTTCCTGAACGAGACCATGCTGTTTCGCTTCCACTGGGGCTTCAAGCGGGGCGAGCGGAGTTCGGCCGAATGGAAGGAATGGGCCACGCGCGAGGCCAAGCCCATCCTGGAGCGCATGATGGGACTTTGCGAGGCCGAGGACATCCTGCGCCCGGCCGCCGCCTACGGATACTGGAAATGCGCGTCCGACGGCGACGCGGTGGTGCTGTTCGAAGACGACGGGGAGACCGAGGCCGCCCGCTTCGCCTTCCCCCGCCAAGCCAAGGACGACGGGCTCTGCATCGCCGATTTCTTCCGGGACATCGGCTCGGGCGAGCGCGACGTCATCGGGCTGCAGGTGGCGACCGCCGGGCAACGGGCGTCGGACGTGGCGCGCCAATGGTTCGAGGCCGACCGCTACCGGGACTACCTCTACCTCCACGGCCTGTCGGTGGAAATCGCCGAGGCCTTGGCCGAATACGTCCACAAGCGCATCCGCGCCGACCTGGGCTTCGGCCACGAGGACAACCGCGACATGGACCGGCTGCTGCGCCAGGGATACCGGGGATCGCGCTATTCCTTCGGCTACCCCGCCTGCCCCGACATGGCGGACCAGCACGCGTTGTTGAAGCTATTGGGGGCCGAGCGCATCGGGGTCGAAATGGCCGACGAGGACCAGCTCCACCCCGAACAATCCACCGCCGCCATCGTGGTCCACCACCCGAAGGCGCGTTATTTCACGGTCTGACAGTCCTCGTCCCGCCCCTTGTGGGTGACGGTGAACGGCGGCCCGCCCTTGCAGAAGGAATGGCGCCCCACGGTTCCGCACAGGCATTCCCGGCCCGCGGCCAAGCCGCCGACCGCGCCCATCAGGCTGAAGGTCTTGCCGTCCTCGGTGTCGAAAAACAGGCATTCCGGCCCGCGCCGGACCCGGCCCTTGGCGCAGAGCGACTCGCCCGCGGGCGGCCGGGCGGCGGCGCCCATGCCCTGCTTCGCCCGCCATTCCCAGGGCGGCTGGAACGCGCCTTGCCAGACGCCGGACTTGGCCTTGCGGGCGGCGGCCTCGGCGGATTTGTAGTCCGAGCCCCCCCTCGGGGCTGCCAGGGCCCAACCCATTTCCGCCATGCGCCCGGCCACATCCATGCGGCCCAGCATACAACGCCCGACGATTTCTCCAGCATCCGCCCGGCCCTGATGAGCGCAGGCCACATTGCGGCCGGAAACGATGACGGCGAGCGCGCGGGCGGCCTCGGTCCCGCAGTCGTAGCGCCGGCCCTTGGCGGTCTCGCACGATTGGCCCGCCTCTGGCGCGTCGACGCCATACAGGGTCACCGGAACGCCCGAAACCTCCAACGTGTCGCCATCGACGACCACGGCGGGGCCGGTGAGGTCCGCGCGGGCGGGGCCGCCGAGGAGGGCCAGAATGGAAAGGGAAAGGACAGCCAAGCGCCGCATAATCAATCTCCGCGTCTCATGGTCAATGGTACACAGACGGCGGATTGGAATCCAAGCCTAACGGCGTTATCGTGGAGCCATGAACGGAAAAAATCCCATCATCGCGCTTGCCGCCCTCGCGTGGCTTTGGACGGGCGCCCCGGCCCGGGCCGAATCCCTGCCGCCGATCGAAAAAATCATCGCCCAGTTCGAAGAGGTGGTGTTCAAGACCGAGCACGGCGCGGGCAAGCTGGGCAAGCCGCTGGTGCGATGGCGCGGCCCCATCGTCGCCCGGCTTCACGGCGCCAAGGCCAAGACCTACAAGCGCGACGTCCAGGCCCTATTCAAGGAGCTGTCCAACCTGACAGGCCAGCAGTTCCGCATCGTCGCCCCCAACACCACACGCCCCGTCAACTTCGACATCCGCTTCGTCACCCAGGCCGACGTCACCGCCAGGACGGGCAAGGCCGGATTCCGGTGCTGGGGAACCATGAAGGGCTCGCGCTCCAAGGCCGCCATCACCTATGGCGAGGTTTTGATCAACACCGACACCGCCTTCCGCGCCAAGCACTGCATCGTCGAGGAGATCACCCAGCTCATGGGCCTGCCCAACGACACGCCGATCATCGCGGACTCCATCTTCAACGAGGCGTCCAAGCGCACGTCGCTGTCGCTGGCCGACAAGGTTCTGATCCGCACCCTCTACGACAAGCGGCTCAAGCCCGGCATGTCCGCCAAGCAGGCCATGCCCATCGTGAAAAACGTCGTCGGCGCCCTGCGCAACCGTCTGATCAACGCGATCAAGAAATTAAGGTAGAAACGCGCCGTTACGGGTTCGAGACAGTGGCGGAGAGGTCAAAGGCCCCGCCGCGATAACGCCCAGACACGATCACGTACAGCGCGCGCGCCCCCCGACGAATCCTTTCGGTCCTGTCCAGATGGAGGGATTCATGAAACGCGGGATCCGCCGGCTCGATCTTCTCGTTCCTTTCCCAAAGCAGGTCGAACGTGAAATCCCCGCCTTCTTCGCCCTCGATCCGAACCCGCACGTTCCGCCCTTCGTTGTTGCCTGGAAGGTCAATGCGGAAGTACCGGGACGCCAGCGGCGCCACGTCGCCATGGACGTTGGCCCTATCGAAACGCAGTTCGACGTCATCGACGGTGAGCTCCGGCCGGATCGGAGTCATATGCCTGCTGTAGAGAATTTCCGGATACAAATCGACCCCCTCCCGCGTCTCGCGCCAGCGACCGGTCAGACGCTCCCGCGCCCACAAGGCGAAGAACGAGTGCAGGGAGCCATATACGCTGTCTTCAGGCCATGCTCGCCGGATGCTTTCTTTAATGGTCGGAAGAATCTTCCTGATTTCGCGCCCGCGGCGGAACAGCTCCGCGATCGGGTTTTCGTCCGGCCGGGTCTTGTTTCTGGCTTCGAAGAAAATCCAGAACGGAAGCGATTCGTAATCCAACGTCAACAAGCTCTCGCGCGTATTCGAAAAGGTTGTCGTGAGCCGCGACGTCATGGACAAATTCCCCCAAGTGAACAGCTCCGCCCAAACGGCGGTCCCTTCATGAAACAGCCTGTATGGGGCGTTGAAAAACGGCCACCATTGGGTCTGATAACCGAATCCGGCCTGAATCTTGTGAAATAACTCGTGGGCGGCGAGCCCTGGGCGCTTGTACGCTTCCTCGACCCAGGTCGGCGCGTCATAAATGATCGGCCCGCCGATCGGAGGGCCGGCCAATCCTTCAAACGAACACGGCATGTCATAGAAGGCCACGCGGATTTTGGTCTGGGCGAAGCCATCGGGAGTCATCTCCGTCCCGGGAAACGGCCTCTCGTCGAAGGCCTCCGTCAGGCGCGTCCACGCGAACTCCAACAGTTCCCCCGCCTCTTGCATCAAAGCCGGATTATCGATGTTGTCGTTGGGGTCTTCCGACTGATTGGTCCAGCGGAGAACGAAATGCTCGGTCTCCATGGATTGCTCCAAGTTGGGCGCGTTGTTGACGATGTCATCGATAATGGCGTTGACGTCGTTGCAGTCCAAATCGGGGTTGCCGAGACCTAGAAAAAAGTTGGAGTAAGCCGGAGTCCCGCAAGCGTCCATCGGCGCGCCCGCGACCATCACGATTCCGTTCTGGTCGGGCGCGGGCGCCTCCGCCTTCCTGTCGAACAATACAGCAGCCGCTTTCCGGAGGTCTTCAATGGTCTTGGGAACCTCTGGAACGGCCTCGGCCACTTCGCCCCAGGCCTGTTCGTCGAAGGCCTGATATCCCATGGGCACGCCCTTGGAAGCGAGTTTCTCGATGATGATGGTTTCGTGTTTCATGACGCTCCCCCTGCCGCTTTCATCCGTTCGGCGCGAATAGACGACGCGCGCTAAACGTTGATCAGTTTGACGCCCATATGGTACCGGCCGCCGCGTTCCCGGCCAGACGCAACCACGGTGAAGGCGTCGAACCGGTTCCGATCGACGTTCTTGCGCATCAGGTATCCATCGGGCTCCAAATAGAGGAAGTCCTTCTCGACGGCCCGATCGCGCTTGTGCCAGATAATGTCGTAGGACAACGCGTCCCCATCCAGCGTGGAGATATCTATGTTCACGTTCATTACGTGGGCTTCGGACAGGAGATTGAAGCGCCTGTAATCGCATCCATGGGCCTCGACCTCGATCTGATACTCATCAGTGGCCCGGATCCATGCGAACCCTATGTTGCGCATGGTCTCCAACTCCAAGACCGGGTCCAGGATCTCTCCCGTCTCTCCGTTCCGTATTATGGGATACAGCCGGTCTCCTTCCGGAGTGTCGCGCCAGCCTCCCAACAGTCGCTCCCGACACCAAAGCGCGAAGAAGGCGTCGAAACGCGACAAGACGCTTTCAGGCGTCCAGAGCTTCGTCAGAAGCTCGTCCATGGCCCGCTCCAGATCGCCGTAACGCCGACAGAATTCGAGATAAGCGGCTATCGATTTCGCGCCCCTCGCATGACGCGCTTCGAAGAAGATCCAAAACGGCAGGGCCGAGCCCGAGACCCCTTCCAGGCCGCGCCAAGGACGCTCGAAGGCGTCCATGAGAGCATGCCGGTTGCTGACGTTTTCGGTAATGAAGACCTCGGCCCAGTGAGCCAGCCCCTCGACGAAATACGACGCCTGTCCCCGTGGACGCCACTCGGTGACGTAACCATAAGCGTACTGCAGCTTGTGGAACAGGTTATGGGCCACGAGCGGATAACGCAGCCCGGGGTTTTGAACCCAATTCCCCGCATCGAGCTTGATCGGTCCGCCTGGCGGGGAGGCGGAGCCGAGGAAGGGCAAATCGTAGAAATTGACGATCAGCTTGTCCTGGCCGGGTGGGATATACGGCGCCATGTCGAAAGCTTGGACAAACCGTTCCCAGCAGACCTCCAACATCTTTCCCGCTTCCTCGATAAGTTCGGGGTCGAGGATATTGTCGTTCGGATTGTTGGATGCCGATGTCCAACGAATCATGAAATGCTCCGTCAGAACCGAATGCTCCAACTGGGGCACGGCGGCGACGGCGAAATCGATCAAGTCCGCCCGATCGGCCTCGCTCATGTTCGGGTTGCCGAGCGCGGTGAAAAACAGCTCTTCGTTCGCTGTCCCGCACACGGGCTTGCCGTCGGCGCGGGACGGAAGGCCGATGTCATTATCTGAACCGCCGGGCGCGGGACGCGCCACCTTCCGCAACTCCGACGACGTCATGTCAAGGGATGGGACTGCAGTAATCATTCCATCCCACTCTGCGGAATCGAACATCGCGAAAGACGTCCCGGCGCCTTTCTCCGCAAGTTCGTTTATCTCCACGGACTTAGCAGCCATAATCACGCCTCATTCCTGTTTGTAATATTTCTTGGAAAAGACACGGATAACAATAACATGAACCGTGTATAAATAGTACAAGCAATATATTAAATTGCATAGAGATGACCAAGCCGTCGCTAGATGCGCGGCGTCATGATCACGGTGAAACCGGAGGTTATTTTTTCGAGTCTCGAAATCCCAAAGCGATAAGATAGGACTCCGACGATTCCGGACGGCTGGCGGGGGGCTTGGCGTGGCGGACGGTCTTGAAGGCGCGTTTCATTTCGGCCAGAAGCTGGTTTTCCGCGCCGCCCTTGAACACCTTGCCGACGAAGGCGCCGCCGGGCGCCAGCACCTCGTCGGCGAACATGACGGCGGCTTCCAGAAGCCCCATGATGCGCAGGTGGTCGGTGGCGGCGTGGCCGGTGACGGGGGCGGCCATGTCGCTCAGCACCACGTCCGCCGGACCGCCGAGCGCGGCCTTGAGCCGGTCCGGCGTTTCCGCGTCCATGAAGTCGCCCCGCAGGATCGTCGCGCCGCCGGGCGGGGTTTCCATCTCCAGGATGTCGAGCGCCACGACGCGGCCCTTGTCGCCGAGCCTTTCCAGCGCCACCTGGGTCCAACCGCCGGGAGCCGCCCCCAGGTCCACCACCCTTTGCCCCGGCTTCAGGAATCGGAAACGGTCGTCGAGCTCCGCCAGCTTGAACGCCGCGCGGGAGGGATAGCCGCGCTTCTTGGCCTCGGCCACGTAGGGGTCGTTGAGTTGGCGCTGCAGCCATCGGGTGGACGACGACTTGCGCCCCTTGGCGGTCTTGACCCGGGTGGTCAGCTCGCGCCCGGTCATGCGGCTGGCTTTTTTCCTGCTCATCGCGCCCTCGCCATCTCGGTCAACAGCCCCTCCATAATCCCCCGGTCGGCCAGACGCAAGGCGCCGACGGGCCAAAGGGCGCAGACCGCGTCCAGCACCGCGCACCCCACCGCCACCAGATCGCCCCGGGCGGCGCCGACGCAGGGAATGGCCGCGCGGGCGGGCGCGTCCAAGGCGCGGAGGCGCTCCGACAGGGCGGCGACGGCGGCAAACGGGACGTCCAAGCCGTCCACGGCCGCGCGGTCGTATTCGTCCTGGTTCAGGTGAAGCGCGCCCAGCGTGGTCATGGTCCCGGACGTCCCCAGCATCTGGACCTCGGCGATGCGTTCCGAAATCCCGTGCTCGCGGTCGAAATCGGCGAGGCCCCTGGCTACGCGGTCCTTGATGGCGTCGTTCGCCGCCCGGGACAAGGGCCCGAAGCCGTATTCGTCGGCGAGCGTCACCACGCCGAGCGGAAGAGAGATGGAAGCGACCGGCGCGCCGTCCTCGATCCAGGTCGCCTCGGTGCTGCCGCCGCCGATGTCGACCAGCAGGGCGCGGGGCTTCGCGGGGTCGAGAAGACCGGCGCAGCCCGCCAGCGTCAACCGCGCCTCGGCTTCCGCGTCGATAAGGTCGAAGGCGATCCCGGCTTCCGCCCGAACCCGGCCCAGGAATTCGCGGCCGTTGGCGGCGCGGCGGCAGGCCTCGGTCGCGACGCCCCGGTGGCGGTCCGCGCCCATGTCCGCCATCAGAGCCGCGCATTCGCGGAGCGCATCGGCGGTCCGGTCCATGGCGTCCTTGGACAGCCGCCCCGTCGTGGCCAGCCTCTCGCCCAGCCGGGTGATTTTCGAATGGCGCAGGACCACCCGGCCGCCCTCGTCGGCGATGAGCATGCGACAGTTGTTGGTTCCAAGGTCCAGGGCGGCGAGGGTCGTCATCGGATTGGGCCTAAACGAACCGGACCGGCCCAAGGGACCGGTCCGGCGCAAGGAAAGTCAGGATGCGGGGCGGGTTAGACCCGGTCGTAGAAGCCCGCGTCGCGATTCTGGTACTTCTTGTACATCTGGTAGCCGATCGCGGCGGCGCCGATGCCGACCAGCGCGCCGATGGCCACGGGCCCCACGCCCGCGCCGAGACCGAGGCTGGCGAGAAAGCCCTTGCTCGTCCCGCCCATCAGGCCGGCGCCCACGGTGGCCTTGCCCGCCATGGCGCCCATGGGCGCGTTGGCGGCCGCCGGGATGAAACCCATCTTGGGGGCCATCGCCATGCCGGCCATGCCCTTGCCGGCGCCCCAGGCGCCCATTCCGCCGCCCATGCCGCCGCCGCCCATTCCGGCCATGCCGCCGCCCATGCCGCCCATACCCTTGTAGGCCATGGCGTTGCCCATTCCGCCGCCCATGCCCTTGTAGGCCATGGCGCCTTTCATGCCCTGCATGCCGCCCATGGAGCCGGGCATTCCGGCCATGCCGCCGCCCGCGCCGGCGCCCATGCCCTTGAAGACCATGGTGTTGCTCATGCCGCCCTTGGCGCCGTACATCATCATGGAGGGATCGGGCATGACGGGAGGCGGAGGCGGCGCGGTGCCGACGCACGCGAACTTGCCGCCGTATCCGGAATTGGCGCAGACCATGCCGCCCTTGCCCGCGCCCTTGGAGTAGAGCACCGCCTTGCCGGTGTAGCCCTTGGCGCCGCTGGCCTGGGACATGCCTTCGAATTTGTCGATAATGGTCGAGAAGGAGGACGAGTCCTGGCCCATCATGTCCGCGGTCTTTTGCACGGCGGTTTCAAGCTGTTCGATACCGCTTGGCGTAACCTTGGCCGGGGCGGTCATCATGCCCGCCTTATAGCCCTTCGCGGCCTCTCCCATGCCAAGAAAACTTTTTAAAAACGACCACGACATACCTGCCCTCCCAAGACTTCGGAGCCTTCCCTAGAACATGAGAACCCCAGCAAAACGCCAACAGCCAGGAATCCCTGGGCAAGATTATGGCGCAAATTTGATGAATGTCCATGGAAAAGGGGATTAAAGTTCTGATTAGGCTGGGCTTTTGAAAGTCATTCTCAGCCTCCCCAAAAGGGAGGAGGAATCAGGGCGCTTTCACGGCCTGTTTCAGGATCTTGGCGATCGGCGGAATGGCGATGGAATCGTTCTCGCACGATTTGACCAAAACGTTGGTCCAGCTTTTGATATAGGGGTCCTTGCTTTTCCTCAGATGCGCGATCAGCTTGGACTTCTGAGGGAACTTGAAATCCTTTTTGGTGAAAATGATGTTCTCGCCGTTGTTGCAGCGCTTATAGAGCCCGGGCTCACTCGCCAGCGCCCGGAGCGAGAGCGTGATGACCAGAATCGAGAAATGGTCCACGGTGCGGTCGAAATGCTCGCCCTTGCGCTTGGGGTGCTGATAGGCCGGGCCGCCAAGAATCGGCGATTCCATGCCCTTGAGCCCCGGCACGTACATGGATTCCAGGTCGATCAGCTTCAGGTGCGCGTCCTGGGTCGCCAGGATGTTGTCGTGCTTCAGGTCGCCGTGGGCGATGCCGGTGGCGAGGAGCTGATAGGAGAACCGCGCCCACATCTTGGTCATGGAGGCGAGGCCCTTGCTTTTGTTCTTCTCGACCAGGCTTTGGATCACCTGGCTCATGGTGCGGCCTTCGATCCAGGGCATGATCACCACCGGATAGCTGCCGTTGCCCGCCGTGGTCGAGGTGACGAAGATCTCCTCGGGCAGGAATTTCAAGCTGCAGAACAGGGGCTGCTTCACCTTCCGGATCGTCTGGGCGATGACCTTGTAGCGCTTTTGCACCTCGTCCACGTCGCGGAGGAAGCATTTCACCGCGATTGTCGTGCCCTTGGCCTTGTTCTTGGCGCGATAGACGGCGGCGAAGTTGCCCGCGAACATCTTGGGGAAGCCGCGCTCGTCCATCTCCACCTCGATGTCGAGGGTGGCGCAACGGCTCTTGGAGTTGCGGATCGCGTTGGTGTAATCGGTCACCAGGGGAAACGAGCCCATCTAAGCCCTCCCCGCGGCGCCGAAGCGCCCTCGCCTCTGCGGACATGGTCCGCGATTGTTCCCGTACACGCCCATCAGATCCCCAAATCGATCATGATCAACGTCGAATCGTCGTTGACCATCAGGTCAACGGAATACCACTCTTTCACCGCTTCGGTAAAGGTGTCAACGGTGGCGAGGCTGTCGCGAAGCGCGTTGAACTCCGGCGCCAGGCATTCCCCGGCCACGTCCGCGTGCTTGCGCGCCAAGTCCGCCATCTTGCTGTTGCCGTCCACCAGCATGGCCCGGTATTCGGCCAGGAACTTCCGCGCCGGAATGTCGGGCAGGCCTTCCACGCCGTGGTGGTTGAGCGCGGCCAGGTACTTCATCAGGACGAATTGCCCGATGCCGTCGGACGCCAGAACCACCGTCATCCGCGAGCCGATGTCCATGCTTCCGTGATGGAACTGATCCTTCCGCGGCACGTCCTTCCAGTTCAACAGATGCGGCGGCATGTCGAACAGGGCCAGCGACAAGGGATGGCAATGGACCAGGTAGGGAAAGCCCTTTTCCCATTCGAAGACGTACATCGGGCTGTCGCCGTAGGCGCACCAGTCCAAACGGACCTTGCCGCCCGCGTCCTGCTTCAGCCAGCAGGCGGTCATGGTGGCGCAGGACCCTTCCTTGACCAGCTTGGACCGCTTGACCGGATGCTTTTCCGCGATCTTCTTGGCCTTGTCGGAAAATTCCTTCCAGAACCCGCCCATCCAATCATCAAGGCCCTCGGCGGTTTCGATGGGGGTGTCCGAGAGATGCTTGACGATGTATTCCGCCCACATGCCGCAATAGAGCCCCGACGACCCGGCGCCGTCGGACACCACGGCCAGGACGCCGTCGTCGGTTTTGTCGATGCGGAACCGATCCTCGCTTCGCCGTTCGATGGCGCGCTTTTCGACGCCGAGGAAATCGTTCTTGGGCTTGGGGATCATTCGCGCCCGGGCGGGCCACGGCAGGTCCAGTTCGGGTTCGGGCTCGGGTTCGGGCTGCGGCGCGGCTTCGCCTTCGGCCGCTTGTTCGGCGGGAGCCTCCTCCGGGGCGGGCTCGGATTCGGCCGCCTGTTCGGCGGGAGCCTCTTCCGGGACGGGTTCGGCCGCCTCGGGCTCCGGAGCCGCCTGTTCGGCGGTCGCCGGGGCCTCTTCCACGGGGGACGGAGGCGGAGCCTCCTCGGACCGAGCCTCCTTCGCGGCGGGTCCGAACGCGGAGGGTTTGCGCCTCCCCTTCTCGGCGGGACGGGTCGGGGCCTTGGGCTTGGCCTCCGCCGGACGCGTGGGCGCCTTCGGCCTGGGCTGTTCGGCGGACGGAGGAGGTTTTCCGCCCTTCGCGCGCTTGGGCGGCGGCGGGGCGGCTTCGCCCCCCGGTTTTTCCTTCGTCGCCTCGGACGGGCCCCACGCCATGTCGGAGAGGAGCTTCGCCACGACGGCGTCGGCCACCGCCTTGTCGCTTATGGCGTTGTTGTTGTCGTCCGCCAAGTGCTCACCTCAAAGACCTTACAGGTCCCAATCGTCGTCGTCATCGTCCGCGGCGGCTTCTTCCTTCGCGGGCTCTTCCTTCTTGGCGGGCTCCTCGTCGCTGTCGTCGGCCCAGTCGTCGTCGCCGTCGGACATCATGTCGTCGTCGTCGTCCATCATGTCGTCGTCGCCGTCGAGGCCGAGCGCGTCTTGGGGAAGGGCCACTGCCTGCTGGGTGCCGATGTCGAGCAGGCGGACCAGCGCCACCGCGTCGGCGTTGTAGGCCATGCCGCGAAGCGACTTGGTGGAGAACACGTCGCGCTCCAACAGCTCGCAGATGACGGCGCGCTGGCGGTCGGACATCTCGCTCGACATCTTGAACAGAAGCCGGGCGTAGGGATCGTCGGGCAGGTCGCCCTCGACCGACGGGAACACCACCGGCTGCTTGCCGTCGCTGTCGATGTGGCAGTTGAACATCAAGACGTTGCCGTCGGTGGTCTTGAGGTTGGTGACCTTCTGCGCCGCGATCAGGAGCTCTTCCTCCGAATTCACGTCGTTGGCCATGCCGTCGGTGATGTTGATCACGATGGGCGGGAACGAGGAGCCGTGCTTGGCGATCCATTGCTCCAGCGCCGCGTGGGCCAGAAGGAAGGCCTTCTTCATCGGGGTGGCGTCGTAGGCGCCGGGCTTCACCCACTGGGAGACGGTCACGGTCTCGGTGATGACCTCGTCGCGGACCTTGGTCTCGATCTCCTGCTCGACCAGGTTGGCGTTGGCGGCGACCTCGGCGATGGGAACCATGCCGCGTCCGGACAGCGCGCCTTCCCAGCAGAACGTGGGCTTGCCGGGCTTGCCGTAGCCGATGACGCCGATCTCGAAGTAGTTGCGCACGCCGTCGTCGCGGAGGCAGCGGCTGACCAGTTCCTCGAGCGTCTTGTTCACCGCGTTGGCGACATAGGCCGCGCGCTTGATCGGCTTGCCCGCCGGGTTGTGGGTGAACGGCTTGTTCATCGACAGGGACTGGTCGATCAGGAACAGGAACGCGGACGGATGTTCGCGACTGATTTCTTCGGAATAGGCCATCTTGATCCAACCTCCTCATGAGCGTGGGCGAACGCTTGTCCAGACTTGGGCCCGGGCCCCCTGCAATCCGCCCGCTTCGCAAAATAACCGCGGAAGCCTTCCCCCCCCGCGACGGCACGGCATTGTAGCCGACTTTCCCGCCAAGAGCCAACACGCATGTCTTGGCGGGTTACAACATCCTAATCGACGCCGGGCTTCTTCTTCCAGGGAAGCCGGACGACGCCGTTCCAATAGTTGCCGATGTTCTTGACCGTATCGATGAACGCGGCGTCGTTGTCGGGTTTGACCACGAAACCGGACGCGCCCCGGTCGTAGCACGCGACCACGAACTCCTCGTCCTCGGACGACGACAGCACCACGATCGGCACCGCGCGCAGCAAGGGATCGGCGTTGAGCTGGGACAAGAAGTCGAGCCCGTCCATGCCGGGATCGTCCACGTCCAGCAGGATCAGGTCGGGCCGTTTGTCCACCGTGTTGCCGCCGCGCTGGGGCTTCATGAAGCGCAAGGCCCGCAACAGGCCCTTGATGGGACGGAAGCTGAACAGCTTGCGGTTCGCCGGGAACACGGCGCGGATCAGCCCGGCCTTGACCGGGTCGGCGCTGCCTTCGTCCTGGATCAGCATGACGTCGAAATTCTGTTGGGACTGGACGGACGCCGGGGATTTCAAGGAGGTGAGGATGTCCTTCACGCTCTCCTGAACCTTCGGGTCCTCCAGGTACTGGGTCGCGGCGCGGTCGGCCTGGGCCTCGTAATCGTCCTCGGGCGGCTCTTCCCGCGCGGCCATGATGCTTTCCTGGACCCGGCGGATTTCCTCGGCCTTTTCCGGATCGAGGCCATAGGTTTCCAGGTCGTCCTCGTATTCGTGCTTCCAATCCACGTCGTCGCCCCGGTTGGCGGGGACGTCGATTCCGGCCTCTTCCAGGATTTCGCGATGCTTGGGCCAGATGTAGGGCTCGGAGACCGAGGCGTCGTCCGCCGCCTTCAAGGGCGCGGCGGCCGGGTCGGCGATGACGTCGATGATATTGGTCTCGCCGAATTCCGAAAGCTCCTCTTCCGGACGGGGCGGCGGGGTGACCACAACGCCGGGCTTGCCCTTGCCTTTCAGCTTGCTCGGCTTGGGCGGCCCGAAAATCCCGTCGAGAAGCGCGCCGAACAGGGATTTCGATTTGCCTGGCTTTTTGCGGACGGCGGGGGGCTTTCCGGCGGGCTTCGCCGCCGCCTTCGGGGGCTCGGCCTTCGCCTTGGCCGGGCGCGGCTTGGACGGCTTCGGCGGGCCGAAGATTCCGTCCAGCACGGAAGCGAACAGGGATTTGGACGGGCCCTTCTTCTTTTTCTGCGCGGCCTTCTTTTTCGTCAGGACCGGCTTCATCGGCGGATGGTCGCCCTCCAACGAATTGGAGAACTCGGGCCAGATCATCTCCTTGTACTGGTTCCAGTGCTCGTGGTCCTCCTTGGGCGCGGAGGCCCCGAGCTCCGGCACCGTGAACGCGCCGGTGGTGCCGATGTCGAGCAGCCGGATCAGGGTGGAGGCGTCGGCGTTGTAGGACATGCAGCGCACGGACTCGCTCGCGTGCATGTCGCGGTCGAAGATTTCGCAGATGGCGGCGTGCTGACGCCCCCTCAGCTCGCTCGACATCTGGAACAATACGTTGGCGTGCTCGTCGGGCGGAAGCTGGTACGGGTCGGACGGGAACATCAACGATTGACGATGCTCGCCCTGGATATGGCAGTTGAACAAAAGCACGTTGCCGTCGGTGGTGGCGAGAGACGTCACCTCCTCGGCCGCGAGCCACAGATCGTCATAGGATTCGATGTCCGTCGCCACGCCGTCGGTGATGTTGATGACGATGGGGGGGAAGCTGTCGGGATGATGCTCGATCCAGGTTTGCAGGGTGTCGCGAGCGATGTTCAGCGCCCTCTTCATCGGGGTCAGGCCCCAGGCGGCGGGATCGACCCAGGTGGCGTGCGCCTCGGTCTCGCGCACGTCGCCGCCGCGATCGATCAGGGTGGTGACCAGCGTCGCGTGCTCCGCCACCTCGGCGATGGGGACCATCTTCCGGCCCGCGAGCTTGCCCCGCCAGCAAAACCGGGTCTTGCCGGTCTTGCCGTAGCCGACGACGCCGATGTCGAAGTAATCGCGGATGCCGTCGGCGCCGAGGCAACTGCTGACGAGCTCGTCCAAGGTGTTGTTGAGCGCGTTGGCGACGTAAACCGCGCGGGGAATCGGATCGCCGTCCGAATCCAGGACGAACGTCTCGTTCATGGACAGGGATTGATCGACGAGGAATATGAACGCGCCGGGCGTTTCCCTGCTAATTTCCTGAGTATAGGGCATCGCCCCAAGTCTCCCCACGAAAGCGCGCGCATATTAGCACCGGAGAATTCCCCGCGCCAGAACGTAATCAAGGGCTATCAAGGGACTAAGAGGCGTTCTCAACTGGTTTTCCGAGCCCAGCGCGCGGCGGCCGCGTCGTCGTCGGCCTTGGCCTCGACCCAGTGTTCGCCGCCTGGGGTTTCCTCGCGTTTCCAGAACGGGGCGCGGGTCTTCAGCCAGTCGATCAGGAACCGACACGCGTCGAAGGCCGCGTCCCGATGCGCGGACGCGGCCGCCACCAGAACGATGCGGTCCCCGGGCTCCAACCGTCCGTAACGGTGGATGATCGCCAATCCCTCCAACGGCCAGCGCTCTTGCGCCTCGGCGGCGATCTTCTCCAGCTCCCGCTCGGTCATGCCGGGGTAATGCTCCAACGTCATGGCGGACACCGCCTTGTCGCCGGCCATGTCGCGCACGGTTCCGACGAACAGGCAGACGCCGCCAACGCCGTGGTTGCCCTCGGTCAGGCGGGCGAGCTCCGCGCCCGCGTCGAAATCGGCTTCCTGGACGCGGACGCTCACGGCTCAGCCCCCGGTCACGGGCGGAAAGAAGGCGATCTCGTCCCCGTCGCGAACGGGATGGCTCCCATCCACGTACTCCTGATTGACGGCGCAGCGCACGATGGCGGGGTCGGCCAGCGCCTCCGCATGGCCCCCGCCCCTGCTCCGGAGCCAGTCCATCAACGAGGCGACGTCGGCGACGCCGTCGGGCAACGGGATGTCCTCCTCCGCCGTTCCGACCTTGTCCTTGAACCAGGCGAAATAGAGAACCTTCATCGCAGCACCTCGCTGAACGGCAGGAAATCCACCATGTCGCCGGGGACGACGCGCTCGGCGTCCTCGGGCAGCTCCACCAGCCCGTCGGCCGCGATCATGGAGTTCAATACGCCCGAGCCCTGGGTCGGGTACATCACCGCCACCGGCTCGTCCCCGCTCCGGTCCAGGCGGGCGCGCACCCATTCGCGCCGCCCGGGCTTGCGCTTGAAATCGAACCCGGCGCGGACCCGGAACAAGGCGGGCGCCGCGTCCCATTGGCCCGCGAGCCGAAGCGCGATGGGCCTCGCCACCCGCATGAAGGTGGCGAGCGCCGCCACCGGGTTGCCGGGAAGCCCAATGAAAACCGCCCCCTCCACCCTGCCGAAAGCCAGGGGACGGCCGGGCTTGATGGCGAGCCGCCACAGGTCCAGGACGCCCGCGGACTGAACGGCGGCCTTGACGTGGTCCTCGTCGCCCATGCTGACCCCGCCCGACGTCACCACCACGTGATGCCCCCCCGACGCGTCGAGTAACGCGTCGCGCACCACGTCCACGTCGTCCTTCAGGATGCCGAGATCGGTGACTTCGAATCCCAACCCCTCCAACAACGCCATGATCCCATAGCGATTGGCGTCGAAGATTGTCCCGGGCGCGTCGTCCTCGCCAGGGTCGCGGATTTCGTCGCCGGTGGAGAACACGCAGGCCCTTAGGCGCTCGAATACCCGCAATTCCGCGCGGCCCAGGGTGGCGGCGCGGGCGATGTCCTGGGGGCGCAAGCGTGTCCCGGCCATGAGCGTGGCCGCGCCCGCCTTCACGTCCTCGCCCCGGGGACGCACGTTGGCGCCGGCCTTGACCGCCGCCGGGAATGTTACGTAACCGTCCTCCTCGACGCATTCCTCCTGCATGACCACCGTGTCCAGATCCTCGGGCATGGCGGCGCCGGTGAAGATGCGGGCCGCCGTTCCTGGCGGGACGGGCGCGTCGGGCGGGTGGCCGGCTGCGACGCGCGCCGAGACCGGAAGCCGGGTCTCGACGTCCAGGTCCCGGAACCGGACCGCATAGCCGTCCATGGCAGAATTGTCGTGGGGCGGCAGGTCTCGCGGCGCGACCACGTCCTCGGCCAGGATGCGCCCGGCGGCGGCGCGAAGATCGACGAACTCGGTTCCGACGGCGGGGGCGAGCCCGTCCAATAGGCGTGGAAGCGCTTCATCCAGCCGGGCCGGTTCGTCAGGCATCCGCCGTCCCCTCCAATCCGCAGTGCGCCATGACGAAGTCCGCGACGGCGCCCGCGTCGTTCAGGTCCAGAACCTTGGCCGAGACGCCGTCCAACGGCGCGTCCGTCGCCACCGCGACGATGCGGGGGTCGTTCACGCAGATCAGGGGCTTTCCGTGGGCGGGGCGGTGGACCTCCAGCTTGTCGATGGGATGCTCCTTGAAGCCCTCGATCAGCACCAGATCCACGGGTGCCATGCGCTCCAACAACGTCTCCAGCCGCGGCCGCCCCTCGTCGCGGCATTCGTGGATCAGGGTCCAGCGCGCGGGCCCGGCGAGCACGGTTTCCTCGGCCCCAGCGTGGCGGTGCTCATACGAATCCTTGCCCGGCGTGTCCAGATCGATGTCGTGGTGGGTGTGCTTCATGGTCGAGAGCGTGACCCCCCGACGGCGAAGCTCCTCGATCAGGGCCAGCATGAGGGTTGTCTTGCCGCTGCCGCTCCAGCCGATCAGGCCCAGGACCTTCATGGGATCAGCCGCTCGCGTGGATGTGGCGCAGGCTGGCGCGGAGGTAGTCGTAGCCGGTGACGAGCGTGATCGCCGCCGCCAGCCAAATTCCTGCGATCCCGACGTTGGACGTGGACGCCACCCACAGATGCGGTCCTGCGTCGCCGACCAGAAGGAAGCCCAACGCCAGCATCTGAATGGTGGTCTTCCACTTGGCCAGGCTGCTGACCGGCACGCTGACCTGGACCTCGGCCAGGAATTCGCGGAGCCCCGAAACCAATATCTCCCGACACAGGATGACAACGGCGGGCAGGAGGTGGATCCCGTTCAACGGCCCCACCGCGCCCAGCATCAGCAGAACGGCGGCGACCAGAAGCTTGTCGGCGATGGGATCCAGCATGCGTCCCAGGCTTGACTGCAACTCCATGGCGCGGGCGAGGTAGCCGTCGAAGAAATCGGTGACGCAGGCGTAGGTGTAGGCGGAAAAAGCCAGCCAGTTGCCGAGCGGCGGATCCATGAACATGAACCCGACCACCACCGGAACGGCGACGATGCGCGAGAAAGTCAGCAGGTTGGGCAGGTTGGTCGGCATGACGCGCCCATTCTAACCATCGCCGTGGAACCAGTCATAGATTTTATTGGCCAGCCCGTCGTCGACGCCGTCCACCGCCTGCAGGTCGGTTCGGCCCGCCTGGGCCACGGCGCGGGCCGAGCCGAAGTGGTGCAGCAGCGCCTTTTTCCGCTTGGGGCCGACGCCGGGAATTTCGTCGAGCGTCGATTTCGCCACCGCCTTGCTCCGTTTCGCCCGGTGCGCCCCGATAGCGAAGCGGTGCGCCTCGTCGCGGAGCCGCTGCAACAGGTAGAGCACCGAGGAGCGCGGCTCCAGCGTCAAGGGTTCGTCGCGGCCCGGCAGGTAAATCCGCTCTTGCCCCGCGTTGCGGTCGCGGCCCTTGGCGATCCCCGCGATGGCGACGCCGTCCACGCCCAGTTCCTCGAAAACCTCCAGCGCCACGCCGAGCTGGCCCTTGCCGCCGTCGATCAGAGCGAGGTCGGGCCAGTCGGTCCGGTCCGGGTCCTCCTTGAGCGCGCGGGTGAAACGGCGCGTCAGCACCTCGCGCATCATGGCGTAGTCGTCGCCGGGATTGAAGCCGCCGCCCTTGATGGTGAACTTGCGGTACTGGTTCTTCATCATGCCCTCGGGTCCCGCGACGATCATGGCCCCGACGGCCTTGGTCCCCTGGACGTGGCTGTTGTCGTAGACCTCGATCCGCTCCGGCGCGCCGTCGAGACCCAACGCATCCGCCAGGGCCTCGAGCAGCCTGCGCTGGGAGGCGCTCTCGGACAGCCTGCGCGCCAGCGCCTCGCGGGCGTTCCGCTCGGCGTGCTCGACCGCCGCGCGTTTGTCGCCGCGCCGGGGATGGACCACCCGGACCTTGCGCCCGGCGGCGACGGAGAGCGCCTCGGCCAGAAGCTCCAGGTTCGGCGGCTCGTGGCTGACCAGAACCAAGGCGGGCGGCGGCTTGTTGGCGTAGAACTGGCCGATGAAGGCCTCCAGCACCTCGGGCGCGTCCTGGTCGCGGGCGTGGGACGGGAAATAGGCCCGATTGCCGAAGTTCCGCCCGGCGCGGAAGAAGAACGCCTGGATGCAGGTCTGGCCCCCGTCCTGATGAGCGGCGATCACGTCGGCCTCGCCGGTCCCCGGAATGTTGACGTCCTGATGCGCCTGAACGGCGGTGAGCGCGCGGATGCGGTCGCGGTACTGGGCGGCCAATTCGAACTCGAGCGCGTCGGACGCTTCCTGCATCCGGGCGGCGAACATGTCCTGGATGCGGTGGGAGTCGCCGGACAGGAACGCGCGGGACTGATCCAGAAGCTCCTCGTACTCGGGCTCGCCCACCTTGTCGACGCAAGGCGCCGAGCAACGCTTGATCTGATACAAAAGGCACGGACGCGTCCTGGACGCGAAGACCGAGTCCGAACAGGTGCGGAGCAAAAACGCCCGCTGCAGGACCGTCAGCGTCTGGTTCACCGCCCAGACCGACGCGAACGGACCGAAGTAGTCCCCGGGCCTGGACCGCGCGCCCCGGTGCTTGAGAACCTGGGGAAAGGGATGGTCGCCGGTGATCAGGATGGACGGGAACGACTTGTCGTCGCGGAGCAGGATGTTGTAGCGGGGCCGGAGCTTCTTGATCAGGTTGGCTTCGAGCAGAAGCGCCTCGGCCTCGGTGTGGGTGGAGACGAACTCCATGGACGTGGTGAGCGCCACCATGCGCCGGATGCGGACGCTCAGCCGCTGGGGCCGGGCGTAGCTGGACACCCGCTTCCTCAGGCTTTTCGCCTTGCCCACGTACAGAACCGCCCCGTCCGCGTCCACCATGCGGTAAACGCCGGGCGTTCTCGGCAGCGCGTCGAGATAGGACTGGATCACGGCGGCGCCGCGTTCCGGGTCCATGACGGGGGTGGCGAGGTCGTCGGTCATGCAAGCCTATGTGGCGAAAAGGCCTTTCGGCGTCAACGCGTCAAATGGTATGACGCGACGCGTCAGCAATCCACCGATCCTGTGGATAATCCTATGGATAAAACGTTTCGCCCGGTCTCGAATCGTTGGAAATCTTAACCTTCCTTTACAGTGCCTATTTTTTGTGCACTTTTGTCAACGCTTTGATTTCATTGAAATTATGAAAAACAAAACCATATTCCCCGGTGGATCGGCATTGCTTTGTAATAAATGCGCCGCGAATTTGTAAATCTCTTTCCGCCTGTGCACAAGTTCTTGCGGGAATCCTTTGAATCCAACTGTTTCGTCAGCCTTGCTGACATGTTCCTCAGTCGGCGCCGGCGGCGTCGTCGATCATCAGTTGAACGGTGGTGCGGCCCTGCCACGTGTTCTCTCTGAGCCGTCCCGCCACGTGCAGGGCGCCGCCCTGGTTGACCAGGAGCGCGCGACCGAGTTCGGTGTCGGCGCTGCGGAACGAAATGGCGTTGAGCCGCCCCCCGTCCGCGCCTTCGAGGAAACAGCGGACGTGGTTCTCCCCCACCACGTCGGCGCGGGCGACGCGGGCGCGAGGAATGGCGAATCGGGGCTCGGGATTTCCGGCGCCGAAGGGGCCGATTTCCTTGAGCGCCTCCACCAATTCCAGTCTGGCGCCGCCCAAGTCCAGGCTGCCGTCCAGGCTGAGCGTGGGTCGGATGTCGGCCTCGGCGACGCGGCGCGCCACCCGCTCCTCCAGAAAACGGCGGAGCTCTCCCATTTTTTCGGGCTCCACCGTGAAGCCCGCCGCCATGGCGTGCCCACCGCCCTTGAGAAGAAGCCCTGATTGGCGCGCGGCGATCACCGCGCCGCCAAGGTCCACGCCCGGAACCGAACGGCCCGATCCGCTGCCCTTTTCCCCATCGAGCGCGACCACGAAAGACGGACGGCTGAACCGCTCGGTCAGGCGGCTGGCGACAATGCCGACCACGCCGGGATGCCAGTCGCCCGCGACGAAGACCAGCGCGCCCTCGTCCCCCTCGGCCTGGTTCGTGGCCTCCTCCAGCACCGCGGCCTCGATCTCTCGGCGCTCCTTGTTCATTGCGTTCAGGCGCTGAGCCAAATCCCTGGCCTCGGCCTCGTCGTCGGTGGCGAGCAGACGGGCGCCCAGGCCGCCCTCGCCCACCCGGCCGCCCGCGTTGATGCGCGGCCCCAGGACGAATCCCGCGTGATACGCCCCCGGCGCCTCGTCCACGCCCGCCACGTCGGCAAGCGCGCGAAGACCCGGATTGGCGCGGCGCGCCATCACCTTCAGACCCTGGGTGGCGAGCGCCCTGTTGAGCCCTCGAAGCGGCACAACGTCGCAGATGGTGCCGAGCGCCACCAGATCGAGCCAGCCCATCAAGTCCGGCTCCCCGCCCCGGCGCTGATGCCAGCCGGTCTCGCGCAGCGTGCGGTTCAGCCCCACCAGGAACAGAAACGCCACGCCGACGGCGGCGAGTTCGCCCTGGCCCGAGTCCTCGTCCAGCCGGTTGGGATTGACCACGGCGACGGCGGGCGGCAGGCGGGGTTCGGTTTCATGATGGTCGATCACGATCACGTCGAGCCCGGCGTCCCGGGCGGCGGACAGCGCGTCGTGGGCGGTGGCGCCGCAATCCACCGTCACCGCCACCGACGCGCCCTCGCGCCGAAGCATGGTCAGGGCGTCGGCGCTGGGGCCGTAGCCTTCGGAAAGCCGGTCGGGAATGTAAATCCGCGCCCGCCCGCCCACGGCCCTGATATAACGGGCGACAAGGGCCGCCGAAGTCGCGCCGTCCACGTCGTAGTCGCCGAACACGGCGATGAGCTCGTTCTGCATGACGGCGCTGGCCACGCGCTCCGCCGCCGCGTCCAGATCCCTGAGCCTGCTGGGATCGGGCATGTGGTCGCGGAGAGTCGGGTTCAGGAATCGCCGCGCCCCGTCCACGTCCACCCCCCGGGCGGCCAAGATACGGCCGACGATCTCGGGCGCTTCGAGGCGCTGGGCCAGGGCGAGCGCGTCGCGGGCGTCGCCTTCCCGCGACAGCCAGCGCCGCCCGGTCGCCGAGCGCTCCACGCCGAGGACAAGAGTTTCCTCCGTCCCGGCCAAGACGGCGTTCATGGAGTTCATGACGAAAAGATTACGGCTTTATCCCAACCGCGCCAAGCCCGCCGACGACATGGACGAACAATGTCAATTGCCCCTTGGCTTTCCGGGTCGAAAAGGGCACATTCGACGGAGTGTTTCTTCAAGGGGGTCGGGGACTCGGCGATGGCTCAGGTTCTGGCGAAGGTCGAAAATCACGCGCACGGCGGCATCCTGGACAAGGATCTGGACGATTTCGTCACCTTCGTCGTCGGCGGCCAGATGTTCGGCGTGCCGGTGCTCAAGGTCCAGGACATCCTGATCCTGCGCGAAATCGCCACCATCCCGCTGGCCCCGCCCGCGATCATGGGCTCGATCAACCTGCGCGGGCGCATCGTCACCGTCATCAACGTGCGCCAGCGCATGGGCATCGAGCGCCGCGCCCCCGCAACCGAGGAGCGCGACACCATCGGCTTCGGCGTGACCATCGAAAAAGGCCAGGATCTGTACACGCTTCTGGTCGACAAGATCGGCGACGTGCTCAGCGCCTCGCACGAACAGTTCGAATCCAACCCCAGCACGCTGGACCCGATATGGCGGGAATTCGCGCTCGGCGTGTACCGGCTGGAGAGCGAGTTGATGGTCGTTCTCGACGTCGAACGCCTTCTGGATATCCAAGCCTAAGGATCACCCGACATGTTTGAAGCCGCCGAACTGGGACGCAAGCTGTCCCAACAGGAATTCGACGACATCGCGCCGAAGCTCCGAACCGACATGCTGGAATTGCAGCAGGAACTCCGCAAGGCCGACTTCCCGGTCGTCATCGTGTTCGCCGGCGTCGACGGCGCGGGCAAGGGCGCGACGGCGAACCTTCTGAACGAATGGATGGACCCGCGCTGGATCCGATCGCGCGCCTACGCCGAACCGTCGGAGGAAGAGCGCGAGCGCCCCGAATACTGGCGCTACTGGCGCGATCTTCCGGGCAAGGGGCAGTTCGGAATATTCCTCAGTTCGTGGTATTCCCGCCCCTTGCTCGACCAGGTCTACGGATTAAACAAGCCGGGTGAGTTCGAAGCCCGCCTGGACCGCATTTCCGCCTTCGAGCGCACGCTGGCCGACGACGGCGCGCTGATCCTGAAATTCTGGATGCACCTGGGCAAGGACGCGCAGAAGCGCCGCCTGAAAAAGCTGGAGAAAGACAAACACCAAAGCTGGCGCGTCACCAAGACCGACTGGAAGCACTTCAAGCAGTACGACCAGTTCATCGCCGCCGCCGAACAGACCATCATGCGCACCAGCACCGGCAACCGCCCCTGGACCATCGTCGAGGGCGAGGACTCCCGCTACCGCTCGGCGACCGTGGTCACCCACATCCGCGACGCGGTGCGCCGGCGCCTGGTCGAGCGCGAGGCGGAGAACAAGATCAAGGCCCAAATGAAAACCAAGGCCGCCAAGGACGACGAACCGGACGAACAGAACGACAAGCCGACCCTGAACCGCCCCACCATCCTGGACCGCCTGGACATGGAGCGGGCGTTGGAGCCCAAGCCGTACAAGCGCACGCTCAAGGAATCCCGGGCTCGGCTGAACACGCTGTACCGCAAGGCGCGGGAGATGGGCGTCTCCACCATCCTGGTGTTCGAGGGCTGGGACGCGGGCGGCAAGGGCGGAGCCATCCGACGGCTCAGCGCCGCCATGGACGCCCGCGACTACGAGGTCATCCCCATCGCCGCCCCAACGGACGAGGAGCGGGCCCAGCATTACCTGTGGCGGTTCTGGCGCCACCTGCCCCGGGCCGGACGCGTGACCATGTTCGACCGCTCATGGTACGGCCGGGTGCTGGTGGAGCGGGTGGAGGGCTTCGCGTCCGAGCTCGAATGGATGCGCGCCTACGCCGAGATCAACGACTTCGAGGCCCAGTTGGTGGAACATGGCGCCGTGCTCGTGAAATACTGGATGCATATCACCCCGGAGGAGCAACTCGCCCGCTTCGAGGACCGCAAGGTCGTCCCGTGGAAGCAATGGAAGCTGACGGAAGAGGATTGGCGCAACCGCGAGAAATGGGACGTCTACGAGGAAGCCGTCAACGACATGGTGGAGCGCACCTCGACCATGGTCGCCCCGTGGACGCTGGTCGAGGCCAACGACAAGCGGTTCGCGCGGGTCAAGGTGATCGAGACCCTGTGCGATGCGATGGAGCGCCGCCTGGGCCGGGATATTGATGCTAAATAGGAACTCTCGATGAAACGCGCATCTTCTTACCTGGTTCTCGTCGCCCTGGCGCTCATCTCCGTGGTCGCGGTGAAGCATTATCTGGGCGGGACCTTCCAGGCCGGAACCGAAACCGTCGGCAGGCCCGCCATCGGCGGCCCCTTCACCCTGATCGGGCCGGGAGGGAAACCCGTGTCGGACACGGATTTCCGGGGCAAGCTCATGCTGGTCTACTTCGGCTACACCTATTGCCCCGATGTCTGCCCCACGTCGCTGTCCGCCGTGGCGGCCGCTTTGGACATCCTGGGCGAGGACGCCAAGCAGATCCAGCCGATGATGATCACCGTGGATCCCGAGCGCGACACCCACGAGGCCCTGAAGGACTACGCCGCCGCCTTCCACCCCTCCATGATCGCCCTGACCGGCGGCGAACAAGACATTTTGAAGGTGGCGCGCAGCTACAAGGCCTTCTTCGCCAAGGTGCGCGAGGACGGCGACGGGCCAGACGACTATCTGGTCGACCACACCGCCTTCACCTATCTGATGGGTCGGGACGGCGAGTACCTGGCCCATTTCGTCCACGGCGCGCCGCCCGAGGTCATCGCCGAGAGAATCAAACCGTTTCTCCGGTCCGGACAGGGTTCATAAAAGCTTCACTTTCCGCCCGGGCTGGGTCGATTATTTTTCGCCCTCGATGAATTAACCATCTGGGAGGGCGGGCGCATGTCCGAGGACAAAACCTATAACGTCCTGTTTCTGTGCACCGGGAATTCGTGCCGCAGCGTGATCGCGGAATCCCTCATGAACCGCCTGGGCGCCGGCCGGTTCCAGGGCTTCAGCGCCGGCAGCAAGCCGACGGGCCAGGTCAACCCTCACGCCGTCGAACTGCTCAAGCGCCTGAACCATCCGACCGACGGGCTCCGGCCCAAGAACTGGGGCGAGTTCGCGGCCGACGACGCGCCGGAAATGGACTTTGTCTTCACCGTTTGCGACAACGCCGCCGGGGAGGTCTGCCCGGTCTGGCCCGGCCAGCCCATGTCGGCCCATTGGGGCGTGCCCGACCCGGCGGATTTCGAAGGCTCCGACGCCGAAACCGCAGCCGTGTTCGCCGACTGTTACCGCATGCTGGAGAACCGGATCTCGGTCTTCGTCAACCTGCCCATCCACTCCCTGGACAAACTGACGCTGAAGAAGCATCTGGACGACATCGGATCGGGGAGCTGATGGACAACGCCCCGCGACGCCTATCCGCCGAATTTCTTGGAACCGCCATCCTGCTGGCCACCGTGGTCGGATCGGGAATCATGGGCGACCGCCTTTCGAGCGGCAACGACGCCATCGCGCTGTTGGCCAACTCCATCGCCACGGGCGCGATCCTGGTGGTGATCATCATGATCTTCGGACCCATTTCCGGGGCGCACTTCAACCCCGCCGTCACCGCCGTGTTCGCGCTGAGAAAAGAGCTGCCTCCCGCCGACGTCCTCGCCTACGTCGCGGTCCAGGTCGCGGGCGGGGTCGCGGGCGTGCTTGTCGCGCACGTGATGTTCTCGGAACCCTTGATCAATTTCTCCACCACCGTCAGAACCGGCGGCGCGCAATGGACGGCCGAGGCCGTGGCCGCGTTCGGGCTGCTCGCGACCATTTTGGGATGCCTCCGCGCCCGGCCGGACGCCATTCCCCACGCGGTCGGGCTCTACATCACGGCGGGGTATTGGTTCACCGCGTCCACGTCCTTCGCCAACCCGGCGGTGACCGTGGCCCGAACGCTGACCGACACCTTCGCCGGAATTCGACCCACGGACGCGCCCATGTTCATCGCTGCGCAGATGGCCGGGGCGGCGCTGGCGTGGATCGCGTTCGCTTGGCTGTTGAAGGGCGGAGACGACTAATTGCACTTGGGCATCTTGTCGATGCGCCCCCAGCCGAACACCGTATCCTTGCCCGGCTTGCCCAGATCGACGGCGAGTTTTTTCAGCGACGCCTTCAAGGCCGCCGGATCGTGCGTCGCGCCCTTGGCGACGCGAAGCGCGATATGGACGGCGATGAACGGCGTGGCGAACGAGGTGCCGCTCTGGTTCTTGCCGCCGCCGCCCGGCGCCGCCGTCCACAACCTGACCCCCGGCGCGGCGAAATCGATGTAGCTGCCCTGGTTGGCGTTGGTGTAGATGAGCTCGCGGCCCTTGAGCGCCGTCACCGCCATGACGTCCTTGTAGGCGGCGGGATAGGCGGGCTTGTCCTTGCGGCCCCAGTTTCCAGCGGCCGCCACCAGGATCAAGCCCTTCTTGGTCGCCTTCTTGAAGGCCACGCGCACCACCTTGTTGTTGGAGCCCGCAACGCTGAGGTTGACGGCGCGCACGTTCTTGCCCGACATCCAGTCCACCGCCTTCAACAGGCCGACGGCGCTGCCCACCCGCTTACCGCTTTCGTTGATCTCGAACATATTCGCCGCGAACAGCTTGGCGCTCGGCAGCAGCCCGCCCCATTCGGGCGTGCCCACCAGCATGGCGGCGATGGCGGTGCCGTGTTTGGCGTCGGCGGCCTTTCGTCCCGGCTTGGTGAAGGACTTGAACACGATGTCTTGGGTTTTCAGCGCCGAATGCTTCATGTCCACCGAGGAATCGATCATGCCAAGCCGGACGCCCTTGCCGCAGGTCTGGGGCATTTTCTCCCACCCGATGGCGGACCTGGCGTTGTTGGCCGCGCCGACCTGGGCATCGAAGTGGTGGTTTTTTTCGATCAGCGCGCCCGGGAACTTGCGGCGCAGCAGCTTCACGAACGCGTTCATGTCCATGCCCCGGGGCGGGCTGACCCGGTAGATATCCATGCCGAGGTTCTTGAGCCGGACCACTTCCGTCACGATGACGCCGTCCTCGCCGGCCTTGCGCATGAAGTCCTTGGGCGCGTTGGTGACGACCAGTTCGTTCTCCTCGAAACTCGCGGTCGGGTCGTTGCCGAAGCGCGAAGCGGAGAACCCGCCCCCGGAGCCGCCCGACGACGCGGAGCGGCGGGCGCGCGGAATGGCGTCGCGCGGATCGCGGCTGAGCCGCGAATACGGCGATGACGATCCCTTGCCGGATTTCATGGAAATGCGTTCGTCCGAGAAGCTCTTCTTGGCCTTTGTCTTGGCGTCGCTGTCGCCGAAGGCGATGAAATACCAAACGCCGACCGCACCCAGCAGCACCACGACCGCGCCCGCAACGAACTTCCACATAACGATCCACTCCCGCCCATGTCGCTTTCTTCGAAAGGTACGGATTCTGGGGCGAAGTTCAACAGGCGGATTACGGGTAGGTGCGGCCCTTCCATCCACCGCCCCGCCCCCGCCAGTGGCGGCGCGCGGAATCGACGGTCATCAGGGTGTAGAGCAGCGCCGTGAACGGCAGGAAAATCCCGGTCCAGGCCGGACGGCCGTAAAGCGCCAGCGTCGGCGCGTAGGCCCTGGCCATGATCCCCCAGGCGAGCCCGCCGGCCAGCACGGCGGTCAGGTCCTGGACGAACAGACCCATGACGGTCGCCAACGGCGGCGCGACGTAGATCGCGGCCATCCCCGCCACCGTTCCCAGGAGCTGGAGCGCGGAATGGTCCAACTGCACGAACGCCGTCCTGGCGACCATGCGCCAGATCTCGCCGAGCGTGTCGTAGGGCCTGAGGCTGAAGGCGTGGTCGGTGAGGCCGAGCCAGATCCCCCCGTCCTCCTTGATCTTTTCGGCCAGCGCGCAATCGTCGATAACCTGGTCGCGGATGGACTCGATCCCGCCGATGCGGACCAGCGCCTGCCTGCGGACCAGCATGCAGCCCCCGGCCGCGCCCGCGGTCTCGCGGCTCTCGTCGTTGACCCAGGGGAAGGGATAGAGCTTCTGGAAAAAGAACACGAACGCCGGGATGAGCAACTTCTCCCAGAAGCTATCGCACCGCAGCATGACCATCAGCGACACCAGGTCGAGCCCCCCCCATTCCGCCTTGTCCACCAGACGGCGCAGGTTTTCGGGCCCGTGCTCGATATCGCCGTCTGTCAGAAGGACGTAGCGGGCTTCGGGGACGATCCGGTCGGCCGCCTCCACGCCCTGGCGCACCGCCCACATCTTGCCGGTCCAGTCCGGCTCCAGCGGCGCGCCCTGGATGACCGTCAGACGTTCGGGCGCGCCCGCGGCCTCGGCGGCGGCGCGGGCGACGTCGGCGGTGCCGTCGTCGCTGTTGTCGTCCACCACTACGATGGACAGCGGGCCGGGATAGTCCTGGGACAGAAGGGAGGCCACCGCGCGCCCGACGCCATCGGCCTCGTTCCGGGCCGGGATCACCGCGACCACGTCGGGCCAGGATTCCCGATCGGGCATGGCCAGGGTCTCGAGCCTTTGGTCCGCGCGCCAGAACCCGCCGCGAAGCCAAAGAAGCACCGTCCAGATCGCCAAGGAAAGGAACGCCGCCCCGGCCAGCAAGAGCCTTCTCCCCCTACCCTACAAGAAGACCGAAGCCGCCCCCCGGACGCAGCACCAAAGATACCCCCCCTTGGACAGCGCCACTCGTCCGGCGACGGGATCGTCGCGGCGAAGACGGCCGATCAGGCGGTCGGCGATATTCACGATGGCGGCCGACTCCATGGCGAGACGGCGGCTGTAAAGACCGCCCGGCAGGCGCCTGGCCTCGACCATCAGTTCGTCGGTCGCGTCCAGGCAGCGATCCAGCACCCGCCGTAGACCCGGCGTCGCGGCGGCCTTGTCCAGGTCCTCGACCGTCGCCGCCTCCTCCACCATCCAGTCCCCCGGAAGGTAAACCCGATCAAGGGCGCGGTAGTCGTCCTGGCAGTCCTGCAAATGGTTGATGACCTGAAGCGCGTTGCAAAGCGCGTCCGACGGCCCGTACCCGTCCCGCGAGCCCCCGTGCAGGTCTAGCAGATAGCGCCCGACCGGAGAGGCGGAGCGATCGCAGTAATCCATCAAATCGCCCCAGTCGTCATAGCGCCCCTTGACCGCGTCCTGCTTGAAGGCGTCGATAAGATCGACGCAATGCTGCGCCGTGACGTCGGTGGCCTTAAGGCTCTCGCGCATGCGATGGCTCTTGGCGAAAGCCGGGTCCCGGGTCTCGCGGCCGGTGACCGCGTCCTCGAACCCCTGCAGGCGGGCGATCTTGTCGTCGGGGGACAGGTCCGCGCCGTCGGCGATGTCATCGATGGCGCGGGCGAAGGCGTAGAACGCGGCAACGTGCGGCCGCAAGGGCCTGGGCAGCAGAAACGATCCGACGGGGAAGTTTTCGTAAGCCTCGTCCTTGCCGGACGGGGTTTCGACGAGGTGGGGATCGGCGTTCGCCGCGACGCTCACGCGTTGTCCTTGAGGCGGCGGCGAAGCTCGTCGAGAAGGGCGCCGACCGCGCCGCCGTTCTGGCGGATGAAGGTTGCGAACTCGGAACGTTGGGTCTTGCTCATGCTGATGCCTTCGACGGTGACGTCGATGATCTTGAACTGGCCGCTGCCCTCGCGCACCCACCAGCCCACGTTCAAGGGCTTGCCGCCGGTGGGACGGACAATCTGGGAATAGACGTAGGCGTAGTTGCTGCCCTTGGTCACCGCCTTGGTGACCTTGAGCTGCTCGCCCTGGTAGTCGGCGAAGCGATCGACGTAGGTCTTGATGATCAGTTCCTCGAACAGGTCGAGGTATTCCTTCTTTTCGTCCGGCGTCGCCGCGCGCCAGTACTTGCCCAGCACCCAGCGGGCGATGGTGTCGATGGCGAAATGCTCGCGCAGCAGCTTCTTGAAGCGTTCGGTGCGTTCTTTTTTCGGTTTGGTCGCGTCGGTCAGCGCGCTGACGGCTTCCTCGGCCAGCGACGTGATGAAACCCTGGGCGTTGTCGTCAAGGTCGCCGCCCCGCCCGGTGGCCGGAGCCCCAAGCGAAACCACGAACACCAGCACCAAGCCGAAAAGAGCCGTTCCAGTCTTTCTCATAAGCGCCCTGCGGTCGATCCCAGAACAAGATTTCGGGGCACACTATAAACCGCCGACGCCCCGCCGAAAAGCACGAAGAGCGGCGCGCGGGTCGTCACGTAACATCAACCCTGGCGACAGACTCCGGGAAGGCCCGCAAACGCTGGCCTTTTTGAAACGTTCGCCAAACCCCGAATGTCCATTCCAATCCGACGCAATTTGGCCGCGAACCCTAGAAAACCGCAAATCCGGCGCCGCGCTTGATCATGTCATACTCCACGCACACCTCTCCTCGACAAGCAAAAATATTATTGCAAAACAACTTGTTACGCGCCAGAGATTATTCCACGTTCGCTTCCCCCCCCTCGAACCCCAAGGAACGCAAAGACGACTTCGGCGTCGATGGCGGCGTCTCCGGCTTCGTCTTCGAAAACAAGCGCCGACGGCCCGGCGGACGGCTCCCACGCCGGGGATAAGCCCCCGGCGCGAAACGGATTTCGGCCAGCGCCTCCGAAACCGGACGCGTCGGCCGTTTTCCTTCATTTCATCGCGAATCGGATTACGCCGCGGGCTCCTCGGCGGGCTTGTCCTTTTTCGCCGTCTTGGGCTTGGCTGCGCGTCGGGCGGGCTTTTTCTTGGGCTCGGGCGCAAGTTCCGGCGCGCGTTGCAGGAACGCGGGCATGTGCCCGCCCCAGCCGATATCGCCCTCGTCGCTCCCGTTGTCCGTCGCGTCGTCCCGCGCGACGCTCTTGGGCGCGGCATCCGCCTTGCGGCCTCGCCCGCGGCGACGTCCGTCCTTGGGGCCCTTTTCCTCGTCCTTGCCGCGTCGGGCGGAAGCGCGGGGCTTTGGCTTCTCATCCGCATCCTCGGACGCGTCGGGTTGGACCGGATCCGAGGCGCCATCCAGGGTAATGGGAGGAATCTCTCGGCCGATCAGGTTCTTGATCGCGCCCAGGTACTTGGCGTCCTCCTTTGTCGCCAGGGTGAAGGCGCGGCCTTCCCGCCCGGCGCGGCCGGTGCGGCCGATGCGGTGGATGTAGTCCTCGGCGTTGGACGGAACGTCGAAGTTGAACACGTGGCTCATCTCGGCGATGTCCAGGCCGCGCGCGGCCACGTCCGAGCACACCATGAACTTGAACTCGCCCTTCTTGAACTTGTCGAGGGTCTCGGTGCGCACGGACTGGTGCATGTCACCGTGAAGCTGCCCGGCGTCGTAGCCGTGCTTGACCAGCGAGCGGTAGACCACGGTGACGTCCCGCTTGCGGTTGCAGAACACGAGCGCGTTGCGGATTTCCTCGGACTCGATCAAGGCTCGAAGCGCCTCGCGCTTTTCCTTCTGGCCGTGGCTGACGCCGCGCCCGCCGCGCCCTTTTTCCGGATGCTCGACCATCAACAGGCCCTGGGTCACCGTGGCGGCCGGGGTGGACGGAGAGGAGACGCTGATCTCCTTGGGGTTCATCAGGAACGCATCGGCGAGGCGGCGAATCTCCGGCGGCATGGTGGCGGAGAAGAACAGGGTCTGGCGCATGGCGCCGAGCAGGCTGACGATCCGCTCGACATCCGGGATGAACCCCATGTCCAGCATGCGATCGGCTTCGTCGATCACCAGGATCTTGACGTCGCGCAGCAACAGCCGCCCGCGCTCGAACATGTCCAGCAACCGGCCCGGCGTCGCGATCAGGACGTCCACGCCCTTTTCCAGCACCTTGACCTGATCGCCCATGGACTCGCCGCCGATCAGGAGCGCGTGGTTGAGCTTGTGGTATTGGCCGTAGACCTCGAAATTCTCGGCCACCTGCTGGGCCAACTCGCGGGTGGGCTCCAGGATCAGGGAGCGCGGCATGCGCGCCTTGGCCCGGCCCTGCGCCAGCACGTCGATCATGGGAAGCGTGAACGAGGCGGTCTTGCCCGTGCCCGTCTGCGCGCATCCAAGGATATCCCGTCCCATCAGGACGAACGGAATCGCTTCCGCCTGAATGGGCGTGGGTTCGGTGTAACCGCGCTCCGAAACCGCTTTGAGGACTTCCTCGCTGAGACCGAGATCAGAAAAGCTCATACAGACCGGCTCTTTCAAGATGGGCGGATATTAGGCCAACGGCCGTGGGAGTCAACGGTTCCCTCGCGCCCGGCGTTTGGGATAGGCTGCGTGTTCGCGAAAAAACGAGCGGGAGTCGCGCCATGCTGCTTGATGTCGGAAGAAGCTGCCTCGTGGTGGTGGACATCCAAGAACGCCTGCTTCCGGCCATGCAGGGCGCGGAAGCCTTGGTGCGCAACGCGCGGATCTTGATGGAGACCGCCCGCATGCTCGACGTCCCCATGCTGGCGTCCGAGCAGTATCCGGAAGGGCTGGGCGCGACCACGGCGGACGTGGCCGAACTGTTTTCGCCGGGATGCGTGGCCGAAAAGATACATTTTTCCTGCATGGCGGATACGGATTTCACCGCCAGGCTCGCCGCGCTCGACCGCCCCCAGTGCGTGGTGTGCGGAATCGAGGCCCATGTCTGCGTGCTTCAGACCTGCGCCGGCATGCTGAAAGCGGGCTACGAGGTCTTCGTGGTCGCCGACGCGACGTCTTCGCGAACCCCGGAGAACCACCGCCTCGGCATGGAGCGGCTCCGCGCCATGGGCGTCCAGGTGGTGGCGACGGAGATGGTCTGCTTCGAATGGCTCCACCGTTCCGACGCCGAGGCCTTCCGCGCCGTCAGCAAGCTGGTGAAATAGCCCGATGGCAGACCTGCCCCCCGTCACGCTGGTCCTGGGCGGCGCCCGCTCGGGCAAAAGCCGCCTCGCCGAAGAATTGGTCGAGGACCAGGCGGGAGACTGCGTCTATCTCGCGACCGCCGAGGCCCGCGACGACGAGATGCGCGTCAGGGTGGCCGAGCACCAGGACCGCCGGGGCGCGCGCTGGCGGACGGTGGAGGAGCCGCTGGACCTCGTCGGCGCGCTGGAGCGCGAATGCGGGCCGGGACGCGCCGTTCTGGTGGACTGCCTGACGCTCTGGCTCTCCAACCTGATGGAGGCGGAAAGGGACGTGGAGGCGGAAACGGCGGCGCTGGTCGAGGCTCTTGGGCGCCTCTCCGGCCCCGTCGTGTTCGTTTCCAACGAGGTCGGGCTCGGCATCGTTCCCGACAACCCGCTCGCCCGCGCCTTCCGCGACAACGCGGGACGCTTGAACCAAGCCGTGGCCGGCGGCGCCCAAACGGCGTTGTTCGTGGCGGCGGGGCTTTCGGTCAAGCTGAAATAACAGGAATTACTGAATCTGCAACGTCACCAGCTGGCCGTTCCGACGCAACCGGATGTTCCAGGATTGCGGGGCGTCCTTGATCATCCGGGCGAGCGTGGCGACCCGATCCACTCGTTGGCTGTTGATGCTGACGAAGATGTCGCCGGGCTTGAAGCCGTAGCGCACGGCCAGGCTCCGCTTGTGGATGCCGATCACCATGACGCCCGAAGCATCGAACCCGACCCCCATCTCCTCGCCGAGCGCGGGTGAAAGGTTGGCGACGCGGAGACCGGAAAACGGGTTGCGCCCGCCGATGTTCGTCACGTTGCGCGGCGGGTCTTCCGGGGGCGGCTCCATCTTCAAGGTCAAGGTGACCTCGCGGCCCTTGCGAAGCGCCCGCAGCCGGACCGTGTCCCCGGGCTCGCGGGTGGCGATGCGGTACTTCAAGGCCTCGTCGTCGTCCACGGCGCGGTCGTCCACGGCGAAAACCACGTCGCCGACGCGCACGCCCCCCTTGTCCGCCGGTCCGCCCGGAGCGATCTCGTTGATCAGCACGCCCACGGGGCGGCGTAGCCCCATGGAGCCCGCGATGTCCTGGGTCACCGGCTGCCCCCTGGCGCCCAGCCAAGGGCGCACCACCCGCCCGTCGATCAGGCCACGGATGACGGTGCGGACCATGTTGGACGGCGTGGCGAAGCCGACGCCCGCCGACGAGCCCGACTTGGTCGCGATCGCCGTGTTGATCCCGACGAGCCGCCCGTCCATGGCGACCAGCGCGCCTCCGGAATTGCCGGGGTTGATGGCGGCGTCGGTCTGGATAAAGAAGTTCAGGTCGGAAATCCCGACCCCGGTCCGCGCCAAGCCCGAGATGATGCCGCTGGTGACCGTTTGGCCGACCCCGAAGGGGTTGCCCAAGGCCAGGACCAGGTCCCCGACCTCCAGGTCGTCGGAATCGCGAAACGGCAGCACCGGAAGCTCCTCGGCCCCCATGGGCAGGCGCAATAGCGCGAGATCGGTGCGTTCGTCGGTCCCGACCACTTCGGCCTCGAACTCGCGCCTGTCGCTCAGGATCACGGTGATTTCGTCCGCCCCGGCGATGACGTGGGCGTTGGTGACCACCAGACCGTCCGAGCGCACGATCACGCCCGAGCCCAAGGAGTTCTGCACCTTCCTGCGGGTGGGGCCCGAGAAGCGGCGGCCGAACTCCTCGCCGAAAAAATGGCGAAAGATGGGGTCATCGAACAAGCGCGACACCCCGGCCCGGGACTGGACCACCTTGCGCGAATAGATGTTGACCACCGACGGCGCGACCTTCTTGACCAGGGGGGCGAAGGTCAGGTTGATCTGCTCGCGCGATTGCGGAACGTCGGCGAGGACGGGCGCGGCCGGAATCAGCGCGACAAGCGCCAGCGCCATGGCGAACCGTTTCCACATCGCGAAAGACCTCCTCGCCGAAAACGCAAGAGGCAGCCGCGCGGCTGCCCCCCACTAACAAATCGTATGCGCCGGGGCGATCAGGCCTCGAGCGCGTCCTCCGCCTCGAGCTCTGCCTCGTGTCGGGCCTTGTCTGCGGCGCCCTTGGCCTCGGGGTCGCGGTCGACCAGTTCGATCACGGCCATGGGCGCGGCGTCGCCATAGCGGAAGCCCGCCTTGAGCACGCGGGTGTAGCCGCCCGGGCGGTCCTTGAAGCGCTCGGCCAGGTCGCCGAACAGCTTCTTGACCGTTTCGTCGTCGCGAAGGGTCGAATGAGCCTGGCGGCGGGCGTGAAGGGTGCCCCGCTTGCCGAGCGTGATCAGCTTGTCCGCGATGCGCCGAAGCTCCTTGGCCTTGGGCAGCGTGGTGGTGATCTGTTCGTGGGTCAGCAGGGAAACGCACATGTTGGAGAACATGGCTTTCCGGTGGCTGCTGGTGCGGTTCAGCTTGCGGCCGCTGATACGGTGTCGCATGACGAGTTCTTCCTAGTAGGGTTCTTCCAGCTTCTTGGCCAAATCCTCGATGTTTTCGGGCGGCCAGTTGGTGATCTCCATGCCCAGATGCAGCCCCATCTGCGCCAGAACTTCCTTGATTTCGTTCAAGGATTTGCGGCCAAAGTTGGGGGTGCGGAGCATGTCGGCCTCGGTCTTTTGGACCAGATCGCCGATGTAGATGATGTTGTCGTTCTTCAGACAGTTGGCCGAGCGCACGGAAAGCTCCAGCTCGTCCACCTTGCGCAGAAGGTTCTTGTTGAACGGCAGCTCGTCGCGGGATTCCTCGGCCGATGCGGTCGCGGGCTCCTCGAAGTTGATGAAGAGCTGCAGTTGGTCCTGGAGGATGCGCGCGGCGAGCGCGGCGGCGTCCTCGGCCGTGACCGCGCCGTTGGTCTGGATGCTCATGGACAGCTTGTCGTGGTCGGTGATCTGGCCGACGCGGGTGTTCTCCACCTTGTACGACACCTTGCGCACCGGCGAGTAGATGGCGTCCACGGGGATCAGGCCGATGGGAGAGTCCTCGGGCCGGTTCTGGGCCCCGGGGACGTACCCCTTGCCGCTCTCCACCGTCAGCTCCATGGACAGGCGCGCGCCGTCGTCCAGCGTGCAGATGATCAACTCGGGGTCCATGACCTCGATGTCGTGGCCGGTCTCGATCATGCCGGCGGTGACCACGCCCGGCCCCTCGGCGCGAAGGGTCATGCGCTTGGGCCCCTCGTTCTCCATGCGGAGCCCAAGGGACTTCACGTTCAGCACGATATCGGTCACGTCCTCGCGGACGCCCGGCACCGACGAGAATTCGTGCAGCACGCCGTCGATCTGCAACGACGTGACCGCCGCGCCCTGCAAGGACGACAGCAGCACGCGCCGCAACGCGTTGCCGAGCGTCAGGCCAAAGCCCCGCTCGAGCGGTTCTGCGACGATGGTGGCCTCGCGCTGGGGATCCCCCCCCGGAACGATCTCCAGCTTGGTGGGTTTAATGAGTTCCTGCCAATTCTTTTGAATCACGGAGCGACCTCACGATCGAAACATTGACCACGATCCCGAAAACGGGACCCAAACTCTCCCATCGCCGGCCAGATGTCCCCCCTGGTCCGGCGTTCGAGGCGAAAAGCCCCGCTTAGACGCGCCGACGTTTACGCGGGCGGCATCCGTTATGCGGTATGGGCGTGACGTCCCGGATGGCGGTGATGGAGAACCCAACCGCCTGCAGCGCGCGAAGCGCCGATTCCCGTCCCGAACCCGGTCCCTTGACCTCCACCTCCAGGGTCTTCATGCCATGGTCCATGGCTTTCTTGCCCGCGTCCTCGGCCGCGACCTGGGCGGCGTAGGGCGTGGACTTCCGCGAACCGCGGAATCCCTGGCTGCCCGCGGACGACCACGCGATGGCGTTGCCCTGGGCGTCGGTGATGGTGATCATCGTGTTGTTGAACGTGGCGCTGACGTGCGCCACGCCCGAAGCGATGTTCTTGCGTTCGCGGCGGCGCGGGCGCTGCGTGGTAGCCTTGGCCATAAACAGTCCCCTCGGATAAAAAGTTTACTTGCCCGCCTTCTTCTTGCCGGCAATGGCCTTTGCGGGCCCCTTGCGCGTGCGGGCGTTCGTGTGGGTGCGCTGCCCCCGGACCGGCAGACCGCGCCGATGCCGAAGACCGCGATAGCAGCCCAGATCCATGAGCCGCTTGATGTTCATCGCGACCTCGCGTCGGAGATCGCCCTCGACCTGATAATCGGCGTCGATCACCTCGCGGATACGCGTGACCTCGTCGTCGGTCAGGTTGTTGACCCGCTTCTCGAGCGGAATGCCGACCTTTTCGCAGATGTCGCGCGCCTTGGTCCGGCCGATGCCGTGAATGTAGGTCAACGCGATCACGACCCGTTTCCCGGTCGGAATGTTCACACCAGCAATACGCGCCAAAGGTTAATCTCCTTGCGTTCTTTGTTTTGTAGCCGTAATGAATTTCGCCGGGAGGCGGGAACGCGCGATTATAGTTCCCCGTCCCTGCGAGTCAACAGGCTACGTAACATCGCCTTGGAAAATCGGAAACGCCCGATTTTCCTGTCGTTTTACCCCACGACCGCCTTGAGCTGGTTGGTCACCTCGTCGATGGCGGCCATTCCGTCAACGGTCTTCAACATGCCCTTGTCGCGATAGTAGGCGGCGATGGGCGCGGTCTGGTCGTGGTAGGCGGTCAGCCGCTCGCGCACGGTCTGCTCGTTGTCGTCGGCGCGACGCGAGAACTGGGTCGAGCCGCACTTGTCGCACACGCCTTCCTTGGCGGGCTTCTCGAACTGGTCGTGGTATCCCTTGCCGCACTTGGCGCAGGTGAAACGGCCGGTGATGCGGGTCACCATGGCCTCGTCGTCCACCTCCATCTCGATCACGTGGTCGAGTTTGAGGCCCTTTTCCGTCAGCATGGCGTCCAACGCCTGGGCCTGGGGCACCGTGCGGGGGAAGCCGTCGAGGATAAAGCCCGGCTTGCAGTCGTCCTGGTCGATGCGGCTGGAGATGATGGAGATCACCAACTCGTCCGAGACCAGACCGCCGCTCTCCATGACCGCCTTGGCCTCCTTGCCAAGATCGCTTCCGGCAGAGACCTCGGCCCGAAGCATGTCGCCGGTGGAAAGCTGCACGATGGAATAGGCGTCCTGAAGCCGTTTCGCCTGGGTGCCCTTGCCCGCTCCGGGCGGTCCGAGAAGTATCAGGTTCATCCGCGTCGTCCTTTCAGCTTGGCTTTCTTGATTAGCCCTTCGTACTGATGGGCCAGCATGTGGGAGTGGATCTGGGCGACCGTGTCGATGGTCACCGTCACCACGATCAAAAGGCTGGTGCCGCCGAAGTAGAACGACACCCCCAATTGCGACATCAAAATCTCGGGCAGCATGCACACCGCGGCCAGGTACGCGGCGCCGATCACCGTCAGCCGGGTCAGCACCTTGTCCAGGTAGGCCGCCGTGTTGGCTCCCGGCCGGATGCCGGGCACGAAGCCGCCGTAGCGTTTCAGATTGTCCGCCGTTTCCTGCGGATTGAACACCACCGCCGTATAGAAGAAGGCGAAGAACACGATCAGGAACACGTAGAGCGCCAGATACCCAGGCTGCCCGCGCCCCAGATAGGCCATCACCGTGCCGAGCCAGTCCGGCCCTTGGCCCGCCGTCATGCCGACGACCGTCATGGGCAGCAACAGGATGGAGCTTGCGAAGATCGGCGGGATCACGCCCGACGTGTTGATCTTGAGCGGCAGGTGGCTGCTCTCGCCGCCGTACATCTTGTTGCCCTGCTGTCGCTTGGGATATTGGATGATGATGCGGCGCTGGGCGCGCTCGATGAACACGATGAAGTAGATCACGGCCGCCGAACCGAAAATCATGGCGATGATCAGCGCCGTCGACATCTGCCCGGTTCGCCCCATCTCCAGCAACTGGGCGACGGCGGAGGGCAGGTTGGCGACGATGCCGGCGAAGATGATCAGCGATATTCCGTTGCCCACGCCCCTTTGCGTGATCTGCTCGCCCAGCCACATCAGGAACAGCGTCCCGCCCACAAGGGTCACGATGGTGGTGAAGCGGAAAAAGAGTCCCGGTTCCGGGATAACCGGCCCCAACGCGGAGTTGGAGCCCTCGAGCCCGATGGCGATGCCCCAGGCCTGCAGCGCGGTGATCGCCACCGTGCCGTAACGGGTGTACTGGTTGATCTTCTTGCGCCCGGCCTCGCCTTCCTTCTTCAGGGCCTCGAGTTGGGGCGAGACGGCGGTCATCAACTGCATGATGATGGACGCCGAGATGTAAGGCATGATGTTCAGCGCGAAGATGGTCATGCGCGACAGCGCGCCGCCCGCGAACATGTCGAACATGCCGAGAATGCCGCCGCGCTGCTGCTCGAACACCGACGCCAGCGCCGCCGGGTCCACGCCAGGGATCGGAATGTAGGTGCCGATGCGATAGACGATCAGCGCGCCGAGCGTGAACCAGATGCGCTTCTTCAGCTCCGTCGCCTTGTTGAAGGCGCCGAAGTTGAAATTCGCGGCAAGCTGTTCTGCGGCGGAAGGCATGGGCCCGGTCCCCGGCTATTGATTAATCGGAGGCCTTCTTTTCGGCCTTGTCGGCCTTGTCGGCCTTTTCCGGGGCGGGCGCCGTCACGGTCACCTTGCCGCCCGCCTTCTCCACCGCGGCGACGGCTGCCTTGGAGGCGCCGCTCACCTGAATGTCGAGGCCGGCCTTGAGCTCGCCGTTGGCCAGCAGGCGGACGCCGTCCCGCTTGCGCCGGACGATGCCGGACGCCACCAGCGCATCCTCGGTCACCGGCTGGGCTGCGTCCAGCTTGCCCGCGTCCACGGCGGCCTGGAGCCTGCCCACGTTGACGGCGATGAAGTGCTTGCGGAAGGGATTCTTGAACCCGCGCTTGGGCAAGCGCCGGTACAGCGGCATCTGCCCGCCTTCGAACCCCGCGTCCAGCTTGGCGCCGCTGCGCGACTTCTGTCCCTTCTGGCCCCGGGACGACGTCTTGCCGGTTCCCGAGCCGATGCCGCGACCGACCCGCTTGCGCTTCTTCGCCGCGCCGGGGTTGTCACGAAGCTGGTTGAGTTTCATCGACAGGCTCCTCGTCCTCTCTGCATCCGTCGCGGGCGGCGCCTAGGCGCCGTCCTCGACCCGCACCAGATGCTGCACCTTGTTGATCATGCCCCGCACCGACGGCGTGTCCTCGAGCTCGCGGGTGCGGTTTATCTTGTTCAGGCCAAGCCCGATCAGGGTCGCGCGCTGGTCCTTGCGCCGTCCGATGGGGCTTCCGGTCTGGGTGACCTTGATTTTCTTGTCAGCCATGTCCCTTACTCCGTCGCCCCGGCCTGGGCCTGGGCCGCGCCACCGGCGCGGCGCGCCACGATCTCGCTCACCTTCTTGCCGCGCCTTGCGGCCACGGCGCGCGGAGACGAGCAGTTCTGCAAGGCGTTGAACGTGGCCTTGATCATGTTGTGCGGGTTGGCGGTGCCGATGGACTTGGCCACCACGTCGTGCACCCCCATGGTCTCGAACACCGCGCGCATGGGGCCGCCCGCGATGATGCCGGTTCCCGCCGGCGCCGCGCGGACCACCACCTTGCCGGCGCCGAAGCGGCCGTTGACGTCGTGGTGCAGGGTTCGGCCCTCGCGCAGCGGAACCCGGATCAGGGTGCGCTTGGCCTGGTCGGTGGCCTTGCGGATGGCCTCGGGAACCTCCCGCGCCTTGCCGGTGCCGAAGCCGACCCGGCCCTTGCCGTCGCCCACCACAACCAGGGCCGCGAACGAGAACCGGCGCCCACCCTTGACCACCTTGGCCACGCGGTTGATGTGCACCAGCTTGTCGATAAGCTCCTGATCCTCTTGCGACTGGGCGTTCCTGTCGTCGCCGCGTCCGCGTCCGCCGCGTCCGCGATCGCCTCCGCCGCGTCCGCGGTCGCCGCCTCTACCACCACCGGGGGTCCGTGCGCCGGGTGTCCTAGCCATGTGTCTCGCTCCCTAGAAAGTCAGACCGGCCTCGCGGGCCGCGTCCGCCAGGGCCTTGACCCTGCCATGATATTTGTAGCCGCCGCGATCGAAGATCACGTTCTTGACGCCGGCCGCGATCGCGCGCTCGGCCACCAGCTTGCCGACGGCGCCCGCCGCGTCCTTGTCCGCGCCGGTCTTCAAGCCCGCGCGAAGGTCCTTGTCCAGGCTCGAAGCCGACGCCAGGGTCCGGCCCTTGGCGTCGTCGATGACCTGGGCGTAGATGTGCCTGCCGGAACGGAAGACGGACAGCCTGATCCGGTCCTTGCCGAACTTCCGAAGCCGGTAGCGGGTGCGCGCCCTGCGGCGCTCGAACAGTTGTCTTGCGGTCGCCATGGCTATTTCTTCTTGCCTTCCTTGCGCAGAATGGTCTCGTCCGCGTACTTGACGCCCTTGCCCTTGTAAGGCTCCGGCGGGCGGTAGGAGCGGATTTCCGCCGCGACCTGTCCCACGCGCTGTTTGTTCGCCCCCTTGATCGCGATCTTGGTCTGCTCGGGGCATTCGATGGTGACGCCCTCGGGCACGGGGTAGCGAATCTCGTGACTGAAGCCGAGCTGAAGCACCAGGTCCTTGCCCTGCACCTGGGCGCGGTAGCCGACGCCGTTGATCTCCAGGTCCTTCTGGAACCCCGCGGACACGCCGGTCACCAGGTTCTGCAAGTTGGACCGGGTGGTGCCCCACATCTGGCGGGAGCGCTTCTCTGAACTCACGGGCTTGACCGTGATGGCGTTGTCCTCGCGGCTGATCTCGACCAGGTCGGTCAGCGGCATGGACAGTTCGCCCAGCTTGCCCTTGGCGACGATGGCCTCGGCGGATATGTCGACGGTGACCCCATCGGGCACCGTGACCGGATTTTTGCCTACGCGCGACATGGCATCGCCCCCTAGAACACCTTGCACAGGACCTCGCCGCCGACGTTGGCGGCGCGGGCCTCGGAATCGGACATCACGCCCTTGGGCGTGGACAGGATGGCGATGCCCAGCCCGTTGTAGACGCGGGACAGGTCCTTGATCTTGGAATAGACCCGCTGGCCGGGCTTGGAGACCCTGGAAATCTCGCGGATCACGGGCTCGCCTTCGTGATACTTGAGCTCGATGCGCAGCTCGGCGATGCCGGTGCGGACCTCGTGGCGCTCGTAGTCGCGGATGAAGCCCTCGCGCTTGAGCACGTCGAGAACGTTGGCGCGCAGGTTGGACGCGGGCGCGTTGACGGCGTTCTTGCGCGCCCGCTGGCCGTTGCGGATCCGGGTCAGCATATCGCCGAGGGGATCTGTCATGGACATGGCGTCTCCTCCCTCACCAGCTCGACTTGACCATGCCGGGGATCTGCCCGGTGGACGCAAGGTCCCTGAGCGCGATGCGCGACAGCTTGAACTTGCGGTAGTTGCCGCGCGGGCGGCCGCTGAGCTCGCAGCGCAGACGCGCGCGCACCGGCGACGAATTGCGCGGCAGCTCCGCCAGCTTCAGGCGCGCGTTGAACCGCTCCTCGGGCGACAGGCTCTCGTCCTTGGACATGGCCTTCAGCCGAGCCCGCTTGGACGCGAACTTGCGCGCCATGCGCTCCCGTTTCTTGTTCCGTTCGATGGCGCTTTTCTTTGCCATTCGTACCTCTCCGATAATCGCTTAGTTAGCGAAAGGCATGTTGAAGCCGGTGAGCAACGCCTTCGCCTCGGCGTCGGTCTTGGCCGTGGTGCAGATCACGATGTCCATGCCGCGGATCGTATCCACCTTGTCGTAGTTGATTTCGGGGAAGACGATCTGCTCCTTCAGCCCCATGGCGAAGTTGCCGCTTCCGTCGAAGCTCTTGGCCGACAGGCCGCGAAAGTCCCGGACGCGCGGCAGGGCGATGTTCACCAGCCGATCCAGGAATTCGTACATGCGGGAACGACGCAGGGTCACCTTGCACCCGACCACCATGTCCTCGCGCAGCTTGAAGCCCGCGATGGACTTGCGCGCCCGGGTGATGATGGGCTTCTGGCCCGCGATCTGGGTCATGTCCTCGGCGGCGGCCTCGACCTTCTTGCGATCCTGGGACGCCTCGCCCACGCCCATGTTCAGCACGATCTTCTCCAGCTTGGGAATCTGCATGGGATTCGCATAGCCGAACTCGTCCTTCAGGGCGGAACGGATGGTGGAGTTGTAATAGTCCTGCAAACGCGCCATCGCCGTTCCCCTTACTTGTCGATGACTTCGCCGGACCGCTTGGCGTAGCGGACCTTGCGGCCGTCTTCGAGGGTCTTGAAGCCGATGCGGGTCGGCTTGTCGTCGCCGGGGTCCAGGTGCGCCAGGTTGGACACGTGGATGGAGGCCTCCTTCTCCAGGATGCCGCCGGTCGTGTACTGGGTCGGGCGGGTGTGGCGCTTGGCCATGTGCACGCCCTGGACGATGGCGCGGTCCTGCTTCGGAAGCATCCGAAGGACCTCGCCCTGTTTCCCCTTGTCGCGGCCGGCCAGAACCTGGACCCGGTCGCCCTTCTTGATCTTCGCAGCCATCACAGCACCTCGGGGGCGAGAGAGATGATCTTCATGTATTTCTTGGCCCGCAGTTCGCGCGTCACCGGGCCGAAGATGCGGGTTCCCAGCGGCTCGCCCTGTTTGTTGATCAGCACGGCGGCATTGCGGTCGAAACGGATCGTGGTTCCGTCGGCGCGCTGGATATCCTTCGCCGTCCGGACGACCACGGCCTGAAGCACGTCGCCCTTTTTCACGCGTCCCCGCGGAATCGCCTCCTTGACCGAGACGACGATAACGTCGCCGACGGACGCGTACCTACGCCCGGCTCCACCCAGCACCTTGATGCACTGCACCCGGCGCGCGCCGGAGTTGTCGGCTACGTCCAGATTGCTTTCCGCCTGGATCATCGTTCTTCTTCCTTGTCCAATCCCCCGTTCGCTCCCTTACGAAACGAGACGGGTTCAGGCCTCTTCCTGCAGCACTTCCCAACGCTTGCGCTTGGAAATGGGGCGGCATTCGCGAATTCGAACCTTCTCCCCCATCTTGCAGACGTTGTTCTCGTCGTGGGCCGAATACTTCTTCGAGCGACGGATGAACTTCTTGTAGAGCGGGTGCATGACCCGTCGCTCCACCTTGACCACCACGGTCTTGTCCATCTTGTCGCTGACCACGACACCTTGAAGAATTCGCCTCGGCATTGGCGTTGCTCCCGATACTCTAAGACGCGGCGGCGCGGCGGCGCTCGGTCATGATGGTTTTGATGCGCGCGATGTCGCGGCGGACCTCGCGGGTGCGCGCCGTGTTCTCCAGCTGCCCGCTGGCGGCCTGGAAGCGCAGGTTGAAGGCCTCCTTGCGCAGCGAGGCGATCTGGTCCTTCAGCTGATCGTCGGTCATGGCGCGAACGTCTGCGGGTTTCATGGCGCTACTCCTCGTCGCCCAGTCGCGCGACGAACTTGGTGTTCAACGGCAGCTTGGCCGCCGCCAACTCGAAGGCGCGGCGCGCAACGTCGCGCGGAACGCCGTCCAGTTCGAACATGATGCGGCCCGGCTTGACCCGGCAGGCCCAGAATTCCGGCGTGCCCTTGCCCTTGCCCTGGCGGACTTCGGCGGGCTTCTGCGACACGGGCACGTCCGGGAACACGCGGATCCAAAGACGCCCGGCGCGCTTCATGTGGCGGGTGATCGCGCGGCGCGCCGCCTCGATCTGGCGGGCGGTAATCCGATTCGGCGACGTCGCCTTCAGGCCGTAGGCGCCGAAATTGAGCTGGGTTCCGCCCTTGGCGTTGCCATGGATGCGCCCCTTGTGGGCCTTGCGGAACTTGGTTCGCTTTGGACTGAGCATAAAACCGTTCTTTCCTTAAATATTTTCCGCCCGGGCCTAGCGCTGCGGGGTCTGTTCGAAGGCGCGCTTGTCCACGGCCATGGGATCGTGGGCCAAGATCTCGCCCTTGAAGATCCAGACCTTGATGCCGCAGGCGCCGTAGGTGGTCATCGCGGTGGCCTGGCCGTAATCGACGTGGGCGCGCAGGGTGTGCAGCGGCACCCGGCCCTCGCGGTACCAGACCGTGCGCGCGATTTCCGCGCCGCCGAGACGGCCGGCGCAGGCGATCCGGATGCCCTCGGCCCCAAGCCGCATGGCGGACTGGACCGCGCGCTTCATGGCGCGGCGAGTGGACACGCGGCGCTCCAACTGCTGGGCCACGTTCTCGGCCACCAGCCGGGCCTCGATCTCGGGCTTGCGGATCTCGACGATGTTCAGATGAACGTCGGAGCCGGTCATGCGCGAGACCTCGCCCTTCAGCTTCTCGATGTCGGTGCCCTTCTTGCCGATGACGACGCCGGGGCGCGCGGTGTGGATGGTCACGCGGGCCTTCTTGGCCGGACGCTCGATCACCACGCGGGCGACGCCGGCCTGGGCCAGCTTCTTGTTCAGGTGCTCGCGGATGCGCAGGTCCTCGTGCAGCATGTCGGCGTAATGGTCGTCCGCGTACCAGCGCGAATCCCAGGTCCGGTTGACGCCGAGCCGGAAACCGATCGGATTGACCTTCTGACCCATTACGACCTCTCCTCGTTTTCGCGCACCACGAGGCGCATATTGCTCCAGGGCTTCTTGATCCGGCCGACGCGGCCGCGCGCCCGGGGACGCCAGCGCTTCATGACCATCGAGCGGCCGACGGTGGCCTCGGCGACCACGAGCCGGTCCACGTCCAGGTCGTGGTTGTTCTCGGCGTTGGCGATGGCGGCCTGCAGGATCTTCTTGACCTCGCCCGCGACGCGGCGCTTGGAGAAGGTCAACTCGGCCAGCGCGCGCTCCACCGGCAGGCCGCGAATGGCGGACGCCACCAGATTCAGCTTCTGGGGGCTGCCCCGAAGGTGCTTGGCGTAGGCCATGGCCTCGTTGTCTGCGAGCGTCCGCTCGCGGGATGTCTTGCCCATGTCAGCCTCTCTTGGACTTCTTGTCCGCGGCGTGGCCGTAGTAGGTGCGGGTCGGGGAGAACTCGCCGAACTTGTGTCCGATCATGTCCTCGGTCACCAGCACCGGGATGTACTTCTGGCCGTTGTAGACGCCGAACGTCAGTCCCACGAACTGGGGCAGGATCGTCGACCGGCGCGACCAGGTCTTGATCACCTCGTTCCGGCCCGACGCCCGCGAGGCTTCCGCCTTTTTCAGCAGGTAGCCGTCGACGAACGGTCCTTTCCAAACAGAGCGAGCCAACTCCCGCCTCCTTTACTTCTTACGCTTCGTCGGGCGGCGGCGCATGATCAGGCCGTCCGTCCGCTTGTTGTTCCGGGTGCGCTTGCCCTTGGTGGGCTTGCCCCAGGGCGTCACCGGATGGCGTCCGCCGGACGTCCGGCCCTCGCCGCCGCCGTGGGGATGATCGATGGGGTTCATGGCCACGCCGCGAACGCTCGGGCGCTTGCCCATCCAGCGCTTGCGGCCCGCCTTGCCCAACTTGATGTTCTGCTGGTCCGGGTTGGACACCGCGCCGATGGTGGCCATGCATTCGGCCCGCACCTTGCGCAGCTCCCCAGACGTCAGGCGGAGCTGGGCGTAGCCCTGATCCTTGCCGATCAGCTGGACGTAGGTCCCGGCCGAGCGCGCCATCTGGCCGCCCTTGCCCGGCTTCATCTCCACGTTATGGATGATGGTGCCGACGGGGATGTTGGCCATGGGCATGGCGTTGCCCGGCTTGATGTCGGCGTGGCCCTGGGTCGAAACCACTTGGTCCCCGGCCTGAAGCCGCTGCGGCGCCAGGATGTAGGACAGCTCGCCGTCCTCGTAGCGCACCAGCGCGATGAACGCGGACCGGTTGGGATCGTACTCCAACCTCTCCACGGTCGCGGGGGCGTCGAAGCGCCGCCGCGCGAAGTCCACCACGCGGTACAGCCGCTTGGCCCCGCCGCCCCGGCGGCGGGCGGTGATGCGGCCGGTGTTGTTGCGGCCGCCCTTCTTGGTCAGGCCCTTGGTCAGCGACTTCTCTGGCCGGCCCTTCCACAACTCGGAGCGTTCGACCAGAACAAGGCCGCGGCAGCCCGGGGTGGTCGGCTTGTATTGTTTGAGCGCCATGTCCCCTTACACCCCCGTGGTCACGTCGATGGAGTCACCCTCGGCCAGGGTGACGATGGCTTTCTTGGTGTCGTTGCGCTTGCCGAGATGGCCGCGGAACCGCTTGGTCTTGCCCTTCTGGCGCAGCGTGTTCACGTTGGTCACCTTGACTTTGAACAGGCTCTCGACCGCCGCCTTGATCTCGGGCTTGGTCGCGTCCAGGGGAACCTTGAAGCTGACCTGATTGTATTCGGTGATCAGCGTGGCCTTTTCGGTGATGACCGGGGCGCGGATGATCTCGTACATCCGCTCGGTCCCGAGCTTGACCGGTTTGGGTTGATGCCTGCTCATTTGTTCAGCCTCTCAACGAGCTTGTCGACCGCTTCCCGGGTCAGGACCAGCGTGTCGCGGCGAAGGATGTCGTAGACGTTGGCGCCCTGGGTCGGCAGCGCGTCGACGCCGACGATGTTGCGCGCGGCGAGCGCGAAGTTCTTGTCCACCTCGGCCCCATCGACCACCAGGGTCCGACCCCAGTTAAGACCGCCCAGCTTCTTCGCCAGGTCCTTGGTCTTGGGCGAGTCGAGCTTGACCGTGTCGACCACCACCAGCTTGCCCTCGGCCTGCTTGGCCGACAGCGCGGTCTTGAGCGCGAGCCGGCGGACCTTCTTGGGCAGCTTGTGCCCGTGGTCGCGGTTGTGCGGGCCGAAGACCACGCCGCCGCCGCGCAACTGCACGACCTTCTTGGAGCCCTGGCGGGCGCGGCCGGTGCCCTTCTGGCGGAAGGGCTTGGCGGTGGTGCCGCGGATCTCGCTCCGCTGCTTGACCTTGTGTGTCCCGGCGCGGCGCTTGGCCAGCTGCCACTTGACCGCGCGGTGCAGGATATCGGCGCGAACCTCGACCCCGAAGATGGACTCGTCCAGATCGACCGAGCCGACCGTCTGATTGTCCAGGCTGATGACGTCGCACTTCATCGGTCGCTATTCCTTTTCCTCGGCGGGCGCAACGGCCGGAGCCTCGGGAGCCGCCTCCTCGGCGGGGGCGGGCGCCGCGTCCTCGGTCGGAACCGCCTCGGCGGCGGGCTCCTCGGCGGGAGCGGGCGCGGCCGTCTCGCGCACGGCGGCGGGGAACGGCAGGTTGTCGGGCGCGGCCTTCTTGGCGGCGTCGTTGATCAGGACATAGGCCCCCTTGTGCCCGGGAACCGCGCCCCGGATCAGGATCAAGCCCTTGTCGGCGTCGGTGGAGACCACCTCGAGGGACTGGACCGTCGCCTGCTTGTTGCCGAGCTGGCCCGCCATCTTCTTGCCCTTGAACACCTTGCCCGGGTCCTGGCACTGGCCGGTGGAGCCGAGGCTGCGGTGGTTGATGGAAACGCCGTGGGACGCGCGAAGGCCGCCGAAGCCGTGGCGCTTCATGCCGCCGGCGAAGCCCTTGCCCTTGGAGGTCCCGGTCACGTCCACGTATTGCCCGGCGACGAAGTGCTCGGCCGAAAGCTCGGCCCCGACGTCGATGAGCGCGTCGGCGCTGACCCGGAACTCGGCCATCTTGCGCTTGGGCTCCACCTTGGCGGAGGCGTAATGGCCGCGCATGGGCTTGGTCACGTTCTTCACCTTGGCCTTGCCGATGCCGAGCTGCACGGCGGTGTAGCCGTCCCTCTCCTCGGTCCGCTGGGCCACCACCTGGACCGCGTCCACCTTGAGGACGGTCACCGGGATATGGGCGCCGTCGTCGGCGAAAACCCGCGACATCCCCAGCTTTTGCGCTATCAGTCCCGTACGCATAACGTTGTTTTCCTTAGAGCTTGATCTCGACGTCCACGCCCGCTGCCAGGTCGAGCTTCATCAGCGCGTCCACGGTCTGCGGGGTCGGGTCGACGATGTCCAGCACCCGCTTGTGGGTGCGGATCTCGAACTGCTCGCGCGACTTCTTGTCGATGTGGGGCGAGCGCAGCACCGTGAAGCGCTCGATCCGGGTCGGAAGCGGGATGGGTCCCCGCACCTGGGCGCCGGTGCGCTTGGCGGTGTTGACGATCTCCCGCGCCGACTGGTCGAGCACGCGATGGTCGAACGCCTTGAGGCCGATGCGGATGTTCTGGTTTTCCATCATCCCTACTCGATAATCTTGGCGACGACGCCGGCGCCGACGGTGCGGCCGCCCTCGCG
>CAYFNC010000006.1:0-138393 GCA_964344345.1 uncultured Hyphomicrobiales bacterium | reverse complement strand
ACCCATCTCTTGCCCTAATCCCTACAATCCCGGACCATTCCGCAACAAGCTCTCATCTTCGCGTTTTACTATCATGCGATGATGATCTCGACCATGACCGTCCCGCACCTTGTGTATTGGTGCTTCACGCTTCTGGCGTCTCCGATTCTCGCCTATATCGGCGCGCAGATATCGTATCTGATCTTTTCGAAAAAGATCGAGGCCAACCGGGCCGCCTATCGCAAATGGGAAATGAAGCAGCGCAAGCTCCGGAAAAAGAAACAGGCGCGCAAGCGTTGAGGCGCGCCTGAACCATTCCTTGCGAACCAGCCCCCCGAAAGGTAATGGAGGGGCATGCAAGCCGCATCCGCCAACCCCCGTTCCGCCGCCGCGCGGCTGGCGTTCTTCTACGCGGCCTTTTTCACCTTCATCGGAATCAACATGCCGTTTTGGCCCATCTGGCTGAAGGACCACGGCATGAGCGCGGGCGAGATCGGGGCGCTGCTCGCCGTCGGCATCTCCGCCAAGGTGGTGGGCAATCCATTGGTGGCGCACCTCGCGGACCGCATGGGCGAGCGTCGACGGCTCATGACGGGGGTGATGGGCGCGGCGCTGGTCGCGTTCTTCTGTTTCTCGTTGGTCGAGGGCTTCTGGCCCTATCTCGCCGTCACCACCGCGTTCTATCTGTTTTGGGCGGCGGCGATGCCGTTGGGCGAAAGCCTGACCATGCTGGCGGCCAACGAGCACAGCCTGGATTATGGGCGCATCCGGCTTTGGGGCTCCATCGCCTTCATCGCGGCGGTCATGATTTCGGGGCGGATTCTGGTCGATTACCCGAGCTCGGTAATCTTCTGGCTTCTGCTGGGCGCCATCGCCGCCACGCTGGCGAGTTGCGTCGCCCTTCCTGATTTTCGCCCTCCCCCGCATACCGTCGAGGGGCGACCGCTATTGAAAGTCCTGGGCGACGGCCGGTTCATGCTGTTCGTAGCGGCGGCGACGCTGATCCAGTCCAGCCACGGGGTCTATTACGCCTTCGGCACCCTGAACTGGCAGGCGTCGGGCTACGCCGAGGACCTGATCGGGGTGCTGTGGGCCGAGGGCGTGATCGCGGAGATCGTCCTGTTCGCCTTCGGCGCGCGGGTGCTGGCGCGGATCGGTCCGACGCGGTTGATCCTGCTGGGCGCGATCGCCGCCTCAGTCCGCTGGTTCGTCACGGGCTGGACCGACGCCCTGCCCGTCCTGTTCGTCGTCCAGGCGCTGCACGCCTTTTCCTTCGGAGCGACGCACTTGGGCGCGATCCATTTCATCGCCAGGACCGTGCCGCCGTCGCTGTCCGCCACGGCGCAAAGCGTCTACGCCGCGCTGGTGATGGGGCTGGGGCTGGGGCTGTCCATCTACGTCGCGGGCCTGTTGTTCACCCGGTTCGGCGGCGGAGCCTATTTCGCCATGGCGGCGATGGGGCTCGTCGGGCTCGTTCTCGCCATTGCGCTCGACAAGCGCGCCAAGACGGCCTGAACTATTCACCCTCCCAGGCGCAGACCTTGTTCCGCCCCGTGTCCTTGGCGCGGTAGAGCGCCTGGTCGGCGCGGTCGATGCAGGCTTTGACCCCCTCGTCGGCTTCGAGGAGAGCCGCGCCGAAGGACGCGGTCACGTTGATATCCGTCCCCTGGTCCAGCCGGATGGCCATGTCCGCCAGGCCCTCGCGCACCCGGTTCAGGACCGCGAGCGCCTGATCCATGGGCGTGGCGGGCAGCACGATCAGGAACTCCTCCCCGCCATAGCGGAACACTTGGTCGTAGCGCCTAAGCCCGTCCAGGACGAAGCGGGATGCGTTCTTCAGCACCCGGTCGCCCATGTGGTGGCCCCAGGTGTCGTTGACGGATTTGAACCGATCCAGGTCCATCATCGCGATGGCGCAGGGCGTTGCGTGGCGGACCACGCGGGCGCGCTCCTCCTCGAGCCGCATCATCATGGCGGTGCGATTGGGCATGCCGGTCAGCGCGTCCATGTAGCGCAGGATCTCCCGCGCCTCGGTCAGCACCGCGCGCACGCCAAGCTTGAAGTCGTCGACGCTCTGGACGAAGCCCATGTAGGTCTTGGGCGAGATGTCCTCGCCGTCGCGCACCCGCTTGGCCAGCTTATGCGCGTGGCCGTGCATGGCCTGGTGCTTCTCGCCGATGGAGGCGAAGTCCGCGTGGTCGCGAATGTAGGGATTGTCCGTCTTGGCGCACCAGCGGCCGAAGGCGCTGCGTTTATGGGAATCCTCGGACAGGTCCTTGTCGTGGGGCTTGGTGCGGCAGACCACCATGCGCTGGAACTTCTTGATCCAGTCCCGGTGCTTGTCGAGCGCCAGTTCCAACTCCTCGACCGTCGCCTCGGCGTCGGCCAGGGTGAGCTGGGGCGGGCCGTGCTCTCGCTCGGGAGGGGCCATCACCCGGCCTCCGCCAACCATGCGTCCAAGGCGTCGCGGAGCGTCTTCGCCGTCTCGGCGTCGAGCTCGAGGTCGGTGAAGCGCCTGCGCTCCTTGATCCGCACCCGGATCATGCGGAATCCGCCCTCGTAGACGACGTCCTGAAGCGTGAGCTGCTTGCTCCACGGCGCCATGATCTCTTGCAGGTCGTCCACTCTTTCATAGGCGCTCATGAAGGCTGTCCTCCTTGGGGCCAGACCTGACCGAGGCCGGTGCCGTTGATCCTGTCGTAATAACGGGCGCGGAAGATCAGGCGGCGCTTGCCGCTTTCGGGGTCGTCGGCGAACCCGGCCCTGTCGTGCAGGACGTTGTTGCAGATCAGTCCCTGTCCCGGGGTCATGCGATGGCGGAAAATGTAGGGCGAATTCCCCTCCAGAAGGTTCTCGATGAAGGCGACCGCCTCGCGCGTCGCCGCATCCTCGCGCCAGATCACGTTGCGCTTGCGCATGGTGTAGCGCATGTGGAGCGAGCCGGTGGCCGGATCGACCGAGAACACGGGCCCGGCCTGGGCGGCGCGGATTTCCTCGCCCCCGTCCCCTTCGTTGGGCGGTATGGTCATGCATTCGGGGTGCATGAGGGCGCGGACGTAGTCCTCGCTGGCGTTGCGGATCAGGATATAGGCCACTTCCTGGTCCATGAGCCCGTTTTCGCCGCCGAAGGCGGAATCCTGAAGGCAATAGAGGATCAGCCCCCGGATCTGGTGGTCCGGCGCGTTGTAATAGCCGTCGCTGTGCCAACGGATGGGATGGTTGGTGTAGGGGATGTAGCGCGCGCGCTCCCCTCCCTCGGACACGGAAAGCGGGGTGATCCCGTCGTCGTCGGCGCACATGTTGGAATCCAGGCGGCGCAGGCCGAAACGGTCCCCGAGCGCGCGGATCAGCCGCTTGCCCTCGTCGAATCGATGGTCGCCGGGCCCGGCGATCAGCGCCATGTTGGATCGCCGGACGCGCTCCACCACCGCCCCGGCCTCGGCGTCGGTGAGGTTTTCCGGGTCGGCCACGTCGACGACAAGGTCCGCGGGCGACTTTGGATGGCCCGCGAGCTTCCACTCGCTCCAGCGATGGAACGCGTCACGGTCGTCCAGATCGAACGGGCCGCCGTTTCGGGACATCCTCACCTCGCCCTGCCTCGAAAGCGCGAATGGCATCATACGGTCCGCCCCGCCGATTCCAATCCCCTTTATACGCCGCCTCGGTCGGAGCGCGGGGGACTTTGTTCGCGCGCCCCCTTGACTGACGGCATATATGAGGGTAATCGAATATATGTGGTCGGAGACGTCACTCCTTCCACGGGGGACTATTCGCATCGGGCTGTGCGACGAAGGGGGGGCTTCGAACCCCTCTCGCCAGCAAAACCTTTAGCCGGGCGGAGATTAGGTGTTCCTCATTAGCGGGGGATAATATACACTCTCGCGTCCGGGCCCTTGCAAGCTGCGGTCGGCGTCCGGAAAAACACAAAAATTCGGCCGCGCAAAACGAGGTGAAAGATCGGGAGGAAGTCAAACAATCGTTTCTATACAAAGGCTTGACCTTCGCCGCGCCGTTTCGGCGCTCATGATGAACAACAAGCTGCGGAAACGATGACGCTTCACACCGGGGGTGAACAATCAACGGCGTTCGTTCGTAGAGAGATTTCGTGGACGAACGAATGGCACAAATGACAACGAGGTAGAGGTGGATCCATGGCCAAGAAAATGCACGACACGCCAAACCTTGATCAGCTCGAAAGCGGTCCTTGGCCGAGTTTCATCACCGGGCTGAAAAGGCTGGCGCAAGACGAAGGCAAGCCATACGCCGATGTGATGAAGGACCTTCTGGGTCAGCTCGAGCATTCCTATCAAACCCGCATGGGTTACTGGAAAGGCGGCGTGGCCAGCGTCGTGGGTTATGGCGGCGGCGTTATCCCCCGGTTCTCCGAGGTTGCTGACAAGTTTCCGGAATCGTCCGAATTCCACACCCTTCGCATCATGCCCCCGGCCGGCATGCATTACGACACCGCGACCTTGCGGATGTTCTGCGACATCTGGAGCGAATACGGCTCCGGCCTGATCGCCCTGCATGGGCAGAGCGGCGACATCATGTTCCAGGGTTGCACGACCGAGAACGTGCAGAAGGCCTTCGACATCTTCAACGAGAAGGGCTTCGACCTCGGCGGCGCCGGCCCGGCCGTGCGCACCTCGATCAGCTGCGTCGGAGCGGCGCGCTGCGAGAACTCCTGCTTCGACGAGGCGCGCGCGATGCGCGACTGCGTGAACGCCACCCTGGACGACATGCACCGGCCGTCCCTGCCCTATAAGTTCAAGTTCAAGTTCTCGGGCTGCGCCAACGACTGCTCCAACGCCATCCAACGCGCCGACATGGCGGTGATCGGCACTTGGCGCGACGACATCCAGGTCGATCAGGACGAGTTCAAGAAAATCGTCTCCGAGCGCGGCCGCAAGGAGATCATCGACCAGGTGATCAGCCTGTGCCCGACCCGGGCGCTGAGCCTCAACGACGACGACACCCTCGACATCGACAACAAGAGCTGCGTGCGCTGCATGCATTGCATCAACGTCTGCACCAAGGCGCTGAGCCCCGGCAAGGACCGCGGCGCGTCTATCCTGGTCGGCGGCAAGCGCTCTTTGAAGATCGGCGACCTGATGGGCACCATGATCATTCCGTTCATGAAGCTCGAGGACGACGACGACTTCGAGGAACTGGTCGAGCTGGGCGAGAACATCATCGAGTTCTTCGCCGAGAACGCCCTGGAGCACGAGCGCGTCGGCGAGATGATCGAGCGCATCGGCATCGGCAACTTCCTCGAAGGCATCGGCATCGAACCGGACCCCAACATGGTCGCGCACCCGCGCACCACGTCTTACGTCCGCATCGACGACGAGGGCTGGAACGCCGAGGTCGAGAAGTGGAACGCGCGCAAGCAGGCGGCCGCCGAATAGGCCCCGCCAAAGCCCTTGCGATAACCGTTCGCCCGGGCGCCGCCCAACCGGCGGCGCCCATGGCGAAATCATAATAAAGTTTGTTTTTGGAGGACGACGATGAGTGAAGCACCCCGGATGCCCGTCGAACATGGCGTACCCGATCCGATGCCCTTCATGCATCCGCTGCTCAAGAAGAATTACGGGAACTGGAAATGGCACGACCGTCCGCGTCCGGGCGTCCTGCACCATGTGGCCGAATCCGGCGACGAGGTCTGGACCGTCAAGGCCGGCACCCAACGCCAGATGGACGTCTACACGATCCGCAAGCTGTGCGACATCGTCGATGAACTCGGCGAGGGCCATTGCCGTTTCACCGTCCGCTCCAACATCGAGATCATGGTTAGCTCCGAAAGCAAGGTGCAGCCCCTGATCGAGAAGCTGGAAGGCGAGGGCTTCCCCGTCGGCGGCACCGGCAATTCCGTCTCCATGGTCTCGCACACCCAGGGCTGGCTGCACTGTGACATCCCGGGCACCGACGCCTCCGGCGTGGTCAAGAACCTGATGGACCTGATGTACGACGAGTTCATCAAGGAGGAGATGCCCAACCGGGTCAAGATCACCACGTCCTGCTGCCAGATCAATTGCGGCGGCCAGGGCGACATCGCCATCAACATCCAGCACACCAAGCCGCCGAAGATCAACCATGATCTGGTCGCCAACGTCTGCGAGCGCCCGTCGGTGGTCGCCCGTTGCCCGGCCGCGGCCATCCGCCCCGCCCTGGTCGAGGGCAAGCCGTCGCTGGAAGTCGACGAGAAGAAATGCATTTGCTGCGGCGCCTGCTTCCCGCCGTGCCCGCCGATGCAGATCAACGACCCCGAGTATTCCAAGATCGCGGTCTGGGTGGGCGGCAAGCACTCCTCGACCCGTTCGCGTCCGACCTTCCACAAGCTGGTGGCCGCGAACCTGCCCAACAACGCGCCGCGTTGGCCCGAGGTGGGCGAGGTCGTCATGAAGATTCTGTCCGCCTACAAGGAAGACGCCCGGGCTTGGGAGCGCATGAACGAGTGGATCGACCGCATCGGTTGGCCCCGTTTCTTCGAACTGACCGGCCTGCCGTTCACCAAGTACCATCTGGAAGACTGGGCCGGCAACCGCCAGGCGCTGAACGCGTCCGCCCAGGTGCACTTCTAGGCCGGACCAGGGGACAAGGGGGATTACGCAACAATGAAGATCAGCGTCCTGGTCAACGAGGGTCCGTTCACCCATCAGGCGTCGGACTCGGCCTACCATTTCGCCAAGGCGGCCATCGAGAAGGGGCACGAGGTTTCTCGCGTCTTCTTCTATTACGATGGCGTCAACAACGCCAACAAGCTCAGCGAACCGCAAGCGGACGACCGCAATCTGGTCAAGCTGTGGGGCGAGTTGGGCAAGGAGCACAGCATCGACTTGGTCGTCTGCGTCGCCGCGGCTCTCCGTCGCGGCATCAAGGACGAAATCCTGGCCGACGGCTTCCGTATTTCCGGCCTCGGCCAGTTGATCGAGGCCGGAATCGGCTCCGATCGCCTGGTCATGTTCGGCGATTGATCGCGGGGGGAATGGAATGAGTATCGACTTCGACACCATGTTCGACACCGAAGGTGTCCAGAAAAACTTCATGTTCCTCAACCGCAAGGCCCCCTACGGCACCATCTACGCCCTGGAGGTCCTGGAGATGATTCTCATCGCCGCCGCGTTCGAACAGAACACGGCCGTGGTCTTCGTCGATGACGGCGTCTACCAGATCGTCAAGGGACAGAGCACCGAAGACGTCAACATGAAGAACTTCTCGCCGACTTACCGCATCATCGAGGCGGAAAAGGAAGACGCCGAGGAGGACGAGGACATCGACGTCACCTGGCGAATCATCGTCGAGAAGGAATCCATCGAGGCCCGAGGCCTGACGGCGGACGACTTCATCATCGAGGTCGAGGTCCTGAGCGCCGATGAACTCGCGCAGTTCATCGAAGAGCAGGACGTGGTCCTGGGCGGCTGACGGGTAGGAGCGAAAGAACATGTTGCACACGGTAAACAAGTCGCCCTTCGAGAAGTCCAGCCTGGACACCTGTCTGCGCCTGGCGAAGAAGGGCAGCCCGATCCTGCTGCTGGAGGACGGCGTCTTCGCCGCCACCAAGGGCACGTCGGTCGCCGCCAAGATGGAGGCCGCCGCCAAGGATTACAGCATCTGCGTGATGGGCCCGGACCTGAAGGCTCGGGGCATCGCCGAGGACAAGGTCATCGACGGGATCAAGGTCGTCGATTACGGCGTCTTCGTCGATCTGGTGGTCGAGCACGGCACCCATCAGGCGTGGCTGTAAGCGTCTGATTTTTAACGAAGAACCCCCAAACGGGGGCGTCAAATGGAACCATCTTCCCGTCAAGAGGAAGACCGGAAGCTAGGAACGATAGAAAGGAGCTAGACGAAAATGGCTTACGACGTTGGTGGCAAATCCGTCGATCACGACGAGGAAGGCTACATCACGAACATTTCCGATTGGACCAAGGATCTCGCCGAGATCATCGCCAAGGAAGAAGGCGTTGACATGACCGACGAGCATTGGGAAGTGGTGGACTTCCTGCGCGACTACTACAACGAATACCAGATCGCGCCCGCCGTTCGCGTTCTCGTCAAGGCCGTGAAAAAGAAGTTCGGTCCGGAGAAGGGCAACAACAAGTACCTGTACGAGCTGTTCCCCTACGGCCCGGCCAAGCAGGCTTGTAAGATCGCCGGACTGCCGAAACCCACCGGCTGCGTCTAGGCTCCGGGTTTTCTTTGGGTGGGGGGCCCGACGCTTCCCACCCGCCTTCTTTTTCGCGGAGAACGATAGATGCTATCGTCCGTGTCGGTTATTTACGCGCTCGCATTCTACGTGGCGACCTTCATTCTCGTGGTTGGGCTTGCGTACAAGATCGTTCAGTTCGCGCAGACCCCCTCCCCCCTTCGCATCGCAGTCACCCCCGCCCCGCTGACCAAGACGGGCGTCGTGTTACGCATAGCCAAGGAAGTGCTGTTCTTCGACAGCCTGTTCAAGTCCAACAAGTGGATCTGGCTGTTCGGCGCCATTTTCCACGCCGGGCTCGCGCTGGTTCTGGCGCGCCACCTTCGCTACTTCACCGAACCGGTGTGGTGGTGGGTGTCGCTGATCCAGCCGTTTGGGTTGTACGCTGGATTCGCCATGGTGGTGGGGCTGATGGGGCTTTGGGTGCGCCGTGTTGGCGTTGACCGGATTCGCTACATCACGCGCGCCTCGGACCACTTCATGCTGCTCGTGCTCGTCGGCATCGGCCTGACCGGGCTCGGCGTCCGGTTCGTCACCCGGACCGACATCATCCAGGTCAAGGCGTTTTTCCTCGGCCTGATCCGTTTCGATTGGCAACCCCTGCCCGAGGACCCGTACCTTCTGGTCCACTTGGGGCTTGTGGTCCTTTTGATGGTGGTGTTTCCGTTCAGCAAGCTTTTGCACATTCCGGGCCTATTCTTCTGCCCGTCGCGCCATCAGCTGGACAACCCGCGCGAACAGCGTCACCTGGCCGACTGGGCCGCGCCGCTGGACGCCGAACGGGAGGCCTAAGCCTCCCCCGCCCGGCCCCGGCCGGGTTTTGAACAACATCGAGCGATCAGGGAGTTGGTCGTGGCAAAGCAGGACGAATTCGAGGTTCCGCAACTACGCGAGCACCGGGAAAACCCGGCGATGGCCAAGAGCGCCATGGCCCATTCCAAGCCATTCGTGGCCAAGCCTGACCATCAGGAGCCCCTGGGCTTCCCAGGCGAGCTCGTCGAGAATTGGGAGCTGAAGGCGGTCGACGCCCTTGGCGACCTTCTGAAAAAGAACAAGGCGCTTCGGGTCTATCTCGACACCTGCGTGAAGTGCGGCGCCTGCACCGACAAGTGCCATTACTATCTCGGCACCGGCGATCCCAAGAACATGCCGGTGGCGCGCCAGGACTTGCTCCGCCAGATTTACCGCAAGTACTTCACCCTCGGCGGCAAGGTCGTCCCCGGCCTCGTGGGCGCCAAGCCCATGACCAAGGAGGTCCTGGACGACTGGTACTCCTATTTCCATCAGTGCTCCCAGTGCCGCCGCTGCTCGGTGTTCTGCCCCTACGGCATCGACACCGCGGAAATCTCCATGGCGGCCCGCGAGGTCATGGACCGTATCGGGCTGGGCCAGAAGTACTGCAACGAGATCATCGCCAAGGTCCACGTCATCGGCAACAACCTGGGCCTTCCCCTTCCCGCCCTCGAGGACACGCTCGAAGGCCTGGAGGAGGACGTGGAGGAGGAAACCGGCGTCGCGGTCAAGTTCCCGGTCAACCAGGAAGGCGCCGACGTCCTTCTGGTGACCCCATCCGCCGATTTCTTCGCCGAGCCGCACATCGACGGCCTGATCGGCTACGCCAAGGTCTTCCACCAGGCGGGCATCAACTGGACCGTCAGTTCATACGCGTCCGAGGCCGCCAACTTCGGCATGTTCATCGGCTCCTACGAGCAGATGCACAAGATCGCCAACCGCATCCGCAAGGCGGCGCTGGACCTCGGCGTCAAGCGCATCATCTTCGGCGAATGCGGGCACGCCTGGCGCGTGGCCTACGCCTTCTTGAACACCTACGCCGGCCCATGGGACTTCCTGGACCCCAGGTATCCGGTGCCCCAGCATATCTGCGAGGTCACCCACGACTTGGTGCAGCGCGGGGCGCTGAACCTGGACAAGGAAGCCAACGACGACAAGGTGCTCACCTTCCACGATTCCTGCAACGTGGCTCGGGCCACGCGCATGGGGGAAGAGCCCGGCGGGCAGTTCCACATCCCGCGCGAGGTAATCAAGTCGGCCTGCAACCACTTCGTCGACATGCGTCGCGACACCATTCACGACCGCACCTTCTGTTGCGGCGGCGGCGGCGGCCTTCTGACCGACGACCTGATGGAGCTGCGCGTCAAGGGCGCCCTGCCCCGGATGGAGGCGCTGCAGGAAGTGGTGGACAACAAGGGCGTCACCCACATGGCCGCCATCTGCGCCATCTGCAAGAGCCAATTCTCCAAGGTGCTGCCCAAGTACGGCCACGACATGGAAATGGTCGTCAGCATTCATGGCCTGATCAGCGACGCCATCCAGCTTGGAACCAAGGAATAGTGGATAAGGAGGCCGCCTCCGACCCCTGAACGGCGGAGGTGGGACATGGGGAGAAGACGGACGATGACTCAACCCTTCAGGCTTTTGAGCGCGGTTGCGGCGGCCCTCGCGGCGCTGATCCTGCTCGCGCCCCCGCTCAGCGCGGGCGACAGCCGCGTGCCCATGCCGGAACTGGTCAGGGGCAAGGGAGAAAACTGCCTCGAGCCCAACGCGGAAATGCGCCGCTACCACATGGTTTGGCTCAAGCATCAGCGCGAAGAGACCATGCACGAGGGCATCCGCGGCAACAAGTACAGCCTGAAGGCCTGCGTGGAGTGCCATTCGGTGCCCGATCCGAAGAATCCGGACGCGGGCCCCTCGCTCAAGCCATTCTGCAAGCAGTGCCATGAATACGCGGCGGTCAGCGTCGACTGCTTCACCTGCCACACCACCAAGCCCCAGGGGAGCAAATCGCGATGAAGGACCTTCGTGACACGCCGGCCTGCGGTTGCCGGACGGAAAACGCCGTCGACGAATCCCGGCGCGGCCTTTTGAGCGGCGCGGCCGCCGTCGCCACCCTGGCGCTGGCGCCGGGCGTCACCCTGATCGCCGGCCCGGCCGAGGCGCGTCCGGCGGACGAGCCCGCGTCGGGCGCCAAACGTTGGGGCATGCTGATCGACACCACCAAGTGCGAGGCGGGCTGCGTCGCCTGCGTCAGCGCCTGCAAGACCGAAAACGGCTGGACCGGCCACGACCGGCCCGCGACCGACGCCCAATGGATCCGCACCGTCCATGTGCGCGATCCCCAGACCGGCGCGGAAACCCACGTGCCGGTCATGTGCCAGCATTGCTCCAACCCGGCTTGCGTCGACGTGTGCCCCACCGGCGCGTCTTTCCAGCGGGCCGACAGCATCGTCCTGGTGGACAAGCACATCTGCATCGGCTGCCGGTACTGCATGATGGCCTGCCCCTACAAGGCGCGGTCCTTCGTCCACGAAAACGTCAAGGACCAGAAAGCCCACGCCCCGCGCGGCAAGGGCACGGTGGAATCCTGCACCTTCTGCGTCCACCGCATCGACGCGGGCGGGACGCCCGCGTGCGTCGAGGCCTGCAACCAGCATGGCGGCGGCTCCATGGTCTTCGGCGATCTCAACGACCCGGACAGCCCCGTGTCCCGGGAAGCGGCGAAACACATGACCCGCAAGATCAGGGCCGACCTCGGCCTCGATCCCGGCATCCTGTATCGCGGCATATAGGACGGGGAGAGCTTTGACATGATGAACATCGAACTCAGCGAAATCCGCGGCCGCAGCAGCGAGTTTTTCGTCCTGGTGGCCGTTCTCGGCGGCTTGATCCTGGGCGCGCTCGGCGCCACGCTCTACATGGAGCACGAGGGCCACTGGGTCACCGGCATGACCAACCAGGTCGTCTGGGGCATGCCCCACGTCTTCGCCGTGTTCCTGATCGTCGCCGCTTCGGGCGCGTTGAACGTCGCGTCGATCTCGTCCGTGTTCGGCAAGCATGAATACACGCCGATGGCGCCGCTTTCGGGCCTGATCTCCATCGCGTTGCTCGCGGGCGGGCTCATGGTCCTGGTGCTCGACCTTGGGCGTCCCGACCGGCTGATCATCGCCGCGACCACCTATAACTTCAAATCCATCTTCGCCTGGAACATCTTCCTTTATTCCGGCTTCTTCGTGGTGGTCGGCGCGTATCTGTGGATGATGCTCGAACTGCGGATGAACAAGTTCAAGGTGGCGGCGGGCACGTTCGCCTTCGTCTGGCGCTTGACGCTGACCACCGGCACCGGGTCGATCTTCGGCTTCATCATGGCGCGCGAAGCCTTCGATTCCGCACTGATGGCGCCCATGTTCATCATCATGTCCTTCGTCTATGGGCTGGCGATCTACAATCTGGTGGTCTTGGCGGCCTACAACTGGACCGGACGGCCCATCGGCTTTTACCTGATCTGGCGACTGAAAAATCTGCTGCGCGTGTTCGTGGCGGCGGCCATGTACTTCGTGATCGTCTTCCACCTGACCAACCTGTACGCGGCCGAGCACGGGGGCGTCGTGGCGTTCATCCTGCTGAACGGCGGCGTCTACACCAAGGTGTTCTGGATCGGCCAAGTGCTGATCGGCGCGGTGATCCCGCTGATCCTTCTGTACTGGAAGGGCACGACCAATTCGATCCCGGCCATCGCCACCGCGTGCGTGCTGGTCATCATCGGCGGCATGGCGCAGATGTTCGTCATCATCATCGGCGGGCAGGCCTATCCCTTGGTTCTGTTCCCGGGCATGGAGGTGTCCAGCGCCTTCTTCGACGGCGTGATCACCCAATACACGCCCAGCCTCTACGAGGTGCTGCTGGGGCTCGGCGGCTTCGGCGCGGCCTTTATGCTGATCGTGCTCGGGATCAGGTTCCTGCCGATCCTGCCCTCCTCGCTTGCCGACGAAGACCTGCAATATCGTCCCGACGACATGGAGGAGATCCTCGACGAGCCGGAAAAGGTCGAGGTCGCCATCACCGAGGGGTGATTCCATCGGCATTATCCATAACGCGGCGCCGGTCCCTAGGGACCGGCGTTTGCGTAGAAGCAAGAACCGAACGGATCCATGGCCCACGTCCTGATCTCGGCCGCCCACAAATCGTCGGGCAAGACCACCGTGTCCATCGGGCTCGCGGCCGCGCTGGCGGCCCGGGGGCTCGACGTCCACCCGTTCAAGAAGGGGCCGGACTACATCGACCCCATGTGGCTCGGCGCGGCGGCGGGGAGCCCTTGCCGCAACCTGGATTTCCACGTCATGGGCCGGGACGAGGTCCTGGACGCGTTTTCCGCCCACGCGGGCGAAGTCTCCATCGTCGAGGGCAACAAGGGCCTGCACGACGGCGTGGCGCTCGACGGCTCCGACAGCAACGCGGCGCTGGCCAAGCTGATCGCCGCCCCCGTGGTCCTGGTGATCGACACCCGGGGCATGACGCGCGGCGTCGCCCCACTGGTCCAGGGGTTCCAGGCCTTCGACCCGGACGTCCGCATAGCGGGCGTCCTCTTCAACCAGGTCGGCGGCGCGCGCCACGAATCCAAGATGCGCGCGGTCATGGAAACATACACCGACGTCCCTGTTCTCGGCGCCGTCGCCCGCGACCCGGCGCTGGAGATTTCCGAGCGGCATTTGGGCCTGATCCCCAGCAACGAACAGCCCAAGGCCCGCGCCATGATCGACCGCCTGGCCGACGCGGTGGCGCGTCAGGTCGATCTGGACGGGTTTCTCGAAATCGCCCGGACCGCCCCCGCCCCTTCTCCGCCCGCGCCTACGCCGCAACCCGCTTCGACGGAGCGCGTCCGGATCGGCGTCGCCCGGGATTCGGCGTTCGGGTTCTATTACCAGGGCGATCTGGAGGCGTTGGAGAACGCGGGCGCCGAGCTGGCTTTCATGGACATGACCCGCGACGCCCGGCTTCCGCCCCTGGACGGCCTGTTCATCGGCGGCGGCTTTCCCGAAACCCACATGGCGGCGCTGGAGGCCAACGCGGAGATGCGAGGCGCGGTCCGCGCGGCCATCGAGGGCGGGCTGCCCACCTACGCCGAATGCGGCGGGCTGATGTACCTGTCCCGCGCCATCGTCTGGAACGGGGAGCGACGCGCGATGGCGGGCGTGGTCCCGGGCGACACGGTCATGCACGCCCGGCCCCGGGGGCGGGGCTACGTCAGGCTGCGCGAAACGGGACGGGGGCCCTGGTCCATGCCCGCCGGAACCGAGTTCCCGGCGCACGAGTTTCACTATTCCGCCCTTGAGAACCTGGACGGCGAGCCCATGTTCGCCTATGAGGTTCTTCGCGGACATGGCGTCGATGGCGAAAGCGACGGATTGGTGATGGGCAACCTTTTGGCCTGCTACGCCCACCTTCGCGACGTCGCGGCCAACCGCTGGGCGTCTCGTTTCGTGGAATTCGTTCGGGACGTGAAGAAAACGAAGGGCTGAACATGTCGGAATTGGGCGCGCCCAAGGTCTATCTGGTGGGAGCCGGTCCCGGGGACCCGGATCTTTTGACCGTGCGCGCGCTCCGTCTGATCCAGTCGGTGGAGGTGGTTGTCTACGACCGCCTTGTGTCCGAGCCCATCCTGGATCTGATCCCCACGGGGGCCACCCGCATCTTCGCCGGAAAGGCCGCACGCAACCACCACATGCCCCAGTCCGAGATCAACGACCTTCTGGTCAGCCTGGCCAAGGCGGGACGCACCGTGGTTCGGCTCAAGGGCGGGGACCCCTTCATCTTCGGGCGCGGCAGCGAGGAGGCGGAGCGCCTGGTCAACGAAGCCATTCCGTTCGAGGTGGTGCCCGGCATCACAGCGTCCGCCGGATGCACCGCCTACGCCGGCATCCCCCTGACCCATCGCGGCCTGGCGCCGCACGGGGTCCGCTTCATCACCGGCCACCGCCAGGACGGCAAGACCCTGGACCTGGACTGGACCACGCTGGCGGACAAGGGCATGACGCTGGTCATCTACATGGGCCTCACCAACGTGGTCGAGATCGCGGGCCGGCTCATCGCCCACGGGCTTCCCGCCGACACCCCCGCGGCCGCGATCCAGAACGGCACCACGCCGGACCAGCGCACCATGCTGACCACGCTGGAGAACCTTCCCGAGTGCGTGGAGAAGTCGGGGCTGGAGGCGCCGACGTTGTTCGTGATCGGACAGGTGGTGAGCCTGGCCGACGCGCTGGCCTGGCGCGGGCCGGTGCAGGACTGCCGGGCGGAGGCCAAGGAGAGTGTCTGAGGGACGCTGGTCCCGCGCGGCCCTGGTCCTGGTCGGCCACGGCTCGTCGATCAACCCGCACAGCAGCGCGCCCACCCTGGCGCGCGCCGACGAAATCCGGAACAGGAGCCTGTTCGCAGAGGTGCATGCGGCGTTCTGGAAAGAAGCCCCCCGCCTTTCCGAAATTCTGGACAGCATCGACGCGCCGGAAATCTTCGTCGCGCCCAACCTCGCCTGCAAGGGTTACATCACCGGCGAGGTCATTCCCCGGGAAATGGGACTCACTGGCCCGGTGACCGAACGGGACGGCAAGAGAATTGTCTTGTGCGACCCGGTGGGCGAGCATCCCCGCGTCGCCGAGGCCATGGCCGAGCGCGCGCGGACCATCATCGAGACCGAGGGCGTCGCCCCCGACGACGCCTGCGTCCTGCTGATCGGCCACGGCACCGCGCGCAACAAGCAATCCTCGATCCGCACCTGGGCGCTGGCCGACGCGCTGAACGCGCTGAACGTCGCCGCCGAGGCCCAGGCCGCGTTCCTGGAGAACGCGCCGCTGGTCAAGAACTGGCCCGAACAGACCCGGGCGGGCGCGGTAATCGCTATTCCGTTCATGATCTCCAACGGTCTTCACGGGGCCGAGGACGTGCCCGCGCTGTTGGGAATCGACCCCAAGGACCCCAAGCTCGCGGTCATGGCGCGGGACGGAACACCCGCGGGCCCCTATGACCTTCACGGCCGCAAGCTTTGGTACTGCCGCGCCATCGGGTCCGAGCCCTTCGTCGCCGACCTGATCCTCGATCAGGTTGCGTCCGCGCCATGACGTTGCGCGCCACCCGCAACATCCTGATCACCGGCGCGTCCAGCGGCATCGGCCGCGCGCTGGCGGAAGAATACGCCGCGCCCAAGGTCTTTCTCGCGCTCGGCGGGCGCAACGAAAAACGTCTGGAGGAAACCGCCGAGGCTTGCCGCGCCAAGGGCGCCATGGTCAACGCCCGCGCGGTCGACGTCGCCGACCGGGCCGCCATGGAGGACTGGATCGCCGAGATGGACGAGTGCCATCCCCTGGAGCTCGCCGTCGCCAACGCCGGAATCTCCGCCCGGTCCGGCGACGACAAGACGGTGGAGGAGCGGACCCGCGACGTGTTCGTGGTCAACCTGGCGGGCGTGTTCAACACGGTCCTGCCGCTGATCCAGCCCATGAAGGACAGGGGTAGGGGCCAGATCGCCCTGATGTCGTCCCTGGCTGGATTCCGAGGCCTTCCCAACGCGCCGTCGTACTCGGCGAGCAAGGTGGCGGTTCGAGCCTGGGGCGAGGCCATGCGGCCGCGCCTGGCGCCCCATGGGATCGCCGTATCCGTCATCTATCCCGGGTTCGTGCGCACCCGCATGACCGCGACCAATTCGTTCCCCATGCCGTTCCTGATGGACGCGGACGAAGCGGCCGGGATCATCCGCAAGGGGCTGGCCAAGGGCCGGGCGCGGATCGGCTTCCCTTGGCCGCTCTACGCCGCCGCCCGTCTGACGGGCGCGCTGCCCAACTGGCTGTTCGATCCCCTGTTCGCGCGGCTGCCTCGCAAGGAATAGGGCGATGCGGATCCTGCACACGGAATCGTCCGACAACTGGGGCGGCCAGGAATATCGTATCCTGGAGCAGATGCATTGGTTGAACCGCAACGGGCACCAAGCTTTTCTCGCCGCGCGACCGAACAGCGAAATCCTCCGCATAGCCCTCGAACAAGGACTCGAGGCCCACGCCGTGGACTTTCACGGCCAGTACAACCCCCGCGCCATCCTGCAGGCCCGGAGGCTGGTGAAACGGCTGGGGATTCAGGTCGCCGACTGCCACGGCAGCCGCGACGCGGCGACGCTTGCGTTCTGCCGGGGGATCATGGGCGTGATCCGGTCCCGCCATATCACCCAACCCCTGAAAGGCAAATGGCGCAACCGGCTGCAATGGCGTCTCGGGTTCGACCGCGCCATCGCCACGGCGGATTGCATTCGGGAAAACATGATCGCGGCGGGGCTGGCGCCGGCCGGCAAAGCCGACGTGGTCGGGGAATGGGCGGGCGACGGCTTTTTCGACGTGGCGAACAAACAGCGTCATCGCGCGGAGGTGCGGGAAGAATTCAACGTCCCGGACGGCGCCGCGCTTATCGGCGTGGTGGGAATGCTGCGCGGCGACAAGGCGCAGGAGAACCTGATCCTCGCGGTTTCGGAATTGCGCGAACGGGGCCGCTTCGTCCATGGCCTGTTGGTGGGCTCGGGAATCGGGACCCAGTCGGGCTACGAGAAGGAGCTTCGCGACCTCGTAACCGCCAAGGGACTCGAGGACGCCGTCACCTTCGCCGGATACCGAGACGACGTGGCGCGGATCACCCAGGCGCTGGACGCGTTGTTCATCACCTCGATCGCGGTCGAGGCCCAGTCCCGCGCCGCGCCCCAGGCGTTCGCCGGCCTGACCCCCGTTGTCGCGAGCCGCGTCGGCGGGGTGCCGGAGCTTGTTCGCCCGGGCGAAACCGGATGGCTTGTCGCCCCCGGAGCGCCGAAAGAATACGCCGACGCGCTGGAGGCGATACTCGACGGCCCCGAGCGCGCCAAAGACATCGCCGCCCGCGCGCGGGCCTTCGCGGAAAAGGAGCTGAGGATCGACGCGCGGATGGAGCGCACCTTGGAAATCTACCGATCAGCCCTCCGTTGACGGAAGGTCGCAGCCGAAGGCGTCCTTTCCGTCCTTGGGCGCCTTCTTGCGCTTTTCCGCCTCTTCCTTTTCCTTGGACTCCTTGTCGTCCACGCCCCGGACGTGGCTGTTGGCCTCGCCGATCACGTGGTGGTAGGCGGCCCGGTCCATCTCGCCGAGGCGCATGAGGTCCTTCAGGGCGCGGGCCTTCAGATCCTCCTTCTTCAGCGCCTTGATCTCGTCGATCTTGTCCACCATTTCACGCAGGGCCTTGACCTGCTCGATCTGGTCGGCCTTCAAGGCGCAGGCCATGGCGAGCACGGCGTTCTGCAGGGCGTCGAGCTGCCTGCCGTATCCGGCCGCCCTCGCGGTCACCGCGTTCTCGACCTGGCGGTCGCCCTCGTATTCGATGTGGATGTTCTGGGGGCTGAACCAACTTGTCATGGGGTGGTAGTTCTGCCAGACGTCCCCGCCCCCGGGCATCTGCAGAGTCTGGAACATCCTGAACAGATCTTCGAACGGCGAAGTTGGCATGGCATCCTCCCCTGGCGCGTCTGACTTCCCGCAATATACAAGTCACTGGAAAGATACACAATCATTAGCGTTGCGTTTTGGGCGCCAGCTTTTTCCGCCATTTCCGGATCTTCTTGTCCCCGGCCTCTTTCTGATAGCGGTTCATGCCCGCGACCAGCTCCCCGAGGATCTTTTCGAGGTTGTAGTCCTTGTTGGCCGCCTTGACCGCGTCGGCCTTGGGCAAGGCCAGGCTGAGCCAGACGTAGGCCTCGATCTTGTCGATCCGCACCCCCCAACCGAAATTGTGCATGGTGCCGAGAAGATACTGGGCCACGGGATGGCCCTGGACGGCGGCGCGGCGATAGAGTTTGAACGCCTCGGCCAGGTCGTTGGGCACGCCCCGGCCCTTGTAGTACAGCCTGCCCAGTTCGTACTGGGCCTCCGCGTGCCCGCCGATGTTGGCGGCCTGGCGGAAATGCTCCGCCGCCTTGGAGTAGCTGGTGAACGGAATTTCCGGGTCGGCGTACAGCATGCCGAGCGCGTAGTGGGCCTCGTTGTAGTTCTTCTCGGCCGCGAGCTTATACCAATCGCGGGCCTTGACGGGGTCGGGCTTGATCCCTTCGCCCTTTTCGTAGACGCGACCCAGCGCCACCTGGGCGCGGAGGTCGCCGGCGCGGGCGCGGGTCTCCAGCCGCTCGATCTTCTCGACCACGCCGCGTTGCAGCACGGGAACCTCCTCGGAGCCTCCTCCGACGACGAACCAAATGCCGAGGCCCGCCGCGATGGCGGCGGCGATCGTGGATATGATCAGTTTTTTCATGGGATCGACGGGTCAGAAACCGTAGCCCAACTCGTTCTGGGAATTGTCACCCACCCGGCTGCGCCCGTCGCGATGCGGGTCCGGCTGGGCGTAGCAGGTGACGCGCCCGAGCGTGCGGTAGCAATAGACGTTGGGAGTTGGATTCTTCTCGTCCTCCTCGCAATAGGTCAGGCCCATCTCCTGACGCTTGGTGGAGCAGTTCTTACCGCTGGCGTAGGACAACACCATGTCGGTGACCGTCTTGCCGGTGCTGATGGCGCTGGCGCCTTGCGCGGCGGCGAAGGTCGGGAAGTTGCCGACGCAGCCCCCGACGGCCAGAAACGCCGCGAACGCGGCGACGATGAATGTCGGTTTGATCCCCTTCGCCCACATGGCTCCCTCATTCGCCTTTCGGTACCAACACTTCGGCGACTGACATTATGGCGCAAAAGGGTTACCTATTGGTAAACGCCCCCGAAGGAAAGGAACCCCGCCATGGTGGCCCTGCAACCCCCCGTCTGCGATTTCGGCTGGAAGGCCCCGGACTTCAGCCTTCCCGGCATCGACGGAAAGACCCATTCCCTGGCCGACGTGGCCGGTCCCAAGGGGACCTTGGTGATGTTCATCTGCAACCACTGCCCCTACGTCAAGTCCATCGCCGACCGGCTGGCCCGCGACGCCCGCGAGCTTCAGGAATTGGGAATCGGGGTCGTCGCCATCATGGCAAACGACTGGGTGAACTATCCCGAGGATTCGCCGGAAAACATGTCGGCCTTCGCCGAAACCAACGGCTTCACCTTCCCCTACCTTTATGACGAATCCCAGGACGTCGCGCGCGCCTACGACGCGGTTTGCACCCCGGACTTCTACGGCTTCAACGCGGAGCTGGAGCTTCAGTACCGGGGCCGGCTCGACGAGTCCCGCAAGGATCCCGCCCCCGACGGCGCCCGCCGCGACTTGTTCGAGGCCATGCGTCAAGTGGCCCAAACCAGCCGGGGACCGGCCGACCAGATCGCCAGCATGGGCTGCTCCATCAAGTGGCGCTATGATTGATCCAAACGGCGGTTTGCCAACCGCCCTGGGTGGGGATATCCTCTCTTTCCGCACCGACAGGCCCTAGGGGAGGCGATCAGGTGGCCGACACCGAAAACAATGCGCTGATCCGCGAAATCGACGACGAGCTCAAACAAGAGCAGTACCAGAAGCTCTGGAAGCAGTACGGGAACTGGGTGATCGGCTCGGCCCTCGGCTTGGTGCTGGTCGTCGCCGGATACCAGGGCTGGCGGCACATGGAAATGTCCGCCCGCCTCGAAAACAGCCAACGCTTCGTCCAGGCCCAGGACTTGGCGGAAAAGGGAAAGACGGACGAGGCGATCCAAGCCTTCTCCGCCTTGGCCGAGGATGGGGGCGCCGGTTACGCCATGCTGGCCCGATTCCAACAGGCGTCTCTCGCCGCCGACAGGGGCGATCGCGCGGACGCGGCCCAGGGTTTCCGCGCCATCGCCGCCGATTCTTCGCTGGATCCGTCCTACCGCGGCCTCGCCACCGTTTTGGCCGTGATGCAGGACATGGACCGAAAGGGCGCGGATCTGGCGGCGCTGGGCGCGGAGCTCGCACCCCTGCGCGACGAAAGCAATCCCTGGCGCCACACCGCCCGCGAGTTGTCCGCCGTGATCGAGATCGCCCGGGGCGATCACGGCACGGCCCGGAAATTCCTCAAGCCGCTCGCAGAGGATCCGTCCACGCCCCAAGGCGTGCGCGCAAGGGCCCAGCAGATGATCGACGTGATCGGGAAATAGCCATGCCCTCCCCGTCCCGCCCGCACGAAAGCCCTTTCGCAATCGCCATGGCGCTCGCCTCGGCGCTGTCCCTGGGCGGGTGCGAGGACACCTGGTTCGGAGGAGACGAAGAGGATCCCCTGCCGGGCAAACGGATATCCGTCCTGGTCCATTCCCGGGATCTGGAACCCGACCCGGCCGCGGCCACGAAGGAAATCCTTCTCCCCGCCCCGACCATCAACGACGCCTGGCCCCAGGCTGGGGGCTATCCCAACCACGCCATGCACCATATCAAGGTGGGCGCGGCGCTCGAACGCGCCTGGAAAACCGACATCGGCGCGGGTTCGGACGACGAAAACCGGATCGTGTCCTCCCCTGTCGTCGCGGACGGCAAGGTGTTCGTGGTGGATTCGGAATCCACGGTCAGCGCCTATGACGCCAAGGACGGCGACGAACTGTGGAGAAAAGACCTCACCGCCAGGAGCGAGGACGACGGACACATCAGCGGCGGCCTCGCCTGGAACAACGGGACCGTCTACGTCAGCACCGGCTTCGGCGGCATCGCCGCGCTGGACGCCAAGACCGGAAAGCCGCGCTGGACCCGGGTCCTGGACGGCCCGATCCGGTCCGCGCCATCCGTGCGCGGCGGGCGGATTTTCGTCATCACGGTTGAGAACAAGCTCCACGCCCTGTCGGCCAAGAACGGCCGCACGCTTTGGACCCACGGCGGCATCACCGAGATCGCGAGCCTTCTCGGCGGCGCCAGCCCGGCGGTGGACCAGGGCGTGGTGGTCGCGCCGTATTCGTCAGGCGAGATCGTCGCGCTCAGCGTCGAGAACGGCCGGGTGATCTGGACCGACTCGCTCGGCTCGGTGAAGCGCACCGACGTGGTCTCGACCCTGTCCCATATTCGCGGCCGCCCGATCATCGATCGGGGCCTGGTGTTCGCGCTAAGCCACGGCGGCTTCACCGTCGCCATCGACCTGCGCTCCGGCCGTCGGGTGTGGGAGCGCGAGGTCGGCGGGCCGGAAAGCCCCTGGATCGCCGGGGACTATCTGTTCTTGCTGACCAACAATCAGGAACTGGTCTGCCTGTCGCGCCGCTCGGGCGCCATCCACTGGGTCACGCCGCTTCCACGTTGGGAGGACGAGGAGGAGCAGGAAGGACCGATTCTTTGGACCGGCCCCATGCTCGCCAGCGACCGACTGATCATCGCCAACTCCGAGGGGACGGCCATGGCTATCTCGCCCTACACCGGCCGCATCCTGGGCGAGGTGGACATGCCCGACGGCGTCACCGTGCCGCCGGTGGCCGCCAAGGGACGGCTCTATTTCCTCACCGACGACGCCGACCTGGTGGCGTACAAGTAACCGCCAACCATGACCTTCACCGTCGCCATCATCGGCCGCCCCAACGTGGGCAAATCCACTCTGTTCAACCGCTTGGTGGGCAAGCGCCTCGCCATCGTCGACGACACGCCGGGCGTGACCCGCGACCGGCGGGAAGGCGAAGGCCGGATCGCAGACCTCCGCTTCGGCGTCATCGACACCGCCGGGTTGGAGGAGGCCTTCGACGACAGCCTGGAGGCCCGCATGCGCGCCCAAACCGAATTGGCCCTGGCCGAGTCGGACGTGGTCCTGATGCTGATCGACGCCCGGTCCGGGATCACGCCCTTGGACGAGCATTTCGCGGCCTGGCTCCGCGCCCTGCCCACACCGGTCCTGCTCTGCGCCAACAAGTGCGAGGGGCGCGCGGGCGAGGCCGGGTTGCTCGAGGCCTACGCGCTCGGCCTAGGCGATCCGTTGCCCCTTTCCGCCGAACATGGGGAGGGCATGGGCGAGCTGTACGACGCGCTCGCCCCCTTCGCCAAGGAGGACGATGAAGAGGACGCGGACGACGAAAACCGACCGTTGCAACTCGCCATCGTCGGGCGCCCCAACGTGGGCAAGTCGACCCTGATCAACCAGCTTCTGGGCCAGGATCGTATGCTGACCGGGCCCGAGGCGGGCGTCACCCGCGACGCCATCTCGGTCTCATGGACCTGGCGGGACCGCCCCATCCGCCTGATCGACACGGCGGGCATGCGCAAGAAATCCAAGGTCAACGCCAAGGTCGAGGGCTTGGCCGTCGGCGACGCGCTCCGCGCCATCCGGTTCGCCCAGGTGGTGGCGCTGACGCTCGACATCCGCGACGGGCTGGAAAAGCAGGATCTGACCATCGCGCGCAAGGTCATCGAGGAGGGCCGCGCCCTGGTCATCGCCGCCAACAAGTACGATCTGGCCGAGGACCGGGCCAAGGCGCGCCGCGCCATCGAGGACCGGCTGGAAACCTCCCTGCCCCAGGTGCGCGGCGTTCCCATCGTGCCGCTGTCGGCCCTGAGCGGCGACGGCGTGAACAAGCTGCTGCCGACCGTGGTCGAGATGTACGAGACCTGGGACCGGCGCATTCCCACCGCGCCCCTGAACCGCTGGCTTGAGGACGTCTCCGAGCGCCACCCCCCGCCGCTGGCGTCCGGGGGGCGGCGCAACCGGCTTCGCTACGTCACCCAGGCGAAGAATCGGCCGCCCTCGTTCGCGCTGTTCGCCAGCAGGCCAGAGGACCTGCCCGATGCCTACCTGCGCTATCTTGTGAACAGTTTGCGAGAAGACTTTGATTTATGGGGAATTCCCATCCGCATCCTTCCCAGAAAAGGCAAGAACCCCTACGCAAAAGACTGAACGTCCACGCAACCGGAAGCCGACGCCGTCGTTAAAGCCACAGATCAGCATCGCAACATACTTTCATGGAAAACAAAGATTATTCATTTCTTTGCCGACATTCGCGCGGCGCCCGCCTCGACCGCCTCTCAACATGACGCGTTAAACGCTTATACTGTCGCAATATTTGTTATCCACAATATTTGTCCATGACAGCCTTGGAATCGCCATGATATAGTTAACGCTTGGGCGTCCGAACCCGGCGGCGCTACGCCGATAGCATGGAGCATGTGACAGTGGAGTTTCTGTTAGCGGGTCTCGGATTGGTTCTCGGCCTCGGCGCCATCGTCATCGCGGGCGAGGCCAACAAGCGGGTCAAATCTCTCGGCGAACAGGTCGTCGGCGCGCACATGAGCCGACTGGTCAAATCCATGGAGCAGGTTCGCGGCGACGTTGACATGCTCAAGGCCCAGGTCGATACCATCGACGAGAAGGTCAAGGCGCTCCAGGGCATGCAGGCCACCGATTCCGAAACCATGGCCGCGCTTCGGCGCGAGGTCGCCTCGGCCCAGGCCCTTGCGGAAAGCGCCTCCGCCAAGGCCGCGTCCGCGCCCGCCACCGTGACCCCGCCCCGCCGGGTCGCCTAAGCCCCCCATTCCGAAAACGTCGTCATCAGCAGGATGGCGATGCATCCGACCCAGACCGCCTGAAGCAGACACGCCACCACGAACAGATACAGGCTTCGGCGCACGTCGGCGCTGGTCGCCGTGGGCGCCCCGTCGCCGATCCAGGGCTCGTCCACCGGGCCTTCCCTGTATTGACGCGGCCCCGACAACGACAGCCCCAGCGCTCCGGCCATGGCGCCCTCTGGCCACCCCGCGTTGGGCGATCGATGCCAATGGGAATCGCGAAGCATCACCTTCAACGCCGAAAGCGGCTTGGCCATGGGAACGAACAGGGCAGCCATCACGAAGAACAGACCGGACAACCTGGCGGGAATGAAGTTCAGAACGTCGTCGAGACGCGCCGCCGTCTTGCCGAAGGCGACGTGGCGCGGCGTCTTGTGGCCGATCATGCTGTCCATGGTGTTGACCGCCTTGTAAGCCAACAGCCCCGGCATGCCGAACACCAGATACCAGAACACCGGCGCCACCACCCCGTCCCCGAAATTCTCGGCGCAGGATTCGATGGCGGCGCGGGCGACGCCGTGCTCGTCCAGCAGGCTTACGTCGCGCCCAACGATCATGGACACCTCGCGCCTTCCGCCTTCCAACCCCTCGAACTGCAGGGCCCAGCCCACCGCGTGAACGTGGTCGTAGAGCGAACGCTGCGCCACCAGCGTCACCGCCAAGGGCAGCTCCACCATCCAGCCGAAGGCGTGGTGGAGCGTGAGCCAGCTCGCCCCAAGGCCGATCCCGGCGCAAAGGGCGGTCACGAACAGGGCCGCCAGGAATCCCCTGACCAGCCGATCCCTCTGGGACCGCTCTTCCCGGTTCAGCTTCCGGTCCAGCCAGTCTATCAACCCGCCGATGGCCACCACCGGGTGGGGAATGTGGCGAAACACGAACCGGGCCTCGCCCACGTAGACGTCGATCAGCAGGGCGAACAGGATCAGCACCAGGGGATTCACGTCCCCCCCGCCCAACAGCCAGGTCGTCAGCACCGCGCGCCCCCTTGTTCCATGCCCATCGTTCCTAAACCCCGGGACGGCGGCTGGCAAACCTTGTTTGTCGGGCTATGATGGCGGGCATGAGCGCGTGGATCACCATTGTCGGAATCGGCGACGACGGCCTGGACGGGATCAGCCCCGCCGCCCGCGCCCTGGTGGACGGGGCCGAGGTTCTGGTCGGCGGCGCGCGCCACCAGGCCATGGTTCCGGGCGGCGGCTTCGAACGGCTCGACTGGTCGGACGGCGTGGACGCGGCGCTTGACCGGATCGAGGAGCGCCAGGGTAAGCGCGTGGTGGTTCTCGCCACCGGCGATCCCATGTGCTTCGGCGTCGGCGCCACCATGACCCGGCGCTTCAAGCCCGAAGACATGCTGATCCTGCCCCACCCCGGCGCGTTCGGGCTGGCCGCGGCGCGGATGGCGTGGTCGCGTGCGGACGCGGACGCGATCACCGTCCACGGCCGACCGCTGGAGACCCTGAACCTGCACTTGGCCCCAGGCGCGCGGCTGATCGCGCTCAGCCAGGACGGCGACACCCCGGCCAGGGCGGCGGACCTTCTAACCGGGGCTGGGTACGGCCCGAGCGAAATCACGGTCATGGAGCATCTGGGCGGACCGAAAGAGAACATCTATTCCGGCGTGGCGGAGGCGTGGAGCCACCCCCGCGCCGCCGACCTGAACACCCTGGCGATCCAGTGCCGGGCGGCCGAGGGGACGCGTCCCCTGCCCCGAGTCCCGGGCCTGCCGGACGACGCCTTCGAGCACGACGGCCAGATCACCAAGCGCGAGGTCCGCGCCGTCACCGTGTCCGCCCTCGCGCCCATGGCGGGCGCCGTGCTTTGGGACGTGGGCGCGGGCTGCGGGTCGGTGGGGATCGAATGGCTGCGCGCGGCCCCCAGCCGTCGCGACGACGGCCGGGGCCGGGGCGCGGCGACGTGCGTGGCCTTCGAGCCCGATCCCGACCGCGCCGCCCTGATCGCCCGGAACGCCGCCGCCCTCGGCGTCCCGGACCTGAAGATCGTACAAAGACGCGCGCCCGAATCCTTGGAGGGCCAAGCCCCCGCCCCCGACGCGATCTTCGTCGGCGGCGGCGTCTCGCGCCCGGGCGTGCTGGAAGCCTGCTGGGACGCGCTCCCCCCCGGCGGCCGCCTGGTCGCAAACGCCGTCACCATCGAGGCCCAATCGCGACTGTTCGCTTTCGCCGAGGCCCAGGGCGGCGAGCTCATCCGACTCGCGGTTTCCCGCGCTGGGCCGGTGGGCGGGCTCAAGGCGCTGCGCCCGATGATGGAGGTGATCCAGTTGTCGGTGGAGAAATAACGCCGAAAACCGCCGGAAAACGCCTGTTTTCCCCCGTATTTATGTTATATGATGGTTCCGCTCTAGGGGGAGAATTCGAGTATTTGGGGGTATGGTGGGCAAGAAATTTCTGACGCCGGCTGAAATCGTAACCATCATCGAAGACCATGAAAAATGGCTGGACAACAACGGCGGTAAATGGGCCGATTTCACCCTTGCGAACCTGAACGGTTACAACTTCACCCGCGCGGACCTTAGGCGGGCCAAGCTGGTCGGCACCACGTTGATCGGATGCGTCTTCGTCTGGGCCGACCTGCGCGAGGCAGACCTTTACGGCACCGACCTCTGCGACGCCAACCTGGCCATGTGCAATCTTGCGGGATGCGACCTGCGCGGCACGTACCTGCGCGGCGCGACGCTCGATCACGCCAACCTGGAGGACGCCGATCTTCGCGACGGCACGCTCGCGGTCAGCGGCGAAGGCGAGCTTTCGTTCAAGACCCATCGCCACGATCCCACGGGGCGGGCGCTCGCCGACCTTACGGGCGTGAAGCTCAACGGCGCCAAGCTGTCCCGATCGACCATCATTCAGACCGACCTGACCGGATGCTCCTTGAAGGGCGCCAATCTTAGCGGCACCGACCTGTCCTACTCCATGTTGGTGGACGTGGACCTGACCGGCGCGAACCTGGTCAACGCCAATCTGGAATACACCGACCTCTGCGGCGCCGACCTTGCTGGCGCCGACGTCCGGGGCGCGAATTTCAAGGGCGCGGAACTGTCCGCGGCCAACCTGAACGGCGTCGATCTTTCGACCGCGAAAACCGACGGCGCGAAAATGGTGCGCGAGTTGAGCGACCTGCACGTGGACATCCGGGGCGTGCTCCGCGATCACGCGCACTGGGTCATTTCGCTGGGCAAGAAGGGAAAACGGGCGGAGTTCGACGGAACCGACTTCACCCGGGTGGACTTCCGCGGTTTCAACTTCAACGGCGCGATCCTACGCAACGTGGATTTTTCCGGCTCCTTCCTGGTGGGGGTGGAGCTGACCATGGCCGAACTGACCAACGCACAATTCCACAGGGCCAACATGATCGGGGTGGTGATGCGCGGCGCCAACGCCTCCGGATGCAATTTCACCGGAGCCAACATGCGCGACGTCGACGCCGCGCCCCACGAAATCGCCCACCGGGACGACCCCTCCAAGACCACGGTGCGCGCGGCCAACCTGGAAAACGCGGACTTCACCAGCGCCAACCTCCAAAGCGCCAAGCTCCAGGGCGCCAATCTGAGAGGGGCGAAGCTGATTCAATCCAAAATCGGCAGCGCCGATTTCACCAACGCGGATCTTACCGGCGCGATCGTTGACGAGTGGTAGCGCCCTCGCCGTATCCCTTTCCCTCAGGCGCGAGGAACACACAAACGCCATGGCCAGGATCCGCGAACCGGTACTGTTAATCTTGTTTCTTTGCGCCGTCTTCGTCGTGGCCCTGCAAGGCCTCGCCATCATCGAAGGCGAAAACAGGGCCGCCGCCGGCAAGGCGCTCCGCACCGTGGTCCACACCATGGAGGAAGGCCTGCTTTTGTGGTCCGCCAACCGCATCGAGGACGCGCGCACGCTGGCCGCCCGCCCCGAGCTGGTTCGGCAAGCCAAGACGCTATTGGACCTTCCCCGGACCAGGGACGCGCTTCTGAACGCCAAGGCCACGCAATCCACTCTTCGCGAGATCCTGAACCCCGAATTGGAGCACCAGGGATACCTGGGCTTTTTCGTCATTTCCCCGGACCGGGTCAATCTCGCCTCCATGCGCAACGCCAACATCGGCGTCAGGAACCTGATCGACGAACAACGGGGCGAACTGCTCGACCGCGTGTTCAAGGGAGAGTCCCTGATCGTGCCCACGGTCGTCTCCGACGTGCCGCTTCAAGGCGGCGACGCGCGCCGGATCGCCTCGCCCCCGACCATGTTCGCCGCCACCCCCATCCATGACGCGGACGGAACGGTCATCGCCGCCTTCACCATCCGGCTCGACCCGATCCGGGACTTCAGCAGCCTCATGCGGCTGGGCCGCATCGGGGAAAGCGGCGAGACCTACGCCTTCGACAAGAACGGCGTCATGCTGACCGAAAGCCGTTTCGAGGAGGAGCTCAGAACCGTCGGCGTGATCGGGAAACGCGAGAAATCGGTTCTGAACATCCGGGTCGCGGAACCCGACGTGGATCTGACCAAGGGGGAAAAACCGAAACAGCCTCAGGAAAATCGCCCGCTGACATTGATGGCCCGCCACGCCCTGGAAGGTGCATCGGGGCAAAACACCAAGGGTTATCGAGACTATCGCGGCGTCACCGTCCTCGGCGCCTGGACTTGGGACAAGGAGCTGGGATTGGGGCTCGCCACCGAAATCAACGCTGACGAAGCCCTGCAGTCCTATTACACGGCCCGGAACGTGGTGATGGGAAGCCTGGGCGTCACGGCGTTCCTGTCCATTCTGATCACCCTTTACCTGACCATGCTTCGCGGCCGGGCGCTTCGCGGGCTGGAGCAAAGCCAGGCCGTGCTGGAAAGCCGGGTCGTTGAGCGCACGGAAAGCCTGATGCAGGTCAACGACCGCCTGCAGGAGCAGGTCGAGGAGCGCATCCGGGCCGAGGAAAAACTGAAAATCGCCCACGAACAACTGGAGGAATCGAACGCCAAACTGGAGGAACTCGCCACGGTGGACGGCCTGACCGGCATCGCCAACCGCCGCGCCTTCGACCAGAACCTGCAGGCGGAATGGAACCGTTGCCTGCGCCAGAGCGCGCCGGTCTCCCTGGCGCTGATGGATATCGACTGCTTCAAACTCTACAACGACGCGTTCGGGCACCAGGCGGGCGACGCCTGCCTCCAGAAGGTCGGGGAAATCCTAAAGGGCCGCACCTACAACCGGCGCCCCGGCGACATGGCCGCCCGCTACGGCGGCGAGGAGTTCGCGGTCATCCTGAGCGACGTCCCCCTCGACAACGCCGCCGTCATCGCCGAAAACATCCGCGTCGACGTGCTGAACGCCGCGATCTCCCACACGTCGACCAAGGTGGCCGAGGCCGGAATCGTCACCATCAGCATCGGCGTCGCCACAATGGTTCCCTCCATCGGCCAGTCGCCCGACGCGCTGATCCGCCAGGCGGACCAGGCCCTTTACGACGCGAAAGAGCAAGGCCGGAACCGGGTCGCCCTTGCGGCCACCGCCGCGCCCTAGTATACCGAAGGCATGGACGCTTACCTGTCCCTGATCATGGGCACGGCGGCCATCGCCATCGTGCTCAACATCATCCTCAAGCGGATCGGGATGCCGACGCTGATCGGCTATATCGCGTCCGGGGCGGTCGTCGGCGCGTTCTTCATGCCCGCCGACGCGGACCAGCATGTGCTCCACGAAATCGCCGAGTTCGGCATCGTGTTCCTGATGTTCAACATCGGGCTGGAGTTCTCGGTCCGCCAGCTCCAGGCCATGAAGCGCGAGGTGCTGGGGCACGGCGGCCTGCAGGTGATCCTGACCGGCGCGCTGTTCGCCGGGATCGCGCGTTGGGGGCTGGGGCTGGAATGGCAGACGGCGGTGATCATCGGCTCGGCGCTGAGCTTGTCGTCCACCGCCACCGTCCTGAAGATCCTCAACGAACGCCACGAGATCGGCAAGCCTTACGGCCGCCAGGCGCTGGGCATCCTGTTGTTCCAGGACATGGCGGTGATCCCCATCTTCCTGATGATCCAGTTCTTCACCCAGGAAGGCGACCAGTCGGTGCCCGTGCTGCTGGTCCAGACCCTGATCGCCGCCGTGGTGGCCATGGGGGTGCTGTACCTGGTGACCCGGTTCGTGATCACCCGGTTCCTGAACGTCGTGTCCGACACCAAGTCCCACGAACTGTTCGTGGCCGCGATCCTGTTGATCGTGGTGGCGTCGGCGTACTTCACCCACGCCATGGGCTTTTCGTGGTCGCTGGGCGCGTTCTTCGCCGCGCTGATGATTTCGGAAACCAAGTACAAGTACCAGATCGAGGCCGACCTCAACCCCTTCCGCGACCTGTTGCTCGGCGTGTTCTTCGTCACCGTGGGACTGCAGATCGATTTCGGGTTCCTGGCGACCCACGTCCTGGAAGTCCTCGTCGTCCTCGCCGTGATCCTCGCGGTGAAAGCCGCCATCATCTTCGCCGTGGTGGTCATGTCCGAAGGCAAGCGCACCGCGATCAAGACCGCGCTCGCCATCGCCCAGGGCGGCGAGTTCTCCTTCGCCGTGTTCGAGCTCGCGCGCGGGGCCGACCTGATCGCCGGCGACGTCACCCAGACCATGGTGTTGGCCGTGGTGCTGTCCATCGTAATCACGCCGTTCCTGCTGCGTCGGATAGACGCCATCGCCGGTTTTCTCTCCCCCAGGAAAGACGAGACGCCGGACATCGCCAAGCCCGAGGGCCCGGCGGCGGTCAAGCGCAACCACATCGTGGTCTGCGGCCACGACACCTGCTTCCAGCATCAGATCGAGGACGGGCACATGGTGGTGTGCGGCTACGGCCCCATCGGCCGGGAGGTCGTGCGCCTGCTGCGCGAGGCCGAGATGCCCTACGTCGCCATCGAACACGACCGCGAGACCGTGGGCCAAGCCGTTGCCAAGGGCGACGCCGTCATCTTCGGCAACGCCACCCAACGCGCGATCCTGGAAAGCGCCTGGGTGGGAACGGCGGGCGCGGTGATCATCGCCATGGACGACCCGAACGCCGTGCGCCTGATCGCGGAAGCCGTGTCGGAAGTCGCGCCCAAATCCATCATCGTGGTCAAGCTCCCCGACGCGGTGGACGAAACGGCCCTGGAGGGCATCCCGGTCAAGGCCTTCATCCACCAGCGCGAGGAAGTCGCCCGCAAGCTCCTGGAGCACGCGCTGATGTGCGAGGTGCCGCTCACCTTCACCACGCCTCTGTTCTACGGCGAGGCGGCGGCCTTCACCGACGCCACCACTTGGGCCAGCCATTCGCCGCCGCCACTGCTGGACGAGTGACCGACCGGGCGTTTCCCCTTGCGCGTTTCACGTATGCGCCTATAAATTAATCAACGGCCATGGCTACTTAGCCTGAGGGATCATGTTTAGAGCCGTTTTTCTAGCGTTGCTTTGCGCCCTTGCGGCGCTTTGCGGCGCGCTTGCTCCGCTTCCCGCGAAAGCCGAGGCGCAAAAGCCCCGCCACGTCCTCCTCCTGAACTCCTATAACCAGAGCATGACCTGGGTGCGGAACCTCACCCAGGCGGTCCGCGACACGCTGAAGCCCGAGGAAAGCGGGATCATCCTCCACATCGAGAACATGGACACCAAGCGGTTCCTGAGCGAACCCTATTTCGATAAGCTCGACGCCCTGTTCGCCGAAAAATACAAGGACGTCTCCTTCGACCTGATTCTGTCGTCGGACAACAACGCCTTCGACTTCCTGCGGAAACACCAGCCCTCCCTGTTCCCCGGCGCCCCGGTGGTGTTTTGCGGCGTGAACGATTTCCAACCCGAACAGATCTCAAGCCATCCGAACTTCACCGGCGTGCCGGAAATCTTCTCCGACGTGGACACGATCGAGACCATGCTGCGGATTCATCCGGGGACGCGCAGGATCGTCATCGTCAACGACTTCACCCCGACGGGCCGGGCGTGGACCCGGACCATGAAGCAAAACCTGGCCAAGACCGACCTCGAAAAGCGCGTCGAGATCACGTTCGCCGAGAACCTGCCCATGCCCGAACTCCAGTCGCGGCTGCGGATGCTGGACCAGGACAGCCTGGTATTGATCGGGGTGTTCTTCAAGGACTCCGAGGGAACGTACTTCACCTATGAAAAGATCGGCTGGCTGATCGCAGACGCCTCCAACCGCCCGGTCTACGCGTTGCTGAACTTCAACATCCAGGGCAACGTGGTCGGCGGCAACGTGATCGGAGGATACTTCCAGGGCCGCGCCGCCGCCGAAATCGGGCTTCGCGTCCTGGCCGGGGAAAAACCGACCGACATCCCCCCCATGACCGAAGGCGCGAACCAGAACGTCTTTGACTGGAGACAGATGGAAATATGGGGGATCGACCCGGACGCGCTGCCCAAGGGCGTCAAGATCATCAATCGCCCGCCGTCCTTCTATGACCAGTACAAGACCCTTGTCTGGGGCGTCGCGAGCATCGTCACGGTCCTGATCGCCCTGCTCGCCGCTGCGTTCTGGGTCGCGATGGTTCGGCGCAAGGCGAACATGACCCTCGAAGCCACGGTCGAGAGAAGAACCGCGCAGCTGACCGCCAGCGAGGCCCGGTTCCGTCAGCTTTTCGAGGACACCAGCGACGCCCAGTTGCTGATCGAGGACAACCGTTTCATCGAAAGCAACCCCGCCGCCGTCAAGATGCTGCGACTGGACTCCAAGGAGCAGTTTATCAGCGCGCATCCGTCCGATCTTTCCCCGCCGCTTCAACCGGACGGACGCCCGTCCAGGGAAGCGGCGGAAGAATTTATCGCCATCGCGCAACGACAAGGCAGCCACCGTTTCGAATGGGTCCACAGGCGCGCCGACGGCGAGGAATTCCCGGTCGAGGTCGTCCTCACCGCCCTCCCCCCGAGGGAGGGAAAGAACCTGGTCCACGTGGTCTGGCGGGACATCACCGAGCGCAAGCAGGCCGAACAAGCGGTGCTCGAAAGCGAAACACGCCTGAGGACCGCGGGGAAGGTCGCCTTCGACCTGATCTACGAATGGGACGTGGAAAGCGGCGCCCTGAACTGGTTCGGCGACGTCGATGGCCTTCTGGGCCGACGGCCGGGCGAGATTTCAAGGAACGTCGACGCGTGGCTCGCCCTGATCCATCCCGACGACGCGGGCGTACTCGAACGCGCGGTCGAGCATCACGCCACGTCCACAAGCCCGATCCAGTACGAATACAGAATCCAGCATCGCGACGGCCAATACCGGCATTGGAGCGACCGCGGCCTCCCCCTTCTCGACCAAGGCGGCCGCCCAACCAAGTGGATCGGCGTCTGCACCGACATCTCCGAACGGAAGAACCTGGAGCTGGCGCTGGCCTCGAGCGAGGCCCGTTTCCGGGCGCTGGCCAACGCCTCGCCTTCGGGGATCTTCGAGACCGACCATGCCGGGGCATGCACCTTCGTCAACGACCGCCTGTGCAAAATCACCGGACGCGAGGCGAGCGGCTTCCTTGGGGACGGATGGGCGGGCGCCGTCGCGCCCAACGACCGAGACCGGATATTCGCCTCGTGGACGGCCGCCGTCGAAAGCCGGGAGTCCTGGGCGGAGGAAGTCACCTTCCTGAAAACCGACGGCGGCACGCTCCCGACCCTGTGCCGGGCCGAGCCGCAGTACGACGAGAACCGGAAGATCATCGGATACGTGGGGACGGTCACGGACGTTTCCGAACTGAAGGAGGCGACCGACGGGCTCGAACGCTCGGTCGAGGCCCTGTCGCGGTCGAACTCGGACCTGCAGCAGTTCGCCTACGTCGCGTCCCACGACCTTCAGGAGCCGTTGAACCTGATCGAGGGATATCTCAACCTTCTCGCGGGAGAATACAAGGGCAAAATGGGGGACGAGGCCGACGAGTTCATCGACCACACCCAGGAAGCCGCCGCGCGCATGAAGGGCCTGATCAAGGACCTGCTGGCCTACTCCCGCGTCGACAGCAAGGGCAAACCGTTCGAAACCACCGACCTGACCGAGGTGATGAAAGAGGCCCTCGCCAACCTGCGCCCCCGCATCGACGAGACCGAGGCCGAGATAATATGCGGCGACATGCCGACCGTGAACGTGGACCGCGCCCAGATCGCCCGCGTGCTCCAGAACCTGATCGGCAATTCCCTCAAATACCAAAAACCGGACGCAAAGCCGATCGTCGAGATCGCCGCCGAACGGGCCGGGCGCGAGTGGGTGATCTCGGTCAAGGACAACGGGATCGGCATTCCCGAACAAGGCCGGGAGAAGATCTTCGTGATCTTCCAACGCATGCACGCGCGGCACGAATACCCCGGCTCGGGCATCGGGCTGTCCATCTGCAAGCGCATCGTGGAGCGCCACGGCGGCCATATCTGGCTGGAAAGCGCGCCGGGAGAGGGCAGCGTGTTCTCTTTCGCCCTGCCCGCCGGGAATTAGCCGAACCTCACTCGGAAACCCATTTCCGAATGAAGGCGACCGAGGCCGCGTCCGCGCCCAGGTCGAACAGGTCCACGTGCCCCGCCAGGGGGTGGAAGAAGCTCTCCTTGGGCTCGGCGGCGGCTTGGAGCATGCGCTCTCCGTGGGCGAAGGGCACCACACGGTCGAGTTCCCCGTGCAGGACCAATAGCGGCGCGCCGATCGCGGCGATCTTGGCTGCGGATTCGTACTTGTCCTTCACCAGCCATTTGGCGGGAAGATAGGGGTAATGGACCTGGGCGGTCTCGCCCATGGTGGTGAACGGCGATTCCAGGACCACGGCGCCCAGCGCGGCATCGCGCGCCTGCTCCCACGCCAGGTGGACGGCGACGGCCGAGCCCAGAGACTCCCCGAACGCCGCGACCCGCCCCGGCGCCACCCCCTGGTCACTCAGGAACGCCATGGCTGCGCGCGCGTCGGCGTAAAGCCCGTCCTCATCGGGTCTTCCCCGATTGCCGCCGTAGCCGCGATAACTGACCAGCAAAACCCCGAAGCCCGCGTCGATAAAGGGCCTGATCTTGTCGACGCGATTTCCGATATGCCCGGCGTTGCCGTGGAAATAGAGGACCACGGGCCGTCCGGGCTCCGGCGCCCGGCGCCACCAGGCGAGAAGGTCGAGCCCGTCGGCGGTCTCGAGCGAAACCACCTCGGCCTCGGGCGCGCCGGACTGGGCGGGCGAGGCCACGTCGCCGCCCGGGTGGTACATGAGGCTACGCTGAAAAACAAAAACCAGGACCACGAGGGCCGCGTAGAAAAGCGCGATCCCAACGCCGATGTTGATCATTGTCGTCATCGCCCGCCGCGTCCTGCCAGGGTAGGACAACGGCTCAAGGCCTGATGGTCTCGGGAAGCGGCGCGGTGGGCACCGGGGGACGGCCGTAATAGAGGAAATTCGGCGACCATTGATAGTCTCCCCGCCTGGGCCCGCCCTCGCAGGCGTACACGGCCCCGATCGGGGTGGTCAGGGGGCATTGGGTCAAATCGTGGTCCTTGAACCGGGCCGTCTTTTTCACCAGGGCGCATTCCTCGACGGCGAGTTGTTCAATGACGTCCCGCGTCGTGTTCTTGCGGTTGTAGCAAACCAGGACCTCGAGAATATCCTCCGGCGTCTTGCCGAAGTCGTCATGTTCGCGGTTGAACTCGTAAGGGCGGCTGACGAAGGGGTCGGGCATGCGCTCGCATCCGCCGCTTCCCAGGACGACGACGGCCAAAATCGCAAACAGGGGCAATCGGAACGCGCGCATGGGGCCTCTATACCTTCTTTCCGCCGGACAGACAATTGCGCCGACTTGCCATGACCGCCGGCCGGGTCCATCATCCGGGGCTTGGAGGACGCGCCATGTCGAACAATCCCCTTCCCGTCGTCGTCGGAATTTCAGGCGCGAGCGGCGCTGTTTATGGCGTCGAAACGCTGAAGGCGTTGAAAGCGCTCCGCCGCCCCGCCCACCTGATCGCGACCAGGGCGGCGGAGCGCACGCTTGCGCTGGAAACCGATACGGACGTGGAGACTTTGTCTCAATTCGCCGACGCCGTCCACGACGACGCGGACGTCGCGGCCCCGGTCGCCAGCGGCTCCTTCCGCACGGCGGGCATGATCGTCGCGCCGTGCTCGATCAAGTCGTTGTCGGGGATCGTCAACGGGTACGCCGACACGCTGCTGATCCGCGCCGCCGACGCCACATTGAAAGAGCGCCGCCCTTTGGTGCTGATGACGCGGGAAACCCCGCTGCACAAGGGGCACCTGGATCTGATGGTCCGGGCGGCCGATCTGGGCGCCGTGATCCTTCCGCCCATGCCCGCGTTCTACCACAGGCCGAAAACCATTGCGGACATCGTCCGCCAGACCGTCGGCAAGGCGCTGGACCAACTGGATATCGACCACGATCTGTTCGAACGCTGGGCCGGACCTGGCGATTAGTTCACCGGTTCGGGCGTCAGCACGGGAAGCGGCTCGGGCTCGGCCATGGGAGGCGCTTCGGCGCCGGGCTGGGCCATGGGGGACGCCATGGGCGCCTCTGGCATGGCCATGGCGTTGCCGGTGTGGCAGCTGGTGATCGGGCTGCTTCCCGCGAACGGGCGGCTGATGACCTCAAGCTTGTCCTTGCGCATGTCGTCGAAGCCCATGCCGGCGCGGACCGCGCGCTCCACGGCGGCGAGTTCCCCGCCTTCATGGAAGGCGGGCTGCGCGGCGACTTGCCCCCCGTAAGGCTCGGTCGGCATGTTCACCACGCGGTCGATGGTGTTGATCAGCAGGACGACGGACTTTCGCGACACCCGTCCGCGCGGCCCCACCTCGACCGACGCCATGGCGCAGGCGTTTCCGGCGCCGACCACCCGTTCGGCCAGGGCCTCGACCTCGGTGGCGAGACGGACTTCGTGGGCCCGTCGCAGTTCCGCCACCGTGGCGCCGTGCATGCGGACGTGGGCGCTGCTCGCGTCGGGCCGGGCGGCGTGCACTTCCGGGGCGACGGGGGCTTCCCCCTCGGCGCACCCCGCGAGCGCAAGCGCCATCATGGGCATGACCATGCGAAACCCTCGAATATCCAGCAACTTCATCTCATCCACTCCTGTCGGACCCCGACGGCGTTCAGCCGCCCCCTTCTCCGCCTCGCCGCTTGAGGAGCCTCAACTCCTCCGCGGCGGCGGCGTACTCGATGTATTTCGTCGCCCGGGTGCCCAGGGCTTTCCTGAAAAGTTTTTCCGCCGCCTTGGCGTCCCCGTCAAGCAGCTTTCGCTCTCCCAGGTAAAAATAGGCCTCGCACAGCCATCCGGCCCTTTGCTTCCCCGGCGCGCGCGAAGCCATGGCGACGGCCTTTTGCTCGTCGGCCTCGCCCAAGAGGATTTGCACCACGGCGCCCCGCCAGGTCCCGGGTTCGAGCCCCATCGCCTCGGCGTCCCGGCGCAACCGCTCGTCGCCCTCGCCCCCGCTTCGGCGATCCGCCAGATATCGCCAATACAGCAGATAGGGATCGTTGGTGCGCTCCACCCCTTCCGCGAACGCCCGCTCCGCCTCGTTGAAACGCTCCAGGAAGAACAGCGCCATGCCCCGGCCGAAATAAGGGCTGGTGTTGTCGGGAAAGACGAGAGCGGCCTCGGCGAACAGGTCCGCCGCCTCGGCGTACTCGCCCCGTTCGAAATGCTGGGCGCCGGCGCGGAGCGCCGCCCTTGCGGCCTCGACGGCCGGGTCCCGTTCCTGGACGGGCATGTGGCGGACGAGCAGAATCGCCACCGCCAGAACGATGATCAGGTCATAGACGTGAAATCTGCCGATGCGCATCAGGCCCCATTGACGATCAGGTCGCAAATCTCGCGGACGGCGGCCCGCCCGCCCGGCCGTTCGGTCACCCAGTCGGCTGCGGCCAATACCTCTGGAACCGCGTCGGCGACGGCGAGGCCGAGCCCCGACGCCTCCATGGCCGGAAGGTCGTTGAGGTCATCGCCCACGTGCGCCACCTGGTCCCAGTCGAGCCCCTCGGCGGCGCGGATTTCATCGAGAGCCGGAAGCTTGTCCTCTCGCCCCATGCGGATATGGGTGATTCCCAGCCCCTCGGCCCGAAGACGGATGGCGGGCGTGGTTCCGGCGGACACGATGGCGACGGCGACGCCGGCCTTCATGGCCAGCTTGATCCCCTTGCCGTCCTTGACGTTGAACTTTCGCAGCTGGGAGCCGTCGTCGGCGTAATAGAGCCCGCCGTCGGTCAACACCCCGTCCACGTCGAGGCTGAGAAGACGCACGCGGCCCAGGCGTTCGACCAAGGCGGATCGGTTCAACTTCGCCATTGGGCTCCCTTTTCGGTCACAGGCGCGGATTGGTCTCGATCAGCGTCACGAAATCATCGGCGGACAGGGGCTTGCTGAAATAGTAGCCCTGGATCTCGTCGCACCACTGCTGGCGCAGGAAGGACAGGTGGTCGGTGGTCTCGACGCCTTCCGCCGTGACCTTCAGGCCCAGACCCTGGCCGATGGCGATGATGGCGGCGGCCAGCTTCTCGCCGCCCTTGCCGGTGCCGATGTCCTTCACGAACGCCCGGTCGATCTTCAGCGCGTCGATGGGGAAGTCCTTCAAATAGCTCAGCGACGAATAACCGGTGCCGAAATCGTCGACGGTCAGGTACGCGCCCATGTCCCGAAGGCCCCAGAGAACCTCCAATGTGTCCTCCAGGTTCTCCATGATGGAGCTTTCGGTGATCTCCAGCTCCAGATGCTTGATCGGCAGGCCGGACTCGTTGACCGCCCGCTCCACCACGTCCAGCAGGTCCTTCTTGCCGAGCTGGCGCGCCGAAACGTTCACGGCCATGCGCCCGGCGAAAATGCCCGATTCCAGCCATTCCCGCGCCTGGACGCAGGCGGCCTTCAGCACCCATTCGCCGAGCGCGATCACCAGCCCCGTGTCCTCGGCGACCGGGATGAACTTGTCCGGCGGGATCAGGCCGTCCACGGGATGCTCCCAGCGCACCAGGGCCTCGGCGCCGGACACGCGGCCGTGGCGCAGCTCCACCTTGGGCTGGAAATGCAAAATCAACTCCTCGCGCTCGATGCCGTAGCGGAGCTTGTTCTCCAGGTCCAGTCGCTCTAGAGAGCGGGCGTTCATGTCGTCGGTGAAGAATTTGTACTGATTGCGGCCCTGCTGCTTGGCGTGGGAGACGGCGGTGTCGGCGTTGCGGATCAGCATGTCGGTCGAGCCCCCGTCGTTGGGGTAGACGGCGATGCCGATGCTGGCGGTCATGACCAGATCGTGGGCTCGGCCTTCCAGGTTCATGGGCTTGGACACCCTCTCCAGGATGCGCCGCGCGATGGCGACGATCTCGTCGGCGCTGTGCAGGCGGGGCAGGAGAACCAGGAATTCGTCGGCGCCGAGGCGGCCGAGCGTGTCCTGCTCGCGCAGGCAGTCCTTCATGCGCAACGACATTTCGGCCAACAGGGCGTCGCCCGCTGTGTGGCCCAGGCTGTCATTGATGACCTTGAAGTTGTCCAGATCCACGTACAGGACCGCCGATTGGAAACTCTCCCTTTGGGCCTGGATCAGCGCCTGATGGATGCGGTCCTGGACGAGTTGGCGGTTGGGAAGGTCGGTCAGGGCGTCGTAGTTGGCCTGGTACAGGATAATTTCCTGGTCCTGCTTGTGGCGGGAAATGTCGCTGAACACGGCCAGATAGTTCTCGACCTCGCCGTCGGCCCCCTTGACCGCCGTGATGGTCAGATTTTCGGGATAGACGCTACCGTTCTTGCGCCGGTTCCAGATTTCGCCGCTCCACCGCCCCTTGCTCGCGATCTCCTCCCACATGGCGTGATAGAACGCCGCGTCGTGACGACCGGAGCTCAACAAGCTGGGATTGTTCCCGATCACGTCCTCCGGGGCGTAACCCGTGATCTTGGAAAAGGAGGGATTGACCATGAGGACGCGGTTCTCGGGGTCGCTGATCAGCATGCCCTCGTTGCTGGCCTCGAAGATGGCGGCGGTGAGGCGCAGGCTTTCCGTCGCCTCGTGGAACAGGGCTGTCATGTCCTCCAGGCCCCAGATGCTTCCGTAGCTCCCGTCCCCCAACTCCAAAGCCCCGCCGTGGACCTTGAACCAGCGAGGCTGCCCGTCGCGAAGGTAAAGCCTGCAGGTGCCCTCGAACCCGCCGCCCGCCGCGCGCAGCTCCTCTTCTCCGGCGATCACGCCTTCGCGCTGGCTGTCCTGAACCACGATCTCGTCGAACGGTTTTCCAACAAGGCCGCCCGCTTCGTACTCCAGGACCTTTTCGGCGTGGCTGTTGGCCCAGGCGACGGCGCCGTCGACCACGTACAGGAGGGCGACGCGCAGGCTTTCGAGGATATCCGAGCGCGCCCCACCGTCCAGGGCGGGAAGGCTTCCCAATCCCAATTGCCGGATAAGCACGTCAAAAAAGGCCTGCCTAGCCTTTGAATCTTCCGATTCCACGATTTTACGAGCGCCGTTTTGCAAACGATCACCGTCCCGTCACGCCATTTCCGCCCGCTCCCCTACCTGAAATCTAGTCCCCCGGGCCGCCACCCCACAAGCCTTTTCATCTCCCGTCCCGCCGACCCCGCGCCTTCCGTCTTGACCGGGACGTCCAATGTCGGGGATATCTCCTTGGGTCCCACATCTCTTTTGAAAGAACCGATCCGCCACATGGTCGTCATCGACAACGCCAAGGACCCGACGGAAATCGCCTTCCCGCCTGGCTTCAACGCCGCCGAGGCCTTTATCGACAGGCATGCGGAGCGCGCCAGGCGCGCGGCGATCCTGTGGCCGGGCGGGAGCGTGTCCTACGGGGCGCTGATCGAGGCCGTGAACCGTTGCGGCCAGGCCCTTCTGGGCCTCGGCCTCGCGCCCGGCGACCGGGTGATGATGGTGGTGGGCGACCGCCCGGAGTTCTTCTATCTGTTCTGGGGCGCGATCAAGGCCGGGCTGGTCCCGGTTCCGGCGAACACATTGCTGCGCGCACGCGACCTCCGTTTCATGATCGACGATTCCGGCGCGGCGCTGGTGGTCTTCGAGACCGCCTACAGGGCGGAGGCCGAGCCGGCCATCGACGGCTCGGCCGTGCGCCTGGCCCTCGACCTGGAGCGCCTGTCCGCGTTGATGGAGGCCGCGCCGCCCGCTCTCGACGCCCGCCCCGCGGGCCCTATGGAGGATTGCTTCTGGCTTTATTCCTCGGGCACCACCGGCCGCCCCAAGGCCGCCGTGCACAGCCATCGCGACATGGTCGCCACCAGCCAGCGCTACGGCGTGGAAGTCCTGGGCCTGGGCCCCGACGACGTCTGTTATTCGGCGGCCAAGCTGTTCTTCGCCTACGGGCTCGGCAACGCCATGACCTTTCCGCTGTGGGTGGGCGCGACGGCGGTTCTCTCGCCGGACAGGCCGACGCCCGAAGGCGTCTTCGACATGATCGAGCGGTTCCGCCCCACGGTCTTCTTCGGGGTGCCGACGCTCTACGCCTCCCAGCTGAGAGCATTGGAGGCAGGGCGTTGGGACCTCTCCTCTCTCCGACTCTGCGTGTCGGCTGGCGAGGCGCTGCCCGCCGAGATCTGCCGACGCTGGATGGAGGCGACGGGGGTCGAGGTCCTGGACGGCATCGGCACCACCGAAGCCCTGCACATCTTCATCTCCAACCGGCCGGGGGACGTGGTCCCGGGGTCTTCCGGACGCGAGGCTCCCGGCTACCGCGCCCGCATCGTCGACGAGGACGAGAAGGAGGTGCCGGCCGGGACCGAGGGCTCGCTGCTGATCCAAGGCGACTCCATCGCATCCCGCTACTGGAACCAGCCCGAGTTGACCGAAAGGACCATGAAGGACGGCTGGCTCGCCACCGGCGACACCTACGTCCTGGACGCGGACGGCTATTACCATTACCGGGGACGAAGCGACGACATGATCAAGGTCGGCGGGCTGTGGTGCTCGCCCTTCGAGGTCGAGGAATGCCTGACTGAACACCCCGACGTGCTCGAGGCCGCCGTGGTCGGACGCGAGGACGAGGACGGCCTGGCCAAGCCCGAGGCCCACGTGGTCCCGGCCGCGCCGGACCTCGCGGGAGACGACTTGGCCAAGGCGCTTCTCGCCCGCTGCAAGGCTCGGCTCGCGCCCTATAAATATCCGCGCCGGGTCGTGTTCCATGCGGAACTGCCCAAAACGGTCACGGGCAAGATTCAGCGCTTCAAGCTTCGCTCCTCAAGTGATGGTTGATGTGAGCGATGGCTAACAACAAACTGTCAAGGCGTGTTTTTTTCTCCATGGCGGGGGGCGCGGCGCTGGCGGCTCCGGCCGTATTCGCATCAAGCGCGCCCCCCCGCGCCGCGCTCGTCCTGCCCTTCAGCGGCGCCGACGCCGGCGTCGGCCGCGCCATCGCCAGGGGATTCCGGATGGCGCTCATGAAGGCGTCCTCGCCCATGGAAACCGTCATGCTGGACAGCGCCCAGGGGCGCGCGGTCACCGTCATGGCGGCCAGGCGGCTGGTCGAAACCGGACGGGCGAACTTCCTGGTCGGATCCTTGCTGGACGGGGAGACGGAGGATCTCGTGGGCCTTTCCCGGGCAATGGAGATTCCTTTGATCATTCCCGATACGGGGACGCTTCACATCTTGCACGCTTGCGTCTCTCCGATGGCTTTCAGAACGTCGTTCACGAACGAGCAAGCCGGCTCCGCGGTGGGCGAGGCGGCCTTCCGCGCTGGGCATCGCCGCGCCGCGGTCTTCGTTCGCGAGAGACGAGCGGGGGAATGGGAAACGGTCTCGGCGTTCAAGACGGCGTTCACCGCCTCCGGTGGCGAAATTCTTGGAAATACCGTCCTTCCCTTTACCGAGAAAAAATTCGGTCCATCCATAAAACAGGCCGCGGAACGCGAAGCGGACATGCTTTTCACCGGCCTGTCGCGCGGCGGGGCGGCCGGATTCCTTTTCGAACTGGAGCGCTCGGGGCTGAAAGGACGGTTCCAAACCTGGGGAACCCTGTTGACCGAGGGCGTTCTTCACGTTGTCGGCGAGGCGGCGGACGGGATTCGCACGGTCCTGCACTGGGCGGACGGGCTTGATCCCGAGTGGACTAAAGAATTCCAAAAGCCGGGCTCGACCCCCCATGTCATGCACGGCGTTCACGGATACGACGCGGCGATGCTTCTTCTCCACGGACTTCGCGCCGTCGGCGGCGACGCGTCCGCCAGCAAGGACATGGCGGACGCCATGGCGTCGGCCGTCCTGGACAGCCCCAGGGGCCGCCTGGCCTTCTCCCGCGCCCACAACCCCATCCAGGACTTCCATCTTCGCCAAGTCCGCTCCGGCGCCAACGTGGTGCTCGAAACCACCCATCCGCGCCTTGCCCCCCTGACGGAAAGATGCAAGGATTGAACTGCGCGGAGATTCAAAGGTTGGAAAGTTGGGGGGGCGTGTGCCCAGAATCGAGATTCTTCCCACCTATGAAACCGGGCACCCGGACATCGACGGCGACCATAAGCGCTTGGCCGAAATCCTGAACCGGCTTAACGAAACCATCGCGGCCGGCGACTTGAAGGAATGCCGGGGGCTTTTTGACTGGTTCATCAAGGAAGCGACCGAGCACTTCAAGGTCGAGGAGGACATCCTCGCCGAGACGAACTTCCCCCGGCTTGAGCAGCACAGCGCCTACCACGCCGAGCTTTTGAAACGGGCGGAGACCGTCAAGGACATGTGCCGCGACGAAATCGACGTCGGCAGGCTGGCGAAATGCTTCAACGACCTTGCGGAATTCATGGTCGACGACATTGTCCGGGGCGACCTGGACTTCAAGTCGTTCCTGGAGGAAGCGGTCTTGAAGACCGAGAAACGCGGCGAACCGTAATCCTACTTCGCCGCGCTCAGGCGCGCCTCCTCCTCCCCATCCAACCACTTGGCCAGACGGAAGCGGATATTCCGGCGCAGCCGCTCCAGGGCCGCGTGGGCCTCTTCGCGGGTTTCGGGGGCTTCCGCAAGAAGCGGAAACAGCCCGAAGCTCTCGAACCGTCCTCGCCAATAATCGTCCTTGACGTTTTCGCGCGCGCGCAGGCGATGGCTTTCGGCGACGTCCTTGTTTCCCAACATCGCGTGCGCCAGGGACAGGAACAGGTTCATGTAGGGATTGGTCGGATAGGCCACGAGCACGGACGCGACCCAGGCGACGAACTTCTCGGGCCGTCCGCCCGGGCTCAGGTTCTTGTTGAACGCGTAGTTGCCGAGCAGGTTGAACGCGAACCAGATTTCCTTGACCTGCTCGTCGTCGGGGACCTGGTCCGGGGGAAACGCGAAGACATCGAGCCCCCGCAACAGCCGCCCCCTGCTCCGCATGTGGCCGTTGGCGGTGTGCCGCGACGGAATGAAATTGGCGACGTTCGAGCCGTCGGTCCGCATCTGGTCCTCGAAATACTCGCCCGCGTCGGCGAAGGCGGAGGCGCCCCGGATCATCTGACAGACGGTCATGGCCGACCAGTCCAGCCGCATTTCCAGCGAGAACCGGAAGCTGTCCAGCATCTGGCCGAACCGTTCGTCAGGAAGCCCGACGATGAAGTTGCCGCCGACGAAGACGCCGGGCGCGCGCTCCAACAGGCTGGACACGCGGCGGAACTTGTCCAGGTTGCCTGGCTTCCGGACCTTGCGCAGCATCTCGGCGTTGCCGGTCTCGATGCCGATCTTGAACCCGATGCAGCCGGAATCGCGGATCAGGTCCAAGGTCTCCTCGTCCAGGGAGGCGGCGATAAGCCCGTTGTTGGCCGACCAGCGGATGTCCCAGCCCCGCTCGATCACGGCGCGGAGAAGGTCGCGAAGCTCCTTGCGATAGAACAAAAGATCATCGTCCAGCCATTCGAAATGCCGCACGCCGCGCTTCTCGATCAGGAACGCCATTTCCGCCAGGATGTCGGCGATGGGCCGGAACCGCACGCCCTTGCCCATGAAGTCGCGCACCGAGCAAAACGTGCACGCGGCCCGGCATCCTCGGCTCATCTGGATGGCCGCGAAGGGCGCGCGGGGCCTGTTGTCCATCCGCGAATAGGGGTTGAGCGAGCCGTATTTCTCGTACTCCTCCACCGGAACCAGATCGTAGCTGGCGACCAGGTCGCCTTGGGGATGGACGGGACTCGCGTCGCCTTCGCTCTCGTGGAAGCCGTCCGCGTCCTTGAAGCGGATACCCACCGTTGGCTCCACGTCGATTTCGCCGGACAGTCGGGAAAGCAGGTAGTCGAACTTCCTCTCCCCCTCGCCCTCGACCACGAAATGGCACAAATCGCGCGCCAACAGATTCCGCCATTCATAGGTGGCGATCACGCCGCCGACGGTGACCACGCTTTCGCCCCGCTCCTTCAGGAGCGTCAGCGCACGGGTCATGGGGCCGATGGCGAAATCGAACAGGCACGACACGCCCACGTGGCCGGGGCGGAAGTCGTCGAGTTCGGCCTCCAGGATGGCGGGCCACTCCTCGACGTCGAAGTCCGGGTCCTCGCGCACCGCCTTCAGGATGCGGAAGTTCAAATCGAGGATGCGGACGTCGAGCCCGCGATGGCGGATGGACTCGTACAGGAACTGCAGTCCCGTCGGCGGAAAGATGTAATAGCTTCCGGCCAGCGCCACGTCCCGGTTGAACGCGCCCAGGACCACCTGGGGCAACTGGACCAGCAACAGGCGCTCGTTCGCCCCATACCGGTCGCGGAGCTCGGCGGCGTATCGGGTCAGGCGTCGGCCGCTCATGACGCGTCTCCACCGGCATGGAAGGTCTGCTTGTCCTCGCGCCAGAGCGTGCAGCCGTCGCAGATCGCGATATCCTCGCGCCGCCCGGACAGGTGAACCTCGCGCGCCGCCCGCATGCGCTCGCCCCGCCACAGCTCGGCGATGGAGGCGTCTTGGACTTTGCCGAGCACACAGGTGTCCTCCACATCCATGCAGCATAGCCGGATGGAGCCGTCGACAAGGATGACGCAGGTGCCGAACGGCGCGATGCAGGGATGGTCGTTGACTTGGTCCTCGTCGCCGAATTTCATCACCTCCGCCGCGTTGCCCCAGTTGTGGGCGCGCTGGACCACCACCTGGTCGCGGGGGGACAGGATGGGCCCCCAGTGGGCCTCGAAATCGTCGGCCTCGTCGTAATTGGCTTCCTGCTGCACCATCTGCACCCTGATGGCGGTCGCGGCGCCGAGTCGGTCGCGAAGCGTCACGAAGTTCAGGACATTTTCGTAGACCACATCGAAGTCCAGGCCGACCCGGATGGCGTCGTAGACGTCTTTCTTCAAGGAATCGACGGTGATATAGACCAGGTCCAGCCCGGCCTCGATCAAGGCGCGGCCGGTCTTTTCGGTCAGCAGGCTGGCGTTGGTGCTGATGTGGGCCTCGAACGGACCGGCCTGCTTCACCCGACGGATGCGATCGGGCAGCTTCTTGTCGATCAACGGCTCGCCGTCAAGAGTCAGCGTCACCCGAAGGACGTGGTCCGGCCAGCCCGCGATCTCGTCGATGATGGAGCGGAAGACGTCGTCGGCCATCACCGCCTTCGCCTTCTTGTCGAAGTCGATGCCGCACATGACGCAACGGGAATTGCAGCTATTGACCGTCTCGACCAGAAACCAACGGGGGAAGCGGTCGAGCGTGGTCATGGGTGTTTCCAGCCTGCGCTCCACGTAGCGGCGCGCGTCGTCCCCACTCAGCCTACGCTGGGCGTCAACCGATAAAGAAGGTCGGTGTCTCATCGGCGGCCTTCTGGCTTGCGATGGCGGCGGCGAGTTGATCGACGCTGGCCATCTCGTCCGGATTCTCCGCCGAGATAAGGCGCCGCGCGGTTTCGCAGTGCAATTGCGCGCCGTCGATGGAGCCTTCGTTCATCAGGGCCAGCGCGAACGCGAAATGGCACCTGGGGTCGAAGGCGCGATGCATCACCGCCTCGCCCAGGTAAACGATGGCGTGCTCGACGTCGTTGAACTCCCTAAGAAAGATGTTGCCGAGGTCGAAACAGGCGCGGACATAGGATTCCGGCGGCGGCGCGAAGGGCGGGAACGTCTTGTTGACGATCTCGAGGTATTTCTCCGCCGCGCCGCGAACGTCGCCCGCTTGCCGCCGCGCGATCGCCTCGTTGTACAGCTCGTCGAGTTCGGGATCGTCGACGGGTGGGACCGTCGGGTTGGGCACGTCGAAGCGAGTCTTGCAATCGCGGCACGCAAAGATGAGCGCGCGCTGGTGGTGCGGCATGTCGGTGCGGACGTTGCGGAAATCGTTGCGGGTCCCGCAGCGGGGGCAGTCCCAAACGATATGGTAGAGCGGCTTGCCGGAGACCAGTTCGCCGTTCTGCTGCTCGAACTGGACCACGGGCGCCGGGATGACCAGGGTTTCGCGGTAGATGCGCAGGCGGCGCATCATGCGTTCGTAGGTCTCGTTGTCCAGGATGGTGGTGTTGATGATGCCTTGGACCAGGTCTCCGTCCTTGGCGGTCTCCTTGATGATTCCGGTCTCCACCGCGTGGTGATAGATGGGCGTGCCGGGATAGACCTGCAGGAAGCTCAGGTTAACGCGGTATTCCCGATGCTTGGACCACCAGTCCATGGTGTCGTTGATGGTCCGCATGGTCTCGGCGGTGTCGCCGAAGATGAAGTTGCCCTGGATGCCGACCTTCTTCTCGTGGGTAAGGCCGAGCGCGTTCTCGATCTGGGCGCGGGTGGCCTTCTTCTTCATGCTGAGAAGAACGTCGTCGTTGGCGCTTTCGAGCCCGTAGCTGGCCAGGATGCAACCGGCGTCCTCCATGGTCTCCAGCAACTCGGCGTCGATCATGGAGACGTGGAGCTGAACCTGCCATTTCAGATCATAGGGCTTGATGCGCTCGCAGAAATCCAGCGCCCGCTGCTTCTTGGCCGTGAACAGCTCGTCGCAGATTTCCAGCAGGTTCACGTCGTACTTGTCGATCAGCCAATCCAGCTCCTCGAAGAACGCATCCATGGGCCGTTCGCGGTAGATGCGGCTGGTGGGATGGAAGCAGAAGGTGCAGGCGTAGGGACACGACCGGCTGGAAATCATCGGCAGGCTGCGCGGCGTGTCGATGATGTTGGAGTACGCTTCGTCCGCGATGTTCTGGATTTCCAGGAACCGCTCCAGGTCCAGGCCCTCGTAGTCGGGCCAGGGCAGTTTCGAGATGTCGCGGATGGGCGGACGCGCCTCGGTCCTTTGGCATTCCCCATCCTTGCCCTTGACGCCGATGCCCTTGATGTCCTTGAGGTCGCCGCCGTGTTCGAGCGCGTGCAGGATTTCGACGATGGTCTCCTCGCCCTCGCCGACCACGCCCATGTCGATGTCCAGAAGCGGCGTGACCACCTCGGGCGCGCTGCTGAACACGCCGCCGCCGATCACGTTCACGATCGAGGGCTTGGTTTCGCGCGCGACGCTCATGATCTCCTTGACAGCGCCGAACAGCGGCGAGATGGAGCCGGTGCCGCAGACGTCGGGATCGAAGCCCTTCACCGCCGCCTCGATGGCGTCGCGGTCCACGATCTCCTCGTTGTTCAGATTGAGGCACGTGACCTCGTGTCCCGCGGCCTTGACCGCCGACGAGATGTAGGCGAGGCCAAGGGGGAAGGCGTAGCTGAAACCTGGGGGGCTGAACCTCGGAATGACAAGACGAAGCTTCATGACGCCACCTTTTCTTTTCCAAGGACGCGGCGATTATACGCGCCCGGACCGGGGTTAAAAACAGCTATACGCGCCAGTCGTTGAGATTTAGATAATGCCGAAATCGCGAATTACACCGCCCGCGCCGGGCGATCGGACAACCGGCCGGAGAAAGACCGCTTCCGAGTTTTTTGTTACAAGCGTTTTTCCCGCTGACTATCATCCCTGGCGTCTCCGCACACCTTCCGAGGGTATTCCGTGAAGAGCGATAGGCGCGCTTTTTGGGATGTGGCCGCGAGCGGTCCGCTCCTGACCTACGAACGACTTGATGTTATACATTCCTTTTAAGAAACAACCGCGACCGCAAGATGGTCCACAGCACGATGAACGCGTGCCACCATCTGATCTTTTTTCCTTCGCCGTAGCCGCGACCGTAATAGCTGATCGGAACCTCGAAGAGGGCCTTCGCGCGGGGCACGACGCGCCCAAGGATCTCGGCCTGCTGCTCCCACCCCTCCGTCTTCAATTCGGAAGGGGAAACGAGGTCGCGGCGGAACATCAGATAGCATGAATAGGCGTCGGTGAAGGTCACGTTGAACAGGACGTTGAAAGCTAGCGTGATGATTCTGTTTCCGGCCTTGTGCCAGAAATACGAGACCCGCGTCATGCGCGGCGCCAGCATGCGGCTTCCGATCACCACCTCGGCGCCAAGGCGCGTCACGGGTTCCAGCAACGTCGGATAATCGGCCGGATCGTATTCCAGGTCCGCGTCCTGAAAGAGTACGTAATCGCCGGTCGCGGCGGCTAGGCCCGCCTTGACTGCCGCGCCCTTGCCGCCGTTCCTGTCCTGGAGAAGAAGGGTCGCATAGAGTTCCGGACGCCCCTTCAGCAGATCCCGCGTGCCGTCGGTCGATCCATCGTCGACGACGACGACCTCGAATTCGACGCCCTCGACCGTCACGACCGAAACCTTTTCCAGGATTTGCACGATGGTTCGGTCCTCGTTGAACACGGGAACGATGACGCTGCATTTGATCACGAGCCGCCCTTTCCGCAAGCTTCGCGGATCATAACGCAATTCAACGGCGGTCCATATCCGCCCTTTTCAATTCAAAACCGAGAAAGCCAAGGAACCGGCGTCGCCGGGCCAAGATAGGTCCGCGCCCACCACGCGCCCGTCTTCGCCCGCTCCTCGGGCGCGGCGAAGCGATAACGGAAGAAACTGATGCGAATAAAGTTGGGCGGCGCGCCGCCAAAGGGCACGACGTCGAAGAGGTCGAGCACCGGCTTCGATCCCTTGAACAAGGCTCCGGCCAGGTTCGGCATCCAGAAATCATGGTCGGGATTGTCCGACGGAACGAACCACAGCATCCAATCGAGCCGGGGGTGGTGCGGCTGGGAGACGCGGAGCGGCTCGTCAACCCGGTCGGCCTTGAATTTGAAGCCGTATTCGCGCCAATCGACAGCGTCCATGGAGCCCTCGATCACCACCTCGATGCGCTCGCGGTTCATGGTCGGGAAGACATGGTAGGGATGGACCACGTGATAGCGCTTGACCAGGTTCAAAACCCAATTGAGGCGATCCGAAAACAGCTCCTTGTCCAGAACCTGTAAGGGCGTAAGAACGCTCAGCGGAACGATGGCGGCGGCCAGCAGTCCCGCCACGGCCCGCTTGGCCGCGCCTTCCGGTCGGTCCGGGAACCGCCGGGTCAGCCAGCCCCGGGCCCAGGTCGGAACCACGCGCGCGAGCGCCCGGTCGTCGAACAGGAACAGGCAAAGGACCAGGGTCAGAACGTTGAAGAACGTGTGGTTGCTGGTCAGCATCACGGCCAATTGAAAACCGATGGTCGCCCACGCGGCGAACAGGCGATAGCGGCGCGGCATGAACATCATGAACGGAACCACCAGCTCCAAAATCAGGACCGTCGCCGTCCCCGCCATCAACAGCCATTCGGGAAGCTGGTGGGCGTACCACGCCCCGACGTGGGGAAGCGGCTGGGTCTCGAAATAGGTATTCAGGGCCGTCAGCCCTCGCCAAGCCCCCTCGCCGCCCAGGAGCGCGGGCAGGCCGAGCCAGGAGGGATCGCCGCTCAGAACCTTGAACGCGCCGGACAGGAATCGAAGGCGGAAGAGCAGCCAGCGGTACAGAAACACGACGATCCGCGATCCCCCCGGAAGGAAGATCGCCAAAAACCCCATCTCCAGCAGCATGGCGTCCCACTGGAAATGCATGAACACGGACCCGGCGCCGACCAGGGACAGATACAGCACGAACAGCGCCAGAGCGGACACCCTTGGCCAGATGTCAAAGAACAGCAGGATCGATATTCCGGCGCCGAGATAGGCCGCGCCCTCCAACGCCCAGGTTTCGGCCGACAGCCAGAACAGGCCGGGCGCGATCAAAAAGGCGAAGTCACCCTCGACGGTCCGGTAGCTTTCGAGGTATCGGCCGTAAGGCAATATCCCGTCCGGTCCGGCGAGGCCGTCGATCTGGCCAGAAATGGAAACGAACGCGATCAGGTAAACCAGGGCCAGCAGCCGCAAAAACAGGCCGCAGACCAGGCGATAGCTGGTGGGTTCGGTCAGGGTTCCGGTCTCGGAGGACTTGGTTTCTTTCACCGCCGCCCCCTTCCTGGGTCGTCGCGAAAAAGCAGCATACCACACCGGACGCGAAGGGGAATTCGAAGCGGGTAATTAGAAGCCCCGCGCCGTTCGAGGGGGAGGGAGGGGAAAAGGCGGCGCGGGGCTTGGAGGGAACCGTATGGCTGTCGAGGACCAGTTTACCCAAACCTCCGCACCTCGCCGTGACCGGGATCACAAACAGGGCTGGACTGTCCCTGGCGGAAGCACGATTATTTTCGCCGAGGCCGTTGTCGATGCGAAATCGATAACCAGATAGCGGACGGAGCCGTTTCATGAACCCCGACCCGGGTCCCCTCCCCCTTATCATCGCGGGGCCGATCCTTCGCCGGGTGACGCCCGACCGCGTCGTGCTCTGGCTCGCCGTCAGCGAGGAGGCGACGTTCCGCGCATGCCTTTACCGACGAGGCGAAAACGCGCCGTTCTTCTCCCAGACCATCGAGGGCGCTGCGGCGCGCCGCGTCCGCATCGGCGAGCGCGCCTTCGTCCAGTTGATCGACCTCCGCCCGGCCGAGCCGCTGCCCACGGGGGAAATGCTGGAATACGACCTGATCGCCGCCACCCCGAGCGGAGAGGCCTCGCTGAAGGACCTAATCCCCGATTTGACTTATGACGACGAACGCAGGCCGAGCTTCGCCATCCACGTTCGCCTCGATCGTTTTCTGCACGGGTCGTGCCGCAAGCCCCATTACGAAAGCGGGGACGCGCTGCTCAGGGTCGACGAGGCCATTGGCGAAAGCCTGAACGACGCCAACTCCCGCCCAGCGCTGTTGACGCTGTCCGGCGACCAGGTTTATTGCGACGACGTGGCGGGGCCGATGCTGTCGGCGATCCACCAGGCGGCGGCGCGGGTCGGCCTTTTCCACGAAGCGCTTGACGGCGCGAAGGTTCCGGACAGCGAAAGCCTGCTCGGCCACCAATGCTGCTATTACCGCCGCGAGGAGCTTCTACCCGCGACCAAGGCCAACAAGGCGCTTCGCGACCGCTTCTTCGGCGGCGTCCGCAAGCCCATCTTCACCGCCGAAACCGCGCAGAACCACCTGATCGCGCTTCGGGAGCTGTGCGGCATGTATCTTCTGGTCTGGTCGCCCGCCCTTTGGGGCGACATCCGGCTCGACCCCGACGACGTCGCCGCCAAGCATCGGGAGGCCTACCAGACCGAACTGCCCCATGTGCAAGGCTTCGCCGAGGGGCTTTCCCGGGTGCGGCGGGCGCTGGCCCACGTTCCGGTCTACATGATCTTCGACGACCACGACGTCACAGACGACTGGAACCTGACGCGCGGATGGGAGGACGCGGCCTACGGCCATCCGTTCTCGCGCCGAATCCTCGGCAACGCGCTCATCGCCTACTGGCTGTTCCAGGGATGGGGAAACGACCCCGACCGTTTCGACGACGATTTCGTCGGCGCGGTCCGTGGCGGCCTCGACGGCCCGGGCGGGGAGCCCCGCGACGCGCTGGTCGGGGCCCTTTTCGCTTTTCATGGCTGGCATTACACCCTGCCCACGTCGCCTCGGATGGTGGTGATGGACACGCGCACGCGCCGCTGGTGGTCGGAAACGTCGCTGTCCAAGCCGTCGGGCCTGATGGACTGGGAGGCGCTTTCCGAGCTTCAGGGCGAGCTTGTGGACCAGCCCGCCGTGCTGATGGTCTCGCCCGCGCCGATTTTCGGGGTGAAGCTGATCGAGACGGTGCAGCGCGTCTTCGCCTATTTCGGCCACGCGTTGCTGGTGGACGCCGAGAACTGGATGGCGCATCCCGGTTCGGCGAACGTGATCCTCAACATCTTCCGCCACACCAAGACGCCGCAGAACTTCGTCATCCTGTCCGGCGACGTGCATTACTCCTTCGTCTACGACGTGAAGATCCGCTTCGCCAAGACCAGCCCGGACATCTGGCAGATCACCTGCAGCGGGTTCAAGAACGAATTCCCCCACGGATTGCTGCGCTGGTTCGACCGGTTGAACCGTTGGTTCTACGGCAGCGATTCCCCGCTCAACCTTCTGACCAAGCGCCGCCGCATGCGCGTCCGCGCCCGCAGGCCCGAAGGATTGAAGCCCCGAAGGCTCGCCAACATGAGCGCGCTCGGCCAAGTCGTCCTGGACGAGAACGGCGTTCCCACCGAAATCGCCATCCTGCCCGCCGACGGCGGCAAGATCGTCTTCCCTCCGCCGGACGCCAGGTTCCGGCGGTAGGGATGGAAAAAAGGATTGGAGGCTTCATGACAAATGGCTCAATCCAGTCCGTCGAACAATCCCGGCGGGTCCGCCTCGGCCGCGGGGCGAAGATCGCTGACCCCGACGCCGATCAAGCGGTACTTACGACCGTCCGCCTCGCGAGCGATGATGGGCGCCGCATGTTCGTAGATCACGTTGGCCCTTTGGGTCGGGTTGGGCATTCGATGGTTCCGGGTGTGGATTTGGAAATCGGCGGTCTTCAGTTTCACGACAACGGTTCGCCCGGCTATTTCCCCTTGAACCAGACGCGTCGCGACCTTGTCGCACAGGGGGCGTAGGGCCGAGCACAGATCTTCGGCCGAGCGCATGTCCGAACGAAAGGTGGTTTCGGCGCTGACGCTTTTGCGTTGGCGGTCCGTGGTGACTTTCCGGTCGTCTTCGCCGACGGCGAACTGGGCCAGCCGCCGCCCGAACTTCCCGAACTGGGCGACCAACTCCGTCTCGGTCATTTGCTGGAGTTGGCCGATCGTGTCCACCCCGCCCTCGGCCATGCGCTTGGCGGTGGCTTCGCCGACGCCATGAATCTTTCTGACCGACAGCGGAGCGAGAAAGGATCTGGCTTCGGCGCGGCCGATCACCGAAAACCCCCTCGGCTTTTCAAGGTCGGAGGCCATTTTCGCCAAGAACTTGTTGTGGGAAAGACCGACGGACACGGTGATGCCGACCTCGCGTTCGACCCGCGCGGCGATCTCGGCGAGGAGAACGGCCGGTGGGCGCGGATCCCGTCGCTCGTCTTGCGTGAGATCCAGATAAGCCTCGTCGATGGAGACCGGCTCCACGGTCGGGGTCGCGTCCAGGAAGATGGAGCGAACCCGCCCGCCGACCCTTTTGTATTTCGCCATGTCGGGCGGAATGACCACGGCGCCCGGGCAGAGCTCAAGCGCGCGGTACATCGGCATGGCGGATCTGGGGCCGTATCGCCGGGCGACATAGCATGCGGTCGCCACCACTCCGCGTCCCGTGTCGCGCCCGATCAGGACGGGTTTGTTTCGCAGGCTGGGGTTGTCGCGTTTCTCCACGGCGGCGAAAAACGCGTCGCAGTCGATATGGGCGATGTCCAATGTCGTCAGCTCGCCATGGGAAACCGTCATCTTCGACCCGCACCCCGGGCAGACGCCGGCGCCCTCATAAGAGAGGCGGAGACATTTCCTGCAAAGCGTCGCCATCTCGAAGCTCTTTCCGATCTCCAGCACTTTGCGCCAAACGTAATCGAAGCCTCACTTTCATCCAACGTTCGGCAACCCATTCCAGCGCGTCGTGAAGCACGGGGACCGAACATCTAAATGAAACACTGAAATTCTTGATTTGCGCCCACGGCGCGCCCACAAGTGGAGAACTATGTGCGTATTTTCTTCGTCAAAACCACGCAACATCACCATAACATATTGAAAAAAAGGGCCGGAACCCGTTGGATTCCGGCCAAGGTTATAGGGAGGCTTCACGTCTGGGAGACGTGGGACCCGGACCTCCGGGAGGGTGGATGCGGGCCCCTTCCGGGCGTCCGCCCGGAGCGCGAAATTGGAATGCAACTGCCTCTCAACTCCGCCGAACGCATAAATAATCGTGGGGGTGTACGCTGACCAGAACGGTTTCGGAAATTCAGCTATGCGTCCCGCGCATGGCTCGCCGACGGGGCCAGCCCGTCCTCGTCGATTTTTCCCATGACGAAGTCGCGGAACACGGCGATCCGCTTCGAGTTCCGAAGCTCTTCGGGATAGACGAAGAAGGTGTCGATGCTGGGCCCCCTTAGCTCGGGCAGGACATGAACCAGGTTGCCCGCCTCCAGGCTCATGTAGTCGGGCAGCGCGCCGAGCCCCAACCCGCTTTGGACCGCGCGGAAGATGCCGTAGACGCTGTTGACCCGCAGCACCGGGCGCCGAGCCTCCCCTTTCCTGGCTCCCGCGCGCAACAGCCAGTTCAGGTCGGTCGCGGTTTCGTCGTCGCCGTAGACCACGATTTTGTGGTGGTCAAGGTCTTCGGAACGATGCGGCACGCCATGGCGCTTCAGGTACTCCGGCGCGCCGTAGATGTCGTGGCGCATGGTCATCAGGCGGCGCTGCACCAGGCCGGGTTGGCGTGGGGCCATCATGCGGATGGCCACGTCCGCCTGGCGCATGGAAAGGTCCAATTCCGAATCCGCCAGCACCAGGGACACGTCGATGTCGGGGTAAAGCTCCTGGAACGCCTTGATTCTGGGCGTCAGCCAGACCGAGCCGAAGGCCACCGTGGTGGTCACCCGAAGGGGGCCGGAGGGGCGTTCGCGCCGCTCGGACAGCATGGCCTCGGCCATGGACAGGCGGCCGTAGACCTCCTTCGCGGCGGCGAAAAGGATCTCGCCCTGCTCGGTCAGCATCAGGCCCCGGGCGTGGCGGTGGAACAAGGTGACGTCGAGGGCGGCCTCCAGCGCGCCAATCTGGCGGCTGACGGCGGACTGGCTCAGATGCAGGACCTCGCCCGCGTGGGTGAAGCTCCCAGCCTCGGCCACGGCGTGAAAGACCCTGAGCTTGTCCCAGTCCATGATCGCGCCTCCGGAACGGCGCCGACCCTTTCTATTCGGTCAGGAGCCGTTCGGCCTCCAAAGCCGCCATGCAGCCGGTGCCGGCCGCCGTGATGGCCTGGCGGAAATGCCGGTCCTGGACGTCGCCCGCCGCGAACACGCCTTCGATGTTGGTGGCGGCGCTGTCGGGCTTGGTGATCAGGTAGCCCTGCTCGTCCATGTCGAGCTGGCCCTTGAACAGCTCGGTGTTCGGGTTGTGCCCGATGGCGACGAACACGCCGTCCAGGTCGATGTCGGTGGTGTCGCCGGACTTGACGTTCTTGACCCGGAGCCCGGTGACGCCCGGGGGCATGTCCTGGCCCAGGATTTCGTCCGGAACCGAGTCCCAGACCATGGTGATCTTCGAATTGTCGAACACCCGCTTTTGCAGGGTTTTGTCCGCGCGGAGCTCGTCGCGGCGATGGACCAGATAGACTTGGCTGGCGATATGGGAGAGATAAATCGCCTCCTCGGCCGCCGCGTCGCCGCCGCCGATCACCGCGACCTTCTTTTCGCGATAGAAGAAGCCGTCGCAGGTGGCGCAGGCGGACACGCCGAAGCCCATGTATTTCTCTTCCGACTCCATGCCGAGCCAGCGCGCGCTGGCCCCGGTGGCGATGATCAGGGTCTCGCCCGCGTACTCGTCGCCCGAGTCGCCCTTGAGCACGAAGGGCCGCTTGGACAGGTCCGCCTCGACGATCAGGTCGTCCATCAGGGTGGCGCCGACGTTGAGAGCCTGCTTCTCCATGCGCTCCATCAGCTCGGGGCCCTGGATGGCCTCCTCGAAGCCTGGGAAGTTCTCGACCTCGGTGGTCATGGTGAGCTGCCCGCCCGGCTGCATGCCCTTGACCAGAAGCGGCGACAGCGACGCGCGCGACGCGTAAATTGCGGCGGTGTAGCCCGCAGGCCCGGATCCGAGAATCAACACCTTGCTTTCATGACGCGTGGACATAAGAAACGGCCCCCTTCGATGCAATCGTCGTTAATTATCCAAGGGGGAAAATATGGGGCCTATCTCGCAAGTGCAAGAGATGGTTAAGCGAGAAGTTATATTTATTATATTTCAATGAGTTAGGATACCCTCCCGGAGGGGGCGCCGGTGCTCGCGAGTTGAATTTTCTGGAAAAAACCGATTCACCTCGAGAAGATTTCCGCGCCGCGACTATCGCGTATCGCGCGGGTCTTCGTCGTTTAACGGATCAGCCCGGCGAAGCCGCTGGTCAAGGTCAAAAACCCGGCGATTGCCCACATGAACATCATGGCGATTACGATTGTCGTCAGAATTTCCATCTCATCCACCGTCGGTCATATTCATTGCTTCATTGATCCCGATGATAGGGGCGAATGGTTGACATATGCTTAACTCTCGCAGGTGCGAAAAAAACCTTCGCTTCTTTGAAGTCATGGAAATTTCAGAGGGTTTTTACGCAGACGCGGCGTTCTCGTCGATCACTGTTCGCAAGTGCGTTGTTTTCCGCGCGTTCATTCCGGACTGCCGCCCGCCGAACGCCCATGCTATTATGGCGCGCGATCACGCAGGTTCCGGAGGCAAGGCGCATGCGCATCACGCTCGACATCAGCGATCCCGGCTTGGCTGAATGGCTCCAGAGCATTCCTGAAGGGCGCCTCGCCGCCATCCGCGAAGAAATCGACGCCGACGAAGAGTTGGCCGCCGCCATCCAACACAGCATCGATAGGGAAGGCTACGAGAGCCTTATGACCGCGGAGGAATACCTTGCGGAAAAGTCCCGGGCGGCCAAGTCCTAGCCGCGCCGGAATAATTCATGTGGTCCCTCCACGCCACCCGCGCATTCCTCAAAAGCGCCAAGAAACTCCCCATCGACGTCGAGAAACGCGTCGATGAATTCATCGAACGCCATCGTGACGGGATCGAGGACCCGAGAGCCCTTTCCAACCTCACGAAGCTATCCGGTTTCGATCGTTTCTATCGGCTGCGCATAGGGAGGTTTCGCGTTGGGCTTGAACTGGACGAGAATGGCCATCGCGTTATCCTCCGCCATGTTGGGGGGCGGGGCGATTTCTATAAACGTTTCCCGCCCCGCTAAAGGTTGGTTTCCGCCGATGATCATCCGCTTGTTCGTCCTCTCGTTCCTTGCGCTGGCGGGCGGCTGCGCCTCCGCGCTTTCCATGGCGGAAAACGGGGGAAGCGCCCCGGCGACGGCGTCCCGCCACATGGTTTCGGCGGCCAATCCGCTCGCGGCCGAGGCAGGACGAGGAATCCTCCGCGCGGGCGGCTCGGCGACCGATGCGGCCATCGCGACCGCCCTGGTTCTGACGTTGGTCGAGCCCCAATCGTCTGGTATCGGCGGCGGCGGGTTCCTGATCCATTACGCGGCCGCGTCCCGGACCGTGGAAGCCTATGACGGCCGCGAGACCGCGCCCCGGACGGCGACGACGGACATGTTCCGGGGCATGGGGTTCAAGGACGCGGTTCCCGGGGGGCTGTCGGTGGGGGTTCCGGGACTTCTACGCCTGTTCGAGATGGCGCACCGGGACCACGGCCGCCTGCCCTGGAAACGCCTGTTCGACCCCGCGATCCGTCTGGCCGAGGACGGCTTCGACATCTCCCCCCGCCTGCATTCCATGATTTCCAGTGCTTGGGCGCTGAATTCGTTCGAGGCCTCGCGGCGATATTTCTTCACGGACGACGGCGCGCCCAAGCCCATGGGCGCGCGCCTTCGAAACCCCGCGCTCGCCAAGACCCTGCGGCGCGTGGCGGACGAAGGCGCGGACGCTTTTTATAAGGGTCCCATTGCGGAGGCGATGGTCGCGGCGGTCCGGAACGCGCCCCGCAATCCCGGGCGCATGTCCATGGCGGATATGGCGGCCTATCGCGCCGTGAAAAGACGCCCCGTGTGCGGAGCCTATCGCGTCTGGCGAGTCTGCGGCATGCCGCCGCCGTCGTCGGGCGGGGTGGCCGTTCTGCAGATCCTGGGCGTGCTGGCCCATTTCCCCTTGCCGGACATGGAGCCCGCCTCTCCCCGCGCGGTGCACCTGTTCGCCGAGGCGGGTAAGCTGGCCTTCGCCGACCGCAAGGCGCACCTGGCCGACCCGGACGCGGTCCGGGTTCCGGTGGAACGGCTTCTCGACCCGGTCTACCTGAAGCGCCGCGCGGGCCGGATCGGGGAGCGCGCTCTCCCCGCCCCGGTCCCGTCCGGAATCAAGGGAGAATCCACCAGTCACCTTAGCGTGGTGGACAAGGACGGCAACGCCGTGTCGCTCACCGCCAGCATCGAATCCGCCTTCGGCTCGCGCCTGATGGCGGGCGGGTTCCTGCTGAACAACGAGCTGACCGATTTCTCGGCCCCGCCCAACGCGCCGGGACCGGGCAAGCGACCCCTAAGCTCCATGTCGCCGACCATCGTCCTCGACCGGGACGGACGGTTCGCGATGGCGGTGGGCTCGCCCGGCGGGCCGCGCATCATCGGATACGTGGCGAAGGCGCTGGTGGCGGCGCTGGACTGGGGCCTGGACGCCCAGCAATCCATCGACCTCGCCAACTTCCAAAGCCGGGGCGGCGCGCTGGAGCTAGAGGCCGGAACCGGGCTCGAGACCATGGCGGCGAAGCTTGAAGCCATGGGCCACCAGGTGAACATCAAATCCATGACCAGTGGCCTGCACGCGATCCGCGCCCGCGCGGGCGCGCTGGAAGGCGGCGCGGACCCGAGGCGGGAGGGCGCGGCCCTTGGCGACTAGGACCGAACGGCGCGAAAGGATCACGAAACTCCGCAAGCATGCGAAGCGCATCCGCGCCAACGGCCTCGCCCCCACCTTCGAGCCCATGGAGGCCGCCGCCTTCGCCCGCATGCTGATGGACATTCTGGAGGACAAGGGCGCGCGCCGCGCCGCCCGCTTCCTGAACCGCCTACTCGATAAATCCCTAGAAGCCGCATCGACGCCGCGCGTCGCCTGCCACGGGGGGTGCTGGTGGTGCTGCCACAGCTTCGTCCCCGTCTCGCTCCCCGAGGCCCTGATCCTGGCCGAGGCCGCCCGCGAACGGGGCTTCGCCCCGGAAAGCGTCGCCGCCGTCGCGGACAAGACCCGGGACCTGGACGCCGACGCCAGGCTGCGGGCCCGCATCCCCTGCGCGTTCCTGAACGGAGACGGCGCGTGCGGGGTCTACGAGGATCGCCCCATCGCGTGCAGGACCCTGGCGTCGCTTTCCGCCGAGTCCTGCCGGACCGCGTGGGAGGCGGGCGACGGCGAGGCGCCGTCGCTGGAAGCCTTCGACCTGCTCCGCGCCTCGGCCAACGCGGCGTCGTGGGCGGCCATGAAGGCGTTGGGACTGGATCGGGGAGCGGTGGAGTTGAACCACGCGGTCCGGACCGTCCTCGAAGCCCCGGACGCCGAGACGCGCTGGCTTGCGGGCGAGCGGATTTTCGAGGGCGGGGAGCCGGACGGGGCCGAGGAAGCCCTGCTGGACATTCTGATCGAAAAAGCCGGAGGTTAGGCATTGAACCCAGACGCGCCGGGAGCTACCTTTCCCCGGTCGCCACGGACACGGATTGCGTAGCTATGGACGTCGTACTGGGACCGCTTCTGCAGATCATGATCATGGCCATCGACATCTATATTTTCGTGGTCGTGGTCGGCGTGGTGTTGAGTTGGCTCGTCGCCTTCAACGTCATCAATACCTACAACCGGTTCGTCTACATGGTGGTGGACTTCACCAACCGGGCGACCGAACCGGCGCTGAAGCCCATTCGGAAATACGTCCCGAACCTTGGCGGCATCGACATCACGCCGGTGGTTTTGCTTCTGGGGCTCTATTTCGTGCAGATGGTTCTGCAGGGGCTGTGGATGAAGGTTGCCTACTGAGAGGCCTTGGGAGGCGTCGCCCCATGGCGTCAAGGTCCGCCTTAGGGTCAAGCCCGGGGCCCGGGCCGACCGGATCGATGGAATCGCCAAGAACGCGGACGGCGACGCGGTCCTGAAGGCGTCCGTCACCGCCCCGCCCGAAGGCGGCAAGGCCAACGCGGCGGTGATCAAGATGCTGGCCAAGGCGTGGCGCCTGCCGAAATCGGCGATTACGGTCACGGCGGGGGCGACGGGACGGAACAAGACCCTGGCGATCGACGCGGACGACGCGCTGGAGCGCCTGGAGCAATGGATGGGGGAACGCGCATGACCGAGGCCAAGATCATCGACGGCAAGGCCTTCGCCCAGAAATACCGCCGACGCATCGCCCAGGTGGTCGGGGACCTGAAGGATTACCACCGCACCACGCCCGGCCTCGCGGTCGTGCTGGTGGGCGAGGATCCGGCGAGCCAGGTCTACGTCAAGTCCAAGGTCAAGATGACCGCCGAAGTCGGCATGGAGTCCCTCGAATACCGCAAGCCCGCCGAGACCACGCAGGAAGACCTGCTGATCCTGATCAACGGCCTGAACAACGATCCCCGCGTCCACGGCATCCTGGTTCAGCTTCCCCTGCCCGGCCACATCGACGAGGACGCGATCATCGCCGCAATCGACCCGGCCAAGGACGTGGACGGGTTCCACGTGGTCAACGTGGGCAAGCTGTCCACCGGCGCGCCCGACGCCATGGTGTCGTGCACGCCGCTCGGCTGCCTGATGCTGCTGGAGGACGCGCTCGGCGATCTGGAGGGGCTGAACGCCGTGGTGGTCGGCCGCTCCAACATCGTGGGCAAGCCCATGGCGCAGTTGCTGCTTTCAAGGAACTGCACTGTGACCGTGGCCCATTCGCGCACCCGGGACCTTCCCGGACTGTGCCGGACGGCGGACATCCTGATCGCCGCCGTGGGACGGGCCGAAATGATCAAAGGCGACTGGATCAAGCCCGGCGCCTGCGTGATCGACGTCGGCATCAACCGCATCGACGCGGGCGACGGGAAAAAGAAACTGGTCGGCGACGTGGACTTCGAAAGCGCCAAGCAGGTCGCGGGCGCCATCACGCCCGTGCCGGGCGGCGTCGGCCCCATGACCATCGCCTGCCTGCTGCGCAACACGGCCGTGGCCACGCACCGCCAACGCGGGCTGGACGATCCCGATCTCTGAGAATTCAAGCGGCCCCGTTGGGGACCCCCCGAAATTTCTAGATAAACTCGATGGTTTCGGCCTGGGGACCCTTCTGGCCCATGCTGGTCGAAACCCGCACGCGCTGGCCTTCGGGAAGGGTGGTCAGGCCGGAACGCTCCAGCGCGGAAATGTGGATAAAGATATCCTTGCCGCCGCCGTCGCGCTGGACGAAGCCGAAGCCCTTTTCGGAATTGAACCACTTGACGGTGCCTTCGACGACGTTGTCGCCCTCGGCCCCCTCGGGCATTTCGACGGAATGAATGGCTTCGACCTGGGTGCCCTTTTGGCCCTGGCCGATCTCGCATTCGATGACCGTGTTTTCGGTGAGATTGAAGTGTCCGGCGCGCTCGACGACGGAGATGTGAAGGAACGCATCCGGAGAGCCATCCTCGGGCGTCACGAACCCGTAACCCTTACGGGCGTTGAACCATTTCACGGTCGCTTTAGTCATAACCTTGTTTCCCAACTAAAATCAAAGACATATCGGCCCCGCCTGTCCAGCGTGGCTTCGGTTCCATCTCGTCCTCTTGGGTATTGAGACAGCAAATCCCCCGCCATGCGCGTACAGGCCCAAAGACACCATACTGCGAATCGGGCCGGCGAAGAACAAAATTCCTTCCCATCCCTCAAGAATCGCGTGAAATGCGCCCGGAAGGGTAATTTCCCGCCGCGTCATAAGCCGGAAGTTGGAGAAAAAGGAGATTCTCCGCCCCAGGCGCGCGTCCGCATGCGCCTGGGAAAAATCGGCGTTAGCCGACAGCCGCGCGCCGCGCCGCGCCGCTCGCAACCCGCTCGTCGCGAAGCAGCTCGGACAGCAGGAAGGCCAGCTCAAGCGATTGGCGGGCGTTGAGCCTGGGATCGCAGTGGGTGTGGTAGCGGCTGGACAGGTCGGCCTCGGTGATGGCGAAGGAGCCGCCGACGCATTCGGTCACGTCCTGGCCGGTCATTTCGAAATGGACGCCGCCGGCGTAGGTGCCCTCGGCCTTGTGCACGGCGAAGAACGCCCGCACCTCGTCCAGGACCTTGTCGAAATGACGGGTCTTGTAGCCGTTGGCGGCGCTGACCGTGTTGGCGTGCATGGGATCGCACGACCAGACCACCGAGCGCCCCTCGCTTTCGATCCTGCGGATCAGCCCCGGCAGGACCTCGCCCACCTTGTCGGCGCCCATGCGCGAAATGATGGTCATGCGGCCGGGCTCGTTTTCGGGGTTGATGATGTCGATCAGGCGCATCAACTCGTCCGGGTCCATGCCCGGGCCGGTCTTGACCCCGATGGGGTTGCCGACGCCGCGCAGGAAATCCACGTGCGCCGCGTCGGTCTGGCGGGTGCGCTCGCCGATCCAAAGCATGTGGGCGGAGGTGTCGTAATAATCGCCCGACGTGCTGTCCACGCGGGTCATGGCCTCCTCGTAGTTCAGCAGCAGCGCCTCGTGCGAGGTATAGAAGCTGGTCTCGGCCAGTTGCGGCGAGCTTTCCGGCGTGATGCCGCAGGCGGCCATGAACTGCAGCGCCTCGCCAATGCGGGACGCGGTGTCCTCGTACTTGTCGCCCGCCGGGCTGTCGGCGACGAAGCCCAAGTTCCACTGGTGCACCTTGTTCAGGTCGGCGTAACCGCCCTGGGCGAAGGCCCGGAGAAGGTTCAGCGTCATCGCCGCCTGGGAATAGCCGTCGATCATGCGCGACGGGTTGGGAAGGCGGGAGGCATCGGAAAAGTCCGTCGCGTTGATGTTGTCGCCGAAATAGCTGTTCAGCGTCACCCCGTCGCGGGTCTCGGTGTCGCTGGATCGCGGTTTGGCGAACTGGCCCGCCATGCGGCCCACCTTCACAATCGGGCACGCCGCGCCGAAGGTCAGCACCACGGCCATCTGCAACAGAACGCGGAAGGTGTCGCGGATGTTGTCGGCGGAGAACTCGGCGAAGCTTTCGGCGCAGTCGCCGCCCTGAAGCAGGAACGCCTCCCCCGCCGCGACGCGGGCCAAGTCGGCCTTCAGGTTGCGCGCCTCGCCCGCGAAGACCAGGGGCGGATAACCGCGAAGCGTCTCCTCGATCCGCGCCAGCTCTTGCTGGTCGGGATAGGTCGGGACCTTGAAAATGGTCTTGTCGCGCCAGCTCGTCGGTGTCCAGTTCTCTGCCATTGTTTTCATCCGGTTTGTCGGTTTGCTTATTCGGAGGGGCTTTCTATACGCCCCTTGACAAAGGTTTTCCACAGGTTTTCCAGATGTCCTTGCGAACAAACGCAAAAAGGGAGGGCGAAACCGCCCCCCCTTTCGCGAATCCGAACGCTTGACGCGTCAGACGACGTACTGGCCGCCGTTGATGGTCAGCGTCGAGCCGGTGACGTACCCGGCTTCCTCGTCGGCCAGGAAGACCACGCCGCGCGCGATCTCGCTCGGCTGGCCGACGCGGCCCACGGGGATGTCGGCTTCGATGGCCTTCATCACCTTTTCGGGGATGCCGCCCAGCATGTCGGTCATGATGTAGCCCGGCGAGATGCAGTTGACGGTGATGCCCTTCTTCGCGGCTTCCTGAGCGACCGACTTGGTGAAGCCGATGATGCCCGCCTTGGAGGCCGAGTAGTTGGACTGACCGAACATGCCGCGCTGGGCGTTCATGGACGTGATGTTGATGACGCGGCCGTACTTGCGCTCGCGCATGCCGTCGATCACGCAACGGGTCATGTTGAACATGGAGTCCAGGTTGGTGTCGATGACCAGGTGCCACTTCTCGTAGGTCATCTTGTGCAGCGGCGCGTCGCGAATGATGCCGGCGTTGTTCACCAGAACGTCGACCGGGCCGTGTTCGTTGGTGATGCGCTGCAGGCCCAGCTCGCAAGCATGGAAGTCGGCGCAGTTGAACTTATAAACGGAGACGCCGGTCTTCTTCTCGAACTTCGCGGCGGCTTCGTCGTTGGAGTTATAGATCGCCGCCACGCTGTAACCAGCTTCCTTCAAAGCGATGGAGCACGCCGCGCCGATGCCGCGGGTGCCGCCGGTCACAACGGCGACATGCTTGTTCTTGTTAGCCATTTTCGAGTTTCCTCCTCAAGTCTTCTCTTGTTGTCTTTAAACCAGCTCCCGCCGGACGGCGGTCCGTCCGGCGGGAAAAGCAGGTGAACGAAGGGCGCTTAGACGCGCTCGAAGCACATGGCGATGCCCATGCCCCCGCCGACGCACATGGTGGTCAGGCCCTTCTTGGCGTTGCGCCGCTTCATTTCGTAAAGCAGCGTGTTGACGATACGAGCGCCGGAGGCCCCGATCGGATGGCCGAGCGCGATGGCGCCGCCGTTGACGTTGACGATCGAGTCGTCCCAGCCGAGTTCCCGGTTGACGGCGACGGCCTGGGCGGCGAAGGCCTCGTTGGCCTCGACCAGGTCCAGATCGTCGATCTTCCAGCCCGCGCGCTCCAGCGCCAGGCGGGTGGCCGGGATCGGGCCGGTGCCCATGATGGCGGGATCGACGCCGTAGGTGGCCCAGGACACGATGCGGCCGAGGGGCTCGATGCCCTTCTTCTCGGCGGCGTCGGCGGTCATCAGGACCACGGCGGCGGCGCCGTCGTTGATGCCCGAAGCGTTGCCGGCGGTCACGGAGCCTTCCTTGTCGAAAGCCGCGCGAAGCTTGCCCAGGCTTTCCATGGTGGTGCCGTGGGAGGGATGCTCGTCGGTGTCGACGACCTTGTCGCCCCTGCGGGACTTGATGGTCACGGGCGCGATCTCGTCGACGAACTTGCCGTCCTTCTGGGCCTGCTCGGCCTTGTTCTGGGAAGCGCAGGCGAAGGCGTCCTGATCCTCACGGGTGATCTGGTGCTTCTTGGCCACGTTCTCGGCCGTGTTGCCCATGTGGTACTTGCCGTAGGGATCGATGAGCGCGTCGCGCATCATGGTGTCCTGCAGCTTGCCGTCGCCCATCTTGACGCCGTTGCGCATGTGGATGATGTGGGGAGCCCAGCTCATGCTCTCCATGCCGCCGGCGAGAACCACGTTGGCGTTGCCCTCGCGGATGGACTTGTAGCCCTCGGCGATGGCGCGCATGCCGGACGCGCACAGCTGGTTGATGGCGTAGGCCGAGCTCTCGTTCGACAGGCCGGCGCCCAGGCCGACCTGACGGGCCGGGCCGGCGCCGGTGTTGCCGGACAGGATGATGCCGAAGATGCACTCCTCGACCTCGCCGGGGTCGGTCTTGGCGCGCTTCAGCGCCTCGGTCGAAGCAGTGATGCCCAGTTCGGTGGGCGGCAAGCTGCTCAGGCTTCCGTTGAAAGCGCCGATCGGCGTACGGGCGGCGCCGGCAATCACGATCTCAGACATTAGGGACATCTCCTCTTCACCTGCCTGAATTTACAGATTTGATGCGGCATTTAACCCCATGGCCAGCCGCTTGGCGCTGTTATATCGCCCACCCATGGCGGATGCAACGATGAAAGAAGAGAATCCCGCAAAGGCCTAGTGGAACCCGCCGCCGAGCCATTCGGAGAGCGGGGCGTACAAGGTGTTCACGGCCCGTCCGCCCGCCACCATGCCGATGTGCCCGGCCGAAAGCCGCCAGCTCTCGGCCTTGGGCAGGCGCCTGGCCAGGGGTTCGCTGGACGCGGGGGGGACGATGTAGTCCTGTTCGGGGATCACCATCAGGGTCTTGGCCTCGACCTCCTCGGGCAGCACCGGGCGGCCGCAGACTTCCCACGTCCCGTTATAGGGCGCGTTCTCCACGTACCAATCGACTAGAAGCTCCTTGGCCACGGGGCCCGCCAGCGGCACGCCGTCGTTCAGCCAGTCCTCCAGCGAGACGAAGTTCCTGGCCCGCTCCGTGTCCGCGTCCCAGCGGGCGAAGCGGCGGAACTTCCTGGCGGCGAGATAGGGGTCCAGGCTCGCGAACATCATCTGCATCATCTCGACCGGCAGCGCGCCGAGCAGCTTGAGCGACATCTCGATCTGCGGCGCCATGGCGGAGAGCACGCGCACCCCGGCCGGATCGCCCGCATGAAAGTTCCACGGCGTGGCCAGGAGCGCCAGGTGGGACACCTGCTCCGGCCGTCGGTGGGCCAGGGCGAGGGCGAGCATGCCGCCCATGCAGTAGCCCAGCACCCCCACCGGCCCGCCGGTCATCTTGACGGAATGGTCCAGCGCGTCTTCCAACAGGCCGCCGATGTAGTCGGAAAGGGAGTAGCCGAGTTCCTCCTTCCCGGGCGTTCCCCAATCGAGCATGAGCGGCCGCGCGCCATGGCGGGCCAGGTAGCGCATCAAGCTCCGCTTCGGCGTCAGATCCATGATGTAGGAGCGGTTGATCAACGACGGCGTCACCAGGACCGGAACGCCGTTCAGGCCGTCGGAGCCCGCCTCGGCCCCGTAATCGAGCAGGCGGGCCGAGCCGCTCTCCCACACCACCGGCGGGTCGGGCATGTCGCGGACCACGGAAAAGTGCTGGTAGGCCCGAACCGCGTCCATGAAGTCGCCCATCCTGTGGACGGCCTCGGCGTCGACGGCGCGGGCGAATTCATGAAGGTCGACGCCCTCCAGGTCCCGGGCCAGCCTCTCCGCCTCCGCCCGCAATTCGGGCCTCCAGGGCAGCGAGCCGCTCTTCAAGAACGGCAACGCGGCCCGCGAGCAGAACCATCCCAAGCTCTGCAGCCCCAGGTGCATGGGCAGAGGGGTCGGGCCCAGCCGCTCCCTCCGGTTTTCCCGCGCCTCCTTGCGCTCCGCGTCCGTCATCCGATCCGTTCCCCATGGCGCCGGGCATGGCCTTGGCCAGCCCGGCCATGGCCACCGCCGTGAAAGTGGTCACGCTTGAATTGGCGAGTTCGGCCGTTCGGCCCATCAAGTCCGCGACGTCGCGATCCGTGGCCAGTCCGGTCAACTGACCTTGCCACAGATCCATGTAACGCCGCGCCAATTCGTCTATGTCCGGCGTGTCCGGCATGGTCTTGCGCATCCTCTCGGAGCGACTATAGCCCCCCTCACCGGGCTTTGGGAGCGCCATGTACGTCCAGGAGACGATTTTTTGCAATGCAGCATTTTATCTGGAAATCCAAACGAAAGGACGATAATGTTTGGATTGCATTCTGAGCAGCATATACATAACGGCGCGAGGCCCAGGCTTTAGCGATGGCAGACCAACTCAAAAACGGCTCGGCGCAAATAACCATAAAAAAGTACGCCAACAGACGGTTGTACAACACCGCCACCAGCAGCTACGTGACCCTCGACCACCTGTCGCAGATGGTCAAGGAAGGCACGGATTTCGTCGTATTCGACGCCAAAACCGGCGAGGACATCACCCGCGCCGTCCTGACCCACATCATCGTGGAGGAAGAAGCCAAGGGACAGAACCTGCTGCCCATCAGCTTCCTGCGCCACCTGATCAGCTTCTATGGCGACAGCCTGCAGGCGCTGGTTCCGCGTTACCTCGAACACAGCATGCACTCCTTCGCCCGCAACCAAGAGCAGATGCGCCAATACATGCGCGAGGCTCTGGACGGCCTGATGCCCTTCCATCAGTTCGAGGAGATGAGCAAGCAGAACATGGCGCTGTTCGAAAGCGCCATCAAGATGTTCACACCCTTCTATGGGGAGGATGGCAAGAACGGCGAGGGCGGGAACGGCGCCGGGCCGCGGAATAACGCGGGCGGTAAAGGCGTCTCCAAGGCGTCGTCCGAGCGCCAGCTCGAGGACATGCGCGCTCACCTCAACCTCATGCAGCAACAGCTCGACGAGTTGACGAAGGAAAAACCGGACGGAAAATAAAAGAATTACGCATTCAACCTTGTATAATTAAAATCAAATCACAGATCTCTGTTCCACACCCTAACCATTGGTTAAATTTCCTGGTGTGCTTTTTCTGAAATTGGTGTTACACTTCCCTCACCGTTCGCGGCCCTGGGAGATTTTGGGTTGGACGCGACGGACAAAAACAACGGGCCGCGCGCCAAGCGCAGGCCTAATTCATTTGGGGCGGGAGGCCCCGACAGGGAAAGCAGACATCTTATAGGTTGATCGGCCGACGGGCCGGGCGCCGAGGAGGGAAGACACGTGAACACTATTGAAACGAGGGAGCCGACCGAAGGGGTCGTCGCCAACAGGGCGACGGAAACCGACCGTTTCGTCGGACAGCGCATTCGCGAACGCCGCATCATGCTGGGACTCAGCCAACAGCAGATGGCCGACATGATCGGCGTCACCTATCAACAGACCCACAAGTACGAACGGGGCATCAACAGGATTTCGGCCGGTCGCCTGTACGAGATCGCCAGGGTCCTTCGCGTTCCGGTCAGCTATTTCTTCGAGGGCCTCGACGAAACCAACGAGGAGAACGAGATGACCCAGCGCCAGCGCATGTGCCTCGAGCTCGCGCGCAACTTCTCGCAGATCGAGAACTCCAAGCACCAAGAAGCCTTGAGCCAACTCGCCAGGGCGCTCGCGTTGGAGCCCTGATCCAAAATAACAACGGAAACGTCCAAGCGGGGCCGGCGCGCGAGCGACCGGCCCCGCCGCGTTTCGCCCTCCCCCTTGCGCGCGGACGCGCGAAAAGACTATTGTCCGCGCTCCAGGGGATTGAAAGGATCGCATCATGGCGCAAGCAGAAGGGATCGCGGTGGACCGCCTGCGCTCCTTCGTGGAGCGGATCGAACGCCTTGAAGAGGAGAAGGCCGCCCTCGCCGCCGACATCCGCGAAGTCTACGCCGAGGCCAAGGGAACCGGCTTCGACGTCAAAATCCTTCGCCAGATCATCCGCCTGCGCAAGATGGACGCCAGCGACCGGCGCGAGCAGGAAGAGCTTCTGAACCTCTATATGCACGCCCTCGAGATGTAGGGAGCGCCTCCCCTCCGGCCCGACAAGCCAGGCTGCATTACGAAAATCAAGCGCACGTTTCCCGATAGCGTTACGTTTGCGGCCGCGAAACGCATCCGCGAAAATCCGTCATTATCGCCGATTAACCTTTTGTAAACTAAAAAAACCTGCTTTGTAACGAAGCAGAAACGTTTTTTCTTCGCACCTGCAACACACCGACATAATCCCGTTACGAGCCCCTGCTATAGTTCACACCATCAAGCGCGGATGAGCCGCGCGCCAACAAGAGGAAAGCTCGCCGCTTTAACAGGTGTGGAAGAGATGAAAAAATTCACCACCCATAACCCGATTGGCCTCGGTTGCGGCGAGTCCTCCTCCTCTTCGCTCCATCCCCGGATGGCGCGCCAGGGCGAAGGCATCGCCAGGGACAGCGCCGCCACACGTCGAAAGGAACGCGGTTCCGGCGGCATACGCGGCTGAACCCCGACCGGCGCTCCTCCGTCCCCTCCCCTCATGACCGAACCACGGAGCGCCACGCCGCCCCCGGCGGCGCAACCATCGATGTGGAGCAAGATGATGAAATACACGGAAGCTCTGAAAAAAGCCATCAAACGCGCCAAAGAAACCGACGAAGTCTACTACGTCACTCACGACGAGAACGACGACTATGACTATGGCGACTCGGAAGACATGAACGAATACTTCTATCCCGAAGAGGTCATCGAGACCGTCCACCCCGATGGCTCCCACTTGGACCATTCCGACACCTTGAACCCGGCGTGGGAAGACTAGCCAAGGGACGGATGCTGGGGACGGGGCGGCCCGTCCCCTTCGCATATACTCTATTGGAGAATGAAAAGATGGGCGGCGGCAAATTCAGAATTCTGTTGGTCAGGCACGGACAGTCGGCGCTGAACGTCGACAACTCCCTGACCCAGACCCAGGCCGACCACACCATCCCGCTGACCCGCACCGGCATGGCCCAGGCCAGCGCGGCGGGCGTTTTCGTGCATGATTTCCTGAAGGACGCCATCGCCCGCGACGGCGCCGACGCCAACCATCACGTCCGGCTGTGGCAGAGCCCCTACAAGCGCGCCCGCCAGACCGCCGACTTGATCATGCGCGAGGCCTGCGACCTCGTCACCGACCGGCGCGAGGACATCAACCTGACCGAACAGCAGTTCGGCCTGTTCGACGGCATCCCCGACGACGAACTGCCCAAGCGCTTCCCCGACGAATGGGCGCACTACAAGAAATGCGAAAAGCACGCGGGCCGGTTCTGGGCGCGCATGCCGCTCGGCGAAAGCCGATTCGACGTGGCCGTCCGGGTGCGCCAGTTCTTCCCCACCCTGCACCAGGACCGCACCGACCACGGCATCACCAACCTGGTGATCGTCTCCCACGGGGTGACGCTCCGCGCCTTCCTGATGCAATGGCTGCACCTCAGCCCCGAATGGTTCGAGGCCGAACCCAATCCCGGCAACTGCAACATCCGCCTGATCGAGGGCAGCGAGGACATGGGCTACGTCTATCAGGGGCCCGAGGACCTTCCCGCCGACGCCCGGCGCGCCGTCCCAGCCCAAAGCGCCCGCGCGGGCGCGATCCCCTTGGTTCCGCCGCTGGGTCCCGTTGGGGTGTTCCTGGGCAAGCGGGCCTGAGGCTATTTTCCCGATAACTCCCGAGACCGCCGCGCCGCCGCGTCGATGGCGCGCGCCATCAGGGCTCTCAGCCCCTCGTCCGCCATCAGGACCTCCAGGGCGGCGGCCGTGGTGCCGCCGGGGCTGGTGACGTTTTGCCGCAGGGTCCCGGGGCTTTCGGGCGAGGCGTCGAGCAACGCCCCCGCCCCGCTCACGGTCGCGCGGGCCAACGTCTGGGCGAGGTCGGGCGCAAGGCCCTGGGCCTCCCCCGCCGCCGCCATGGCTTCGACCAGATGGAAGACGTAGGCCGGGCCGCTGCCCGACACGGCGGTGACCGCGTCCATCAGCCCCTCGTCCTCGACCCAGGCCGCCCGGCCCACGGCTTCGAGCAATTCCTGGCAGCGGGCGCGCTGGCGCTCGTCGACGCTGGCGTTGGCGCACAAGACGGTGACGCCCTTGCGCACGGCCGCCGGGGTGTTGGGCATGGAGCGGACGATCGCCGCCCCCTCCCCCAGCATGGACTCGAATTCGGTGATGGTTTTTCCGGCGGCGATGGAAAGAAACACGGTCTCCGGCGACGCGAACCGGGCGTAGGCCGGGGCCACGTCGCCCATGACCTGGGGCTTGACCGCCAGCATCACGACCGAAAAGGGATGGCTCGCCGTCAGGTCTTCGGGGGCGGACACCACGGTCACGCCCTTGGCCAGCACGGCGTCGGCTGCGTCGGCTGCGGGTTCGACAACGGTGACGAACGCGGGGTCCAGCCCCCGGTCGAGCCACCCGTCCAGAAGCGCCCCACCCATCTTGCCGCACCCGGCTAGCAGCAGGGGACCGCTCTCCATTCAGGCTTCCCCCACGGTGTCGAAGGTGGCGAAGGCCATGGCTTCGGCCGGGGTCTTGCCGCCCCAGAGCACGTACTGAAACGCGGGATAGAACCGCTCGCACTCGTCGATGGCGGTATCGACCACGTCCTCGATCTGCTCGGTGGTGGGCATGGCCGCGCCGCGCAAAGGCAGGGAGTGGCGGAACATGGGCAGGCCCTCGTCGTCCCACACCCCGAAATGGCCGAGCCAAGTCTGTTCGTTGATCATGGCCAAAAGCTCGTAGATGGAGCCCTTCCGGTCCGACGGGACCCGGATATCCATGGCGCAGGTGCAATGCATGGCCGAAACCATGGCGTTCCAATTGAAGAACAGGCTGAAATCGCACCAGCGCCCCGGCACCTGGACCGACATCTCCTCGTCGCCGGAACGCTGGAACGCCCAGTCGTTGGCGGCGACCATGTTCTCGATCACGTCCAGCGGATGGCCGAATCGCGACTCTTCAACAAGACCCAGGGAATCCATAAAGCCCCCTATTATTCCCAGGAAAATCCTAGATTTAGCGCCAGCCACATCATCTTGGGGCCAGCAATCTTCCTGACTACAAATATTAGCCTGCCAAATCGGTGAGTCGGGGGCAAGCACGAATAAATGACGGTTCCGGGACTATGGTTTCCGCGCGGCCTCCTCGGCGCCGGATGGAAGCGGGGCCCTTTGGTCCCGCATCCACGCCGCCGCGTCTTTCCACACGGTTTCGGCCTGAAGGTCGCGGAGCAGCATGTGATAGCCGTATTCATAGCGGACCAGCCGGATCCCGGGATCGTCCGGCAGCAACTCCCGCATGGCGCGGTAGGCCGGGTGCGGCACGATGTCGTCGTTGGCGCCGATCAGGATCAGGGTCGGCCCGCGCAGCTTTGCGGTGGCCTCCAGCGCCTCGTCCATCAGGTCCGTCACCCCCCAAAGCGCGTCCACCCGCGCGCCCCGGATCATCAAGGGGTCTCTCCCCAGCGCCCGCAGCATCTCGACGTTGTCGGATGGACGTCGCTTGATCCCCCGCCCGGTCAGGACGACGCCCGGAATGGCGTGCGCCCCGATCCAAAGCGCCACGGGCTGATACCAAGGCATGGTGCGCCTGCCCCACACCGCCGGTCCCGACAGAATCACCCCATCGACGTCGGGCGGGTCCTCGTCCGTCATGGCGGTCATGACCACGGCGCCGCCCATGCTGACGCCGAGAAGGTGGAGCGGTGTCTTGGGATGGCGCGCCCTCAATAGCCGCGCAAAGGTCTTGATATCCCCCGTCATCGCCTCCCGCCCCGCCCACAGGCCGCGATGGGGCGCGGCGCCGAACCCTCGCTGATCGTAGGCGTAGACCGCGATCCCCCGCTCGGCCCAGAACGCGGCGGCGTTATTTATGAAATTACCGTAGTCGTTGAAGCCGTGAAGCGCGGCCACGACGGCCTTGGGCTTTCCCTCGGGCGCCCACGTTCGAAGCGGCAGGCTCAGCCCGTCCGAGGTCGTCAGCGTCTCGCCGTCGATGGCCGCCGTCCCTCCGGGACCGGGCGGCGCGATCACGGGCGCGCAGGCGGACAGGAACGCGATTATCCCGGCGAGAAGCCAGGCCGCCCTCAATGCGCCCCCTCCCCGTTATTCCGGCCGGTGAGATGAAGAAAGATATCTTCCAGCTCCGCCTCCCAGGTGGCGACCTCGACCACGCCGAGGCCCGCCTCGCGCGCCCGGTCAAGGATCTCGCCGCCGGTGACGCTGCTGGGGGGATAGCGGAAGCGCAGGCGGCGCGGCGCCACCACCGTCGCCTGATGGAAGTCGAGCGCTTCGGGAACGCTCTCCAGGTCCCGGTCCACGGTGATCTCCATCTCCCGGGAGTCGATGCGGGAAAGCAGGGTTTCCTTGGACTCGCACGCCACCAGGCGGCCCTTGTCGATGATGGCGACGCGATCGCAGAGCTCTTCCGCCTCCTCCAGGTAATGGGTGGTGAGCAAGATGGTCACGCCCCGGGCGTTGAGCCCGCGCACGGTCTCCCAAAGCTGGCGGCGAAGCTCGATGTCCACGCCCGCGGTGGGCTCGTCCAGCACCAGGACCGGGGGCGAATGCACCATGGCCTTGCCCACCAGAAGGCGCCGCCGCATGCCGCCCGACAGGGTCCGGGCGTAGGCGTCCGCCTGTTCGGTCAAGCCGATGGCCTCGAGGATCTCGTCGGTTTTCCTTTGACCCGGCGGAACGCCGTAGAGCCCCGCCTGCACCTCCAGCAATTCGCGGGGCGAGAAGAACGGGTCGATGTTCAGCTCCTGGGGCACCACGCCAATGGCGCGGCGCGCCGTGCGCATGTCCGCCTCGATGTCCGCGCCCCACACACGCGCCTCGCCCGACGTCTTGACCACCAGCCCGGCCAGGATATTGATGAAGGTGGACTTCCCGGCCCCGTTCGGCCCCAGCAGCGCGAACATGGACCCGCGCGGAATGGCGATGGAGACGGTCTTGAGCGCCTCGTGCGCCGGGCGGCGGCCGCGCTTGCGATAGGTCTTGCAGAGGTCGATCGTTTCGATCGCGTTGTCGGGGGCTTGGGATGGCATCTCGCGTCGTCTGACGTTGATTGTCGCGCGCCAATCGCTATCATCGACCGCAAGCAAAGGCAACGGTCCAAAATCGGGACCGCGGGGGAGGAAGAGCAATGGAACAGGAACAGGCGAAGCAGGTGGACACGCGCACCGTGAAATGCGACGGCGGAGAAGGCGCGGGCGGACACCCCAGGGTCTTTTTGCAGATCGGCGCGTCGGGCGAGGCCGTGTGCCCCTATTGCTCGCGCCATTTCGTGTTGGCCCCGGGCGCGGGACGCGGCGCCGGGCACTGAGAATTCCGGATTTCCAGCCTTTCGCGGGCTCCGCTCAGACCACCGCCACCGTGGCCATGAGAACCAAGCCGAGGGCCACGCCCCCGATTACGCCGAAACCGACCCGCACAACCGGCAACACCGTCGAATCGTCGACTATGACCATCTGAACCGCCTCCGTTCGCCCTGGGCCTTCGGCCTCGTTCGGGCGTTTATGGTTAACAAAATATTAGCAAATTATCATGTAACTGGCCAGTAATTTTTCGCACCTGCGAAATCGCAGCGCAAAATCGTTGATTTTCATGGCGTTCCCAGGCACCATTCGAGAAGGTTTGGGCTTTGGGGAGCGCGGTCATGCCGAGCAACGACGAAATCGACTATCGAATCCACGGCCACGAAATGCAGTTCGTCGAGGTCGAATTAGACCCCGGCGAAAGCGCCATCGCCGAGGCCGGGGTCATGATGTACAAGGACCCGGTGGTGGAGATGAACACGCTTTTGGGCGACGGCTCGTCCGACGGGCTGATGTCCAAGCTGTTCGGCGCCGGCAAACGCATCCTGACCGGCGAAAGCCTGTTCATGACCGCCTTCACCCACGAAGGATCGTCGGGCAAGGCCGTCTGCGCCTTCGGCGCGCCCTATCCCGGCAACATCAAGCCGGTGCTGCTGTCCGAAATCGGCGGCGCGCTGATCTGCCAGAAGGACAGCTTCCTCGCCGCCGCCAAGGGCGTCAGCGTCGGCATCCACATCCAAAAACGCATCCTGACCGGGCTGTTCGGCGGCGAGGGCTTCATCATGCAGAAGCTGGAAGGCGACGGCTGGGTCTTCGTGCATATGGGCGGCACCGTGATCGAGCGCGACCTGAACCCGGGCGAGGAGCTGCACGTTGACACCGGCTGCCTCGCGGCCATGTCGCCCACCATCGATTTCGACCTGGTCACCGTCGGGGGCGTCAAGACCATGCTGTTCGGCGGCGAGGGCGTGTTCTTCGCCCGTCTTCGCGGCCCCGGCCGGGTGTGGCTGCAAAGCCTGCCGTTCTCGAGGCTCGCCGGGCGCATGCTGCAGGCCGCGCCGATCGCGGGCGGATCCAAGGGCGAAGGGTCGCTTTTGGGCGGCTTCGGAACTGGGGACGACTAAGCGATCGGACAAAACATGATCGACGGTGGCCAACCGCTGACGCTGGACCTCAGGCAGATCATCTACGTTCTGTCCGACGCCCTCGACTACGTTGGCATCGACGACGTGCGCCACGGCAAGCGCGTGGCCTACATGGCCATGGAAATCGGCAAGGCCGGGGGATTCCCGCCCGAAGACCTGGAGTTCCTGTTCGACGCGGGCATGCTGCACGATTGCGGCGTCTCGTCGAACACCGAACACCGGGATCTGGTGGACAACATCGACTGGAGCGGGGCCGAGGCCCATTGCGTCCGGGGCGAACGGCTTCTGGAAGCGTTCGAGCCGCTGGCGCACCTGGCCCTCGCCATCCGCCACCACCACGCCCATTGGGCCGACCTGGAGGAAATGGAGCCCCGGCTGCCGCGCCACGCCATGGACATGGCCAACTGCCTCTATCTCGCCGACCGCGTCGACGCCCTGGTGGCGCAGCAAGGGGTTTCGGAGCCGATCCTGGCCCGGGACGCGGTCAAGGAAGCCGTCATCGCCAATCGGGGAACCCGGTTTTCGCCCAAGCTGGTCGACGCCTTCAAGGACGCCGCCGCGCGGGAATCGTTCTGGTTTACGTTGGAGCCCGATCCCCTGATCGCGTTTCTCGACAAGGGGGCGAAGACGCGCAATCCCGTCCCGGTCACCATCGACCAGACCAAGATGCTGGCCGCCATGTTCGCCCGCATCGTGGACGCCAAAAGCCCCTATACGGCCGAGCACTCGCTCGGCGTCGCCCGGGTCTCGCGATTGCTGTGCGAGCGGGCCGGGTTCGACGCCGGGCGCTGCGACCGGGTGCAGGTGGCGGCGTTGCTGCACGACCTCGGGAAACTCCGGGTGCCGGACGAGGTGCTGGAGAAGCCCGCGCCGCTCGACGACCGGGAGCGCGCGGCCATCAGCCACCACAGCTTCCACACCCACCAGATCCTGACCCGCATCGAGGGGTTCGAGGAAATCGCCGAATGGGCGGCCTACCACCACGAGCAGGTGACGGGCGAGGGCTACCCCTTCCATCTCGGCGGCGCGGACCTGCCCACCGAGGCCCGACTGCTCGCCGTCGCCGACGTGTTCCAGGCCCTGGCCCAGGACCGCCCCTATCGCCCCAGCATGCGGCCGGACGAAATCCTCGACATCCTGGACGGCATGGGCCGCGAGGGGAAGCTGGACCCGGAATTCGTCGCCCTGGTGGCCTTCGACCCGGCGGAATGCTGGGCCGCCGCCCTCCGCCAAAGGTGAGGACCGGCCATGGATAAGATCGAACTTCGCCTCACCCCCGACCCGGACAAGCCCGCCGCGTCGCCCGAGCCGGAAGCGCCCGGGGAAGACAAGCCCGAGCCGCCCGCCCAGCCGCCGGAAAAACGGGCGGACGCCGATCACCCGGTCATGGGCTATTTCGCCGTCTGCTTCGGGTTATTGGGCATCCTGGACGTGGCGTTCGTGTTCACGCCCTTGGGCTTCCTCTGCAGCCTTTTCGCCATGTTCAAGGGACAATGGACCTGGGCCATCGTCGGTTTCCTGTTGGCGTTCGTGGGGCTGATCACCTCGCCGATCCTGATCGCGGCCTTGGGGCTTGGATGGGTGGCGATGATGCTGGGATTGTGATCAGGCCTGCTTGGCTTCGATCACGCTGCGGCGAATTTCCCGGGCGCGGGCGAAGTAGTCCTCGATCTTGTCCCCCTCGCCCCAGCGGATGGCGCGCTGCAGCGCCGCCAAGTCCTCGCTGAACCGGCCCAGCATCTCCAGCACCGCATCCTTGTTGCCGAGGAAGATGTCCCGCCACATCACCGGATCCGACGCCGCGATGCGGGTGAAATCGCGAAAGCCCCCGGCGGAGAACTTGATCACCTCGCGCTTCAGGTGCTCCTCCAGGTCCGTGGCCGTGCCCGTGATGGTGTAGGCGATCAGGTGCGGCAGGTGGGACGTGATGGCCAGAACCTGGTCGTGGTGGCGGGGGTCCATGACCTCAACCGTCATGCCCGCCCGGCCCCAGAGGTCGGCGACCTTGTCCACCGCCGCATGGTCCGTTCCCTTCGGCGGAGTCAGGATGCACCAGCGGTCCTGGAACAGGTCGGCGAAGCCGTGCTCGGGCCCGGAATGCTCGGTCCCCGCCACGGGATGGCCGGGGACGAAATGGACGCCTTCGGGAACGAACGGCCCCATGTCGCGGATCACCGCCTGTTTGATGGAGCCGACGTCGGACAGGATGGCGCCGGGTTCGAGCGCGGAGGCGATGGCCTCGGCGATGGCGGCGTAGGCCCCGATGGGGGTGCAGACCATGACCAGGTCCGCGCCCCGAACCGCTTGGGCCGCGTCGTGGGTCAGGACGTCGGCGAGGCCGAGCTCCCGGACCGTGTCCAAGGTCTCCTTGCGCCGGGCGCAAACGGCGATTTCCCGGGCCAGCCCATCGCGCCGGACCACCCGGGCCAAGGACGACCCGATCAGGCCGATGCCGATGAAGGCGATGCGTTCGAACATGACTGTCATGACTGCGTGTCCATGAAATCGCTCAGCGTATCGATAATCAGCCGCATCTCGTCCTCCAATCCGATGGAGATGCGCAGGCTGTCCGGAAGGCCGTAAGACGCCATGCGCCGGACGATGATCCCCCGCGACCTGAGGAACCCGTCGGCGGCTAGGGCCTTTTCCTCGCTCCCGAACCGGGCGAGGGCGAAGTTCGCGGCGCTGTCCGGCGCGTCGATCCCCAGCGCTTGCAGCTTCCCTCGGGTCCAGGCCAGCCATTCGAGGTTGTGCGCCCGGCATTTGTCGAAAAAATCCCGGTCCTCCAGCGCCGCGACCCCGGCCGCCTGCGCCGCGCTCGCCACGTTGAAGGGATTGCGCGACCGGTTCAGGACGTCGGCGACGGCGGGCGGGCAATACCCCCAGCCGAGCCGCAACCCGCCCAGCGCGAAGATTTTCGAGAACGTGCGGGTCATGACCACGTTCTCGCCCGCGTCCACCAGCGCGGTCCCGGGATCGTAGTCGTCCCGATCGACGAACTCGGCGTAGGCCGCGTCGATGACCAACAGGACATGGTCGGGCAGCCGGGCGCGAAGCCCCGCCATTTCGTCCGCCGTCAGGTACGACCCCGTCGGGTTGTTGGGATTGGCGAGGAACACGATGCGGGTACGCTCCGTGACCCGGGCCAACAGGGCGTCCACGTCGGTCTTCAGGTTGGTTTCCGGCGCCTTGATCGGCGTCGCGCCGACCGAGTGCGCGAAGATGGGGTACATCAAGAACCCATGCTCGGTGTAGAGCGCCTCGTCCCCCGGGCCCGCGTAAGCCCGGCACAGCAGCCCGAGGATCTCGTCCGACCCCGCGCCGCATACGATGCGTTCCGCGTCCAGGCCCCAACGCTCCTCGAGCGCTCCGCGCAGGGCGACGCAGTTGCCGTCCGGATAGCGATGCATGGCCGGGGCGGCCTCGCGATAGGCCTCCACCGCCTTGGGGCTCGGGCCGAAGGCGCCTTCGTTGGAGGCGAGCTTGACCACGCGGTCCACGCCCTTAAGGCTGGACTCCCCGCCCACATAGGGGGCGATTTCCATGATTCCCGGTCTTACGGCGGGCGCGGACATGGTGTTGTTCCTTGGGTTCCTTGGCGTCAGGACGCGGCCGTGGCCTCCGCCTCGTCCTCGTCGTCGTGCTTGGGCTTGGGAGGATCGCTCAGCATCTCCTCCTCAAGCGGCAAGGCGTAGCCGCCCATGGGGAACAGGTGATGGAGGCTTTCCCCCATGGCTTCCTTCAACTGGACCAGGCCGTCGTGGTCGGCGGGAACGAAGCCGTCCAGCTCCACCAGGTAAAAGAACACGTCGGGCGCGTGAACGTCGCGGAGCATCCGGGTGTAGACCACCTTGACGCCGACGAGCTTGAGCTGCTTTTCCAGGGCGGCCTGGGACACGCCCTCGTCGGTCTCGGCGATGAACATGGTCCGGTCGCTGCCGGTGGGCTCTTGCGGCACAGGGCAGACCACCAGGGCCTCGGGATTGCCGCCACGGGCGTTGCCGCCGAGAACGAACGGCAGCCGGGCGATGACCTTGGGCGCGTCGGGCTTGTTGGTGGCCAGGTGCCGCCACCAGGGATCGACGTCGTCCCAGCGGGGAACGGGCAGGATGCCGACGGTGGAATCCTGGCGCGTGACCGAGTCGATCACCTGCCTGACCGACGCGTAGGCGGTCATGGGCGTGTAGGCCCCGTATTGGTCCCGGGCCAGGTCCCACAGGCCCGAGGTGGGATCGTCCTCGTAAACGGCGACGGAGAACGCGCCTTCGAACCGGAGCGTGGCCACGATCATCTCGCGCCAGATGCGGGTCAGTTCGCGCCGGGGGAAGTGCCCCTGGTGGCGCTTCAAAAGGCGATAGAGGATTTCCGCCTCCCGCGCCGGGCGGATCTTGACCCTTTGGGCCTTTTTCAGGGAGCGCACGCCCTCGACCACCTTCGTGCGGCGCATCAGAAGGTCATGAATCTGATCGTCTATCTCGTCGATCTCACGGCGTAGCGCCGTCAGCATTCGTTCCGAGTCGCTCATTGCGAGGGGCCTCTCGTGAAGGGAAGATAGAGTGATAAGGCCACGGAGCGCCAAAATCAAAGAAAACGTTGACACTCCCCCCCATGATCGCCAGCTATGTGGCTATTATGGAATGGATCGGACCTCTCTCGTGACCCCCATGAACGCATCCGCGGCCAACGGCGCCCAGGAATGGACCCTGCCGGGCGAGCGGGTGTTCCTCGGCCGCGACAAGCCGTTGACGCTGGAATGCGGGGTCGAGCTTCGCGATTTCCCCGTCGCCTACCGGACCTACGGCGCGCTGAACGCGGACAAGTCCAACGCGGTCCTGGTCTGCCACGCGCTGACCGGCGACCAATACGTGGCCGAAACCCATCCCCTGACCGGCAATCCCGGCTGGTGGGACATCATGGTCGGGCCGGGCAAGGTTCTGGACACGGACCGCTACTTCGTCATCTGCGCCAACATCCTGAGCGGCTGCATGGGCACGGCCGGGCCGCGCGACGTCAACCCCGAAACCGGAAAGCCCTGGGGCCTGAATTTCCCGGTCATCACCATCCGCGACATGGTGCGCGCCCACGCCTTGCTGCTGGACCACCTGGGCATCGACCAGTTGTTCATGGTCATCGGCGGGTCCATGGGCGGCATGCAGGTTTTGGAGTTCGCGGTCGAATTTCCCGAGCGCTGCTACTGCGCCGCGCCCATCGCCACGTCGGCCTATCACTCCGCCCAGAACATCGCTTTCCACGAGCTGGGCCGCCAGGCGATCATGGCCGATCCGGAATGGCTGGGCGGCGACTACGTGCTCGAGGACCGCAACCCAAGCCGTGGCCTCGCCGTCGCCCGCATGGCGGCGCACATCACGTACCTTTCCGAGGCGGCGCTGGAGCGGAAGTTCGGCCGCACGCTGCAGGACCGGGACGCCTTCACCTTCGGCTTCGACGCGGACTTCCAGGTGGAAAGCTATCTGCGCCACCAGGGGATCAAGTTCGTGGAGCGGTTCGACGCCAACTCGTACCTCTACATCACCCGGGCCATGGACTACCACGACGTGGCGGCGCGGTTCGACGGGGTGCTCGCCAATGCGTTCAAGGACACGCCGGTCCGGTTCTGCGTCATCTCGTTCACCAGCGACTGGCTGTACCCCACGTCCGAAAGCCGCCGCATCGTGCACGCTTTGAACGCGGTCGCGGCCGACGTCAGCTTCGCCGAGATCGTCTCCGACAAGGGCCACGACGCGTTCCTGCTGGAAGAGCCCGAATTCTGGAAGGTTCTCGGCGGCTTCCTGGAAGGGGCGGAGAAGACTCGGGGGCTCAAACGCCCATGACCCCGGAAATCCTGAAGAGCAATATCCGCCCCGACCTGCAGCTCGTCGCCGACATGATCGAGCCGGGAAGCCGCGTCCTGGACGTGGGCTGCGGCGACGGCGGGCTATTGGAGTACCTCAGCCGCTTCAAGGACGTGGACGCCCGAGGCGTGGAGTTGTCCAGCAAGGGCGTCAACGCCTGCGTCAGCGCGGGCCTGTCCGTGATCCAGGGCGACGCCGAGACCGACCTGAAGGAATACCCCGACGGCGCCTTCGACTACGTGGTGCTGAGCCAGACCCTGCAGGCCATGCGCGAGCCCCGGGTGGCGCTGGAGAACATGCTGCGCATCGGGCGGCGCGCGGTGGTGTCGTTTCCCAACTTCGCCCACTGGCGGCTGCGGCTGTACGTGCTGTTTCGCGGCCGCATGCCCAAAAGCGGAATCCTGCCGCTGGAATGGTACGAAACCCCAAACATCCATTTCTGCACCATCAAGGATTTCATGGATCTCTGCCGGGTCGCGGACATCACCATAGAAAAGGCGGTCTCGCTGGACGCGGACGGGATTCCCCGGGGCATTGGCCGGGGGTTCTTCACCGCAAACCTTCTGGGCGAGCAGGCGGTGTTCCTGTTGAAGCGCTGAATTAATCCTCGACCATCTTCAGGATGTCGTCGATCTCCTCGGACGTGAGGATGTCGGCGGACGGCCTCGCGAACGCCATGCGCCCGTCCCGGGCCATGCCCCGTATGATCCCGGCCGCGTGCGCGAAAGCGCGGCGGCGCTCCTCGATGTCGGCGGGGCCCCGAATCTCCATGTCCTGGACCAGCCCCTCCTCCGCCTCCGGGCCACAGGCGGACAGGAGGCGGCCGCGCAATTCCTCCTCGACGGAGGCCATCAAGTCGACCAGGTCGCCGCGCTCCATCTCCCGGACGAAGGCGGCGACGGTCTCCTCGGTCGCCTCCATCAAAAGGTAAGGGCCGCTCAGCATCACGCCCACCCGCTCGAACAGGTCGTCCTGGCCGTGCTCGGCCCGCAGCCGGTCCATGGCCGCGTTCAATTCCTCCTTGGGGACCGTCGCGGCGAGGATATCCGCCATCAGGGCGTCGCGCCCTTCGACCGAGGCCTCGCGCCCCAGCCAGTCCAACAGGTCTCGATGAAGGGGCTCGACCGTTTCCAGGGCGAAGCGCTCCGTCCGCGCCAGCAGGCCGGCGGTCCCGTCGAGGCAGCCGGGGCAAAGGGCGTTCAAATCCTCCAGACGATTCGAAGTCAGGGCGTGGGCGATAACCAGCATTTCCGCGCGAAACGCGTCCGCCCCGGCGGCGCCGCGCCGCGTCTCGACAAACGCCGCCAGCCGGTCCATGGAGGCGTCGGCGAGGCTTTCCTGCAGTTCCCGCAGCAGGCGCGCGGTCGCGTTGAGCCCCTCGATCCGCTTCTTCTCGCGCGCGGCTTCGCGCATCGCCACGCCTTCGAGCGACGCGTAAATTTGCTCCAAGGTCCAATGGATGCGCTCCAGCGCCGTTTCCACGCCGTCGCCATCGTTTTTCGATCCGAACTCGAACATCGGCGTTCTCCCGCATTCCGCCTCGCAACAGCGTATTCCAGCGCCCGGACAAAAAAAACCCCGGCGGGGCGAACCCTGCCGGGGAAGTTGAGACGGTTGGGCTTGGAGAAGAAAGTAAAACGGTCCTAACGCTTGGTCCTCATCAGCTCTTCCAACATTTCGTCGGCGGTGCTGATGATCTTGGCGCTGGCGGAATAGGCCCGCTGGACCACGATCATGTTGGTGAATTCCTCACCGATGTCGACCGTGGAGGATTCCAGGGCGGCCTGGACCACCTGGCCCGCGGGACCGTTGTCCGGTTCGCGCAGCGTGTAGTCGCCCGACGCCTCGGTGGAGCTCCACACGTTGCCGCTCCGGTTTTCCAACTGGGCCGGGCTGACGAAGGTGGCGACCGGGATCTTGAAGACCGTCCGGGTTTCGCCGTTGTCGAACAGCGCCGTCACGAGGCCGGATGTGTTCACCGACACGCCGGAGAAAGTTCCGAAACGAGACCCGTTCTGGGTGATGAACGTCGGGCTGTAGGCCGCGCCGAACTGGGTCATGCCGTTGGCCTCGCCCACGGTGCCGAAATCGAGGCCGATCTGCGACACGTTGGTGGTCGAGTCGTCCATGTCGGCGGAACCGTTGGTGAAGCCCAGGATTTCCAGTTCCGAGACGTTGATGGCGCTCGGAAGGCCCTTGGAGTCGAAGACCAGGGCGTAGCTCTTGTCGATCGCCGTGGTTCCGCCGTCGGCGTAGGTCAACACGCCGGACGGGTCGGTCGGGTTGTTGGCGAACGGGTTCGAGAAGACCACGTTGTATGAGCCGCTTGGCAGAACGTCGAGCACAAGGGTGTCGACGGCGCCCGAGTTGGAGTCCTGTCGGACCCTGACGCGGGTGCCCGCGAACAGGGAGTCGTTGGCCTCCATTGCGGATTCCAGGTCGGCCAGCATGGCCGCGACGCCGCCGCCGGTGGCGATGGTGGTGTCGTTATCGCCCGCGCCTTCGGCGTTGTTGAAGGTGTAGACCGTGCCGTTGATGGTCATGGTCTCGCCGTTGGCGGGAACGCCCGGGAACTTGAACTGGAGGAAATCGCGATAACCCGACGCCACGTTCCGGACCGTGAAGGTGGTCTCCTGCTTGGTCACCGGATTGCCCGAGGTGTCAAGAAGACCGGCCGGGTTGACGGAGAACGCCTTGGTTCCGTCTTCGCGGAAGATGACCGTCGCGGTGTCGGTGGAGCTGACCGCAACGCGGGTGTTGGTGTACCCGCCGTAATCCGCGAAGTCCGTGTCCGCGCCCTTGATCGCGGCGACCAGGGTCGCCACGTCCTGCGCGATCGTGGTGTTGTTCGTGACGGTGACCGCGGTATTGCCGCCGCCCACGGCGCCGGTGTTGTCGAATTCGTATGTGATGCCGTCGATCACGATGGTGGCGCCGTCGGCGGGACGGGCGGTGAATTCCACGTGCCCGGCGCTCTGGGTCGCATTGCCGCTGGAATCCTCCACCGTCAGCACGCTGGTGCCGGCGGGCGGATCGATGCCCAGATCCCAGACGTTGTCGCGCCCCGTCTTGGTGTACACGAAGCTGACGTTGCCGGCGTTGCCGAGCGAGTCGAAGAACTGGACGTCGGTCCGGTGGGTCTGGCCCGTGGTGTCGCTGGCCGGGAGGTTGGCGCCGACGCCGATGGACGTGGTGGACGACGCCGTGCCGCCGACGCGGGACAGGTTGACCGTTTCCAGATAGTCGGTGGACACGATGTTCTGGTTGGCCACGCTGAGATTGGTGTTGGCGGCCCGCACGTTGCCGGACGCATCCGTCGGCCACGCCTGCAGGTAATAACCCGACGTGTTGCGCAGGAAGCCTGCGTTGTCCTGGAAGAACTCGCCGGCGCGGGAGTACAGGTACTGGTTGCTGATGCCGGGCTGGCTGGCCTCGTTGACCACGAAGAAGCCGCCGCCCGACACGCTGAAGTCGGTCTGCGACGTGGTCGCCTGCAACAGGCCCTGCACGTCGTTGGCGCCGCGGGGTTTGGACTGCACGCCGCCCGCGGAATAGAACGTTGACGACGTCTGCTTGGTGACCAGGGTCTGGAAGTTCACCTGCGTGTTCTTGTAACCCACGGTCGAGACGTTCGTGATGTTGTCCGAGATGGCGCCCATGGCGCTACTCTGCGACGTCAGGCCCGAAACGCCCGAGAACAAAGCACCGTACAAACTCATGATTCTTCTCCTTACTCTAGTCTACTCTCGCGGCCTGCTTTTTCTCGGCCGCCTTGGTTAACTCCATTACTCCGTCGTCGTGTCCTTTTTGGCCTCGTTGACCGACAGGACGTCGTTCATGGGCGACTGGACATCGTCCATGAACAGCGAGACCTCGCCGTCATCGGACGCGCCGCCGGTCACCCGGCCGAACACGGTGTAGGAAACGTCAAGAAGGTTGCCCCTGGGATCCACGGCGCTGGACTTGATCGTATAGGCGCCGTCGGGAAGCTGGATGCCGTACTTGTCCAGGCCGTCCCATTCGAAGGTGTGCATGCCCATCGCGGTTTCGCCGTCGCCGTTGTAGACCTGATGACCCGCGGCGTTGGTGATGGTGATGGTGTTCTGCTTGGCGTTTTCCGAGAGCGTGTACGTGAACTTGCCCGCGCCGTCCTGCAGAGGCAGGACCTCGCCTTCGACCTCGACCTCGGTGCCGATGTAGTTGACCATGGTCGCGATCTGGGAGCTTTCCTGCACCTTCAACAGCTTTTCCAGGTTGGCGTTCTGGTAGATCTGCTGCTCGACGCTCGCGAACTGCACCAACTGGTTGGTGAATTCGTTGGCGTCCATGGGGTCCAGGGGGTCCTGGTTCTTGAGCTGGGTGACCAGAAGGTTCATGAACCGGTTCAGTTCCTCGTCCAGCTTTTCCTTGTCGCTGACCGAGCGGGCGACCGGGTCTCCGGTCTCCGCCGCCTGGGCGCCCATGACGCCTGTGATGTCGTTCGTCAGCATCGTTTTCGTCTCCTAGCCCGGCCTGGCGCTTTTTTCGCCTAGGCCTTGATGTCGACGCGGGTGTCGGAAATGATCCCGCCTTCGTTCGTCACCGCCCAGGGATCGACGATGTCTTCGTCCAGGAACGGGTTGTTGTCGGCTTCCTCGCCGCCCGCGCCGTTGCCCTGGCCGTTACCCTGCTCGGCGAACTGTTCGGTCTGTTCGCGGAGGTTGAACTCCATGTCGCCAGCGTCCAGGTCGAGCCCGGCTTCCTGCAGCGACTTGGCCAGATCGCCGGCGTCGCGGCGCAGCAGATCCAAGGTGTCCTTGCTGTCCGCCGTCACCACGGCCATGATCTTGCCCTCGTGGGAGACCTCCATGTTGACGTCCACGCGGCCCAGCGACGCGGGATCGAGCTTGATGTTGATCCTGTCGTTGCCGGCGGCGAGCGCCTTGGTGATCTCGACCGAGACCTGAGTGGCCACGGGCTGGGTCTGCGCGGCCGGACGGGCCTGCTGCGCGGCGCGGGCGGCGGCCGACTGCTGGGTCTGGCCGGTTTCCGACGTGGCGTTGGCGTTGGACTGCCCGGCGCTCTCGCCGCCCAGGCCCTGGGGCTGCTGGATGGTCTGCGGGCCCTGCGGGCCGGAAGCGGCCTGCGCCTTGCCGTCGGCGGCCTGGGCCGCCAGGATCTGGTTCTGGCCGGACTGGGCCGCGCCCTGCTGGGCCTGGCCCTGGCCCATGGCCTGGGCGCCCTGCTGGGCGTTCTGCTGCGCGGCCGCGTTCAGGCCCGCCTGGGCGTTCGTGTTCTGGGCCTGCTGCTGACGCAGGGTCGGCCCTTCCTCGGCGGCGGCGGCGCTGGCGGTCGACAAGGCCGATCCCGGCTTGGACACCAGGGTCTGGGCCTCGTTGGCCACGTTGACCTCGACGGCGAGCTTCTCGCCCGGAGCCAACTTGCCCGCCAGATCGGCGGCCTGGCGCGCGGCGGCGTCGTTATTGGCGGCGGCCTGCGCGGCCTGGCCCTGGGCCTGCCCCTGAGCCTGACCCTGGGCGTTGGCCTGGGCCTGCTGGTTGGCCTGCCCCTGTCCCAGGTGCTGGCCGTTGTTCTTGCCGAGGCTGTGGTTGGGGCCGGAGCCGGTCTCGGCCGCCTTGGATGCGACGGCCTCGAGCCCGGCGCTCGGTCCCTGATGGGCGCCATCGATCTTGGGACCATGGGCCTCGACCCTGGCCTGGGTCGCGACCTGGGCCTGAGCCTGCTGGCCCTGGGCGCCGGCGACCAAACCGGACAACACCTGTTCGGCGTGCTGGGCCGCGCCCAGCGCCTGGTTGCCGGCGTTCTGGGTCTGCGCGCCCTCGGCGCCGGCGGTCTGCCGGGCCTGCTGGTCGGTCGCCTGCGGATTCTGCTCGCCGCCGTCCTGGCGGGCGGAAGCGTTCTCGTTATTCTGGGGATGGTCCTCGGAGGCCTGGCGGTCGGCGCCGTGGTCGTTGTCGCGGGGGGCCTCGTCGCGCCGTCCGCCGTCATCGCGGTTATCGACGCGGTTGTCGGCGGTTTCCTGGGGACGGTCGTCGCTCATGTCGCGACCGCCGTCGTCGCCTCGGTCGGCGCGGACGGCGTCGGGACGGTCGTCGCCCCGGTCGTCGGCGTAGCCGCGGTCATCGCGGTCGCCGTGCGAGACGTCGTCGCGGCGGCTATAGTCGTTCTCTTCCCTCGGCGCGGCGGGCTGGGTCGCCTCGGACACGCTGGTCAGGTCGGATTTAGGGGCGATGCGGCCAAGGTTGCCCTCGATCGACGTGGTGACCTTCTTGACGAGTTCGTCGAAGGTCGCCGCGAGTCCGCCGAAGTTGCCGGGAAGACTGTTTTCATTCTTCTTCTGCCCGTTCGCGTCGTTGGCGGCGGCTTGGGCGTTGATGACGAGACTGTCCATGACTTGGCCTTTCCCCAAAAGAATTTTCGTCACGGCCTAATGAGCAAAGAGCGGGCCAACTTTCCCAGGAACAATCAACACATTGAAAATAATGCGTTTCTTTTTTCGACCCGCATGGACGGGACAGGAAATACCGGCGTTTCGGCTGCCTACCGGGAAAAATTTTCTCTGCCGCCGTGGAAGATTGTGCCGAACGGAAGAGCCGCCAGGAATTGATCTGGCGAAACGCGCGGTGTATTTAAGGGCCTGCCCTCGCGGGCGACCGCGGGCCCGTAGCTCAGGTGGTAGAGCAACTGACTTTCAAACGGGAGCCCCGTCGGGAAACCGGCGGGTGAACAGGCGTCAAATTCGGGGAACCCTTCCAGCCCACGCTGATGGCGATCCCGAGCCAAGCCCGGCCGAGCCCGGGAAGGTGTAGAGACTAGACGGCGCCCGCCTACGTCCTCCAGGGGATACGGCGAAGGGATAGTCCGGACCACGAACCCGATGGGGCGGCGAAAGCCGAAGTGGTGCGTAATCAGTTGGTCCCAGGTTCGAGTCCTGGCGGGCTCACCAATAAGGAAAGGCTTGGCGGCCGGCGCCGCCAAGCCTTTTCGCCCTTTCACCGCAAGAGTCGACCGGGAATTCGTCCGATTGTCTTCGACAATCAATTTGGCTGCGTCTTTCATCGCTTGAGAAAAAATAGCCGCTCACCTGCAAGTCAAACTGTATGTTTCTAGGAATTTTTGAATAATAGTTAAAAATCGGCAGTTATTTTCATAAACAACGCCAATATATTACATTCCTGTTATAATCTGTGAATAAATCGCAACTCATAACCGCCAAGAGCGCTGATTCGATTTTTCTTGATTCATTCGTTCGAAGTGCGTAAACGAGTCCGAAAGGATCACGTAATGATCCGACAAGAAAGACGGGCGCCGCCGGATCAGACCTAGGCGGTCCGCATCAAGCAGATTGGGGGAGTTCGGGGTGAACATCTGTCCAACTGCGCCATTGGTGAAACGGATCAGGGATCGTCAAGCATGACGCCCGTGGCTGAACTCGCGCGGAAATGGACGACCGGTTACGCCCGATTTGCGCCCGCCAGCCACAGAACCTTCACGCTCCGCGATTTCGACGACATTCCCCATCTGTCCCGCATGCCCGCCGACCTGCGCTTCGCCATGCGGGTGGTCGCGCAGGTTCTGCCGTTCCGGGTCAACGCCTATTTCCTGGACGAGTTGATCGACTGGGACAACGCGCCCGACGACCCCATGTACCAACTGGTCTTCCCCCAGCCCGGCATGATCGATCCCGCCGATTTCGACGCCATGGCCGACCTTCTGCGCCGGGACGCGGACGAGGGCGAAATCCAGACGCTCGCCTGGGACATCCGCAACAAGCTCAACCCCCACCCGGCCGGGCAGCAGTCGCTTAACGTCCCCATGCTGGACGGACGGCCGCTGGAAGGGGCGCAGCACAAGTACCGCGAAACCGTTCTGTTCTTCCCTGGACGTGGACAGACCTGCCAGTCGTACTGCTCCTTCTGCTACCGCTGGGCCCAGTTCTCGGGCGACGACGACCTGCGCTTCTCCGCCCACGATTCCGCCCGCCTCGCGCGCTATCTGCGCGGCCAGACCGACGTCACCGACCTATTGCTCACCGGTGGCGACCCGTCGGTGATGCAAGCCCGCCATCTCGAGGAATATCTGGCCCCCCTGTTCGAACCGGGGCTGGAGCACATCCGCAGCGTCCGCCTGGGCACCAAGGCGTTGACCTACTGGCCCCAGCGCTTCGTCACCGACCGGGACGCGGACCGCTTCCTGTCCGTTTTCGAGCGTCTGGCGGAAACCGGCCGACAGGTCGCCATCATGGCGCATCTCAATCATTGGCGGGAGCTCGAGCCCGAACTCACCCGGGTCGCCATCCGCCGCCTGCGCGACGCCGGCGCGGTCATCCGCAGCCAGGGCCCGGTGCTCGCCCACATCAACGACGACGCCGGGGTCTGGTCCCGCAAGTGGCGGACCGAGGTGGAGTTGGGCGTCGTCCCCTACTACATGTTCGTGGAGCGGGACACCGGCGCGTCGCGCTATTTCGAGGTCCCGCTGCATCGGGTTTGGGACATCTACCGCGAGGCGTACTCAAAGGTATCCGGCCTGTCGCGCACCGCGCGCGGCCCGTCCATGAGCGCCACGCCCGGCAAGGTGGAAATCCAGGGCGTGACCGAGGTCGCGGGCGAAAAGGTCTTCGTGCTTCGGTTCATCCAGGGCCGCAACCCCGACTGGGTCCAGCGCCCCTTCTTCGCCAAGTACGATCCGGACGCCACCTGGCTCGACGACCTGCGTCCGGCCTTCGGGGAGGAGCGATTCTTCTTCGAGGACGAAATGGACGCCATTAACGCCGGGGCCGCGGGCTGACGCGCCGCCGCCCCATTATTCCTTCAGCCCTTAGAAAACCGCATAGATGAACGGCGCCACGGCCGATCCGTGGGTCAGCACGATCAGCGATCCCACCAGAAGGGACATGATGACGATCGGCCACAACCAAAGTTTCTTGCGCTGGCGCAGAAATGCGAAGAGCTCCTGAAGAACGTTCAATGGATTTCCCCTGTCATGGTGATGGGAACAATTCGGGATAGACGCGGGCCAGGGCGTCGCCGAGGCCCCGCGCGAACGCTTGGTTGGCGGTCGCGTTGGGGTGCGGGTCCGGGCGGGTGACCCACAACGCGCTCGCCTCGAGGCCATCCAGGGCCGGAAGCAGATCGACGAACGGAACCCCCTGCTCCCGGGCGAGCCCTTCGATCTTGGCGGTGACGTCCGCGAAAGGATAGGGCTCGATGACGCGGATTTCGGGATAGTTGGCGAATAGCAAGCGAACGCCACGGGCGTCGCATTCCTGCTTCAGGCGCCGCACGGAATCCTTGACCCCCCGCCACCCGGGCGCGTCGTCGCGGTATAGCCCCCGGTAGTACGCCATCCAGTCCGCCCCGCCCAGCGCCTGGCGGGAAAGCGCGTCGAGCCGCCCGGCCAGGTATACGTAGGCGTAGGACCACCCCAGGAACGGATTGACGTTCCTGGTCGGGGTTTCCTCGGCGTCGTTGATGAAGTAGTTCAACACCACGACGTCGGGATCGTATTTGACTCCTTCCTCGAGGAAATAAGCGACCTCCATGGCCGTGTTGTAGTTGCCGACGCCCGTATTGATCACCTCGAAACGCGTCTCGGGAGACGTTTTCGCCAAGGCGCGTTCGAGAATCTTGGAGGGCGTGTCCGCAACGTCGACCCCCCAGCCGAAGGCCAGCGAATCCCCCAGCATCAGCACTCGGATCGCGTTGTCCGGCTTTTCATGGTCGAAGTTCCGGTCCCGCAGGCCCTTGGCGTTGGTCTTCACGTCCACGCCCATGAGAAACGCCTGGCCGTTCGGAACGTGTTCGTGCCCCAGGCCCTGGATGGACGCTTCGCGCTTCAGCTCCGTCGCGTATTTCCACATCTCGATGTCGAAATCCATGCTGCGGTGGAAAATCACGCGCAGCGAGACCTCGAACACGAAAAAGAACACGACGACAGCCAGAACCGGCACGACGACGTTGGCGATTCCGGACCCCGGCTGCTTGTCGGCCACCACACGCGAACTCCCGCGATGAACAAAAAGAGGACACCCCGTTTATATAGAACCGGGCCGCCGAATCAATATCAACGGCCGGCCTTGCCCGCCTGTCCGGCGACGGATACCATGCGCCCCTGGATTCCTAAGGTCTTCCCTTCACCAACGAGACACCTTCATGTTCGGCATTTTTCGCGGCATCGGCTGGAAGGGAGGCGTTGTATACGCCCTGTTCCTGATCGCGCTCGACGTCACCGGCGCGACCATCGTCGGAACCTATGTGGACGAGCGATTCGGCCCCGCCGAAAAAGCCCAGAAAAACAGCATGACGCGCGTCGAGGCCTTCGGATTCAGCCTGCGCCCCAATTATTCTTCAGAAGTTCTCTGGGGGTCACAGCTATACCAGTTGCGCACCAATTCGCTCGGCATGAAGGACGCCGCCGTGCGAGACGTCCGCCAGTCCATCGACCGTCCCCGTTTCGTGCTGATGGGCGATTCCATCATCGAGGGGTTGGGCGTGGATTTCGAGGACAGCGTGGCGGGGCTCTTGTCCACCGCCTGGTCCAGGTGTGGAATCGAGACGCTTAACGCCAGCGCTCAGGCCTACTCCACCGCCGTCTACTATCATAAAACCAAATGGCTGGTCGAAAAGATGGGAATCAAGCCCGACCACCTGATCGTCTTCGCCGACGTCACGGACCCCCACAACGATTTCTTCATGTACGGCGAAACCGAGGATGGCCGCCTGACGGCGAAGACCGGCTTCATTCCGGCTTCGAAAAAACCGGGCGAATCCTTATACGTCGTCGACGGCGCGGGCGCGATCGCGGCCCGGGACGAATTGCCGCCGACCCCGGCCCCGCCGCCGCCCGGACCGGAATGGCGGCCCAAGACCTTCGACTACGCCGCGATCAAGTTCTATCTAAAACGGTTTCGCAAATGGGTGAAGCGGCATTCGGCGGTCTGGCAAATCGCCTCCGCCGTCCGGCGACGAGTCAGCTTGAAGTTCGACGAGGAAAAACGTCTGGGGCTGCGCATCCCCCACGCGGACCCCACCGGCCTCTGGCCCATCGAAACCTCGGAGTGGAAGCGGTACGGCCGCGAGGGGGTCGAGAAAAGCGAGCGGTACATGGACCGCTTGCTGGCGTTGGCGCGCGAGCACGGAATCGCCATGACGGTGGCCGCCTACCCCCTGGTGGACCAGATTTACGCCGGCGACAAGGACTCGGCCCACAGGCGCGTCTGGCGCGAATGGACGACCAAGAACCGCGTGCCGTACGTGGACCTGTTCCCCGCCTTCTTCGCCGACGCGCCGGACCCGGTCCGGATCATCGAGCGCAATTTCATCGAAATGGACGCCCACCTCGCGAAAGACGGGCACGCGCTGTTGGCCAAAGCCTTTCTCGACGGATTCTCGGCCCCCTGCGCCGGGGCGGGCCGGCAAACAAGCGCGCCCCGGCGTCTAGGGCCTGTTGACAATTAGGACGCCGCCGTGGCGGGCCCCACGCAAGCCGTTCGCGACGCGGCCGGTGGAAAAATACGACCCGCCCCGAGGGGATTGGACCTGAATGGCGCGAGGCTGCGTCCTTCGTCCTTGAATATGCCCGGCATGTCCCTGCGTCCTCACTCCTAACCTCGCGCCATTGAGGCCCAACCACGACGGCGTCCTAATTGTCAACAGGCCCTAGGGCATCGGGATGGAGCGCCGTTTTTCCGAGCTCTGCCGTCGATATCCGCTCAATTGGGCAGAAACAGAAATCGAAATCACCAGTAAGTCATTGAAAACATGGTGGGCGGTGACGGGATCGAACCGCCGACATCCACGGTGTAAACGTCCGCAACATTAGCAAATTCAACAACTTAGGCCAATCTACGCCATTCTAGGAACCCAATTATTCCAATGGGTTGCCATCTGCTGCGACCGCGTTTCGGGAACTGGTGACCGAAACGCGGTCACGGATTATCCGGTTCCAGCCTTCGACAGCCCGTGATAAAATCTTACCATCGTCCAATCGATCGGGGAAACGTAATGTCAGCACGTGATACGGCGAAGCTGTCGTCCAAATTCCAGATCTGCATCCCCAAGGCCGTGAGGATGGCACGGCATTGGGAGGCGGGGCAAGAGTTCGCCTTTCTGCCCAAGGGCGAGGGCGTGCTGCTGGTGCCGGTCCCAAAGCCGGAGGACCTCGCAGGCCTGGCGCGCGGCGCAACCCCGGACGGCTACCGGGACCGGAGCGATCGCGTTTGATGCGGCTGGTCGACACCTCGGCGTGGATCGAGTGGCTGATCGGCTCGCCCGTGGGCGTCACGCTCGCGGCCGAACTGCCCGAACGCGGGCAATGGCTGGTGCCGACCATCGTGCAACTCGAACTGACGAAATGGACGACGCGGGAAGTGGGCGAGGACAAGGCCGACCAGGTGATCGCCTTCACCGAAACCTGCGTCGTCGCCGATCTCGATACGTCCATCGCCCTGTCGGCGGCCGAATTCGCTGCCCGCCATGGACTGGCGACGGCGGACGCCATCGTCTACGCCACGGCGCTGGCCCACGGCGCCGACGTCTTGACCTGCGACCAGCATTTCGAAGGCCTTTCCGGGGTCCTTTTCATCCCCAAGACGAACGGTTGAAGCCGGAGACGCGCTCGGTCCACCGCTCCGCAAGGCCTCGCCCCCCGTCCCACGAAAACACGAACCCACACCGCGTGCCTTGAAAAATAGGGCTTTTTTGCACCGTTTGACCCGCATGTTCGCGCTTCGACCCAGGGGATACCGCCCCAGATACTGCCCCAACTCGAAGCCATTCCGGCCAAGGCCTCTCCCAAGGCCCTGCTGCGATGACCGCCACTTGGACCGCCGATTATCGTGGAGAGTGGTATGATTTCGACCCGACCACCAGCGATGTCGACTTCCTCGTCGCCTTCCACCCGGAAAGCGGCCTCTCTCCCCTGGAGCAGTTTTTCGGCCTCGCCGACGCGCTGGAGCGCCTGCTGGGGCGTCCGGTCGATCTGGTCGAACCCGGTGCGGTCAGGAATCCCTTCATCCTTGCCGGCATCGACCCGACGCACGAGATCGTCTATGCATCGTGAGGCGCGGGCCTATCTCTGGGACATCCGGGAGGCCGCCGATGCGATCCGGAGATTCACCGCCGGCCTGGATGCCCGGGCCTATGTCGACGACGAGATCATCCACTCGGCTGTGGAACGAAAGTTCGAGATCATCGGCGAAGCCTTGGGCCGGCTCGCAAAGCTGGACCCGGCCCTGGCACAGCGTATCCCCGACATCCGCGCCATCGTCGCCTTCCGCGACCTTCTGCTCCACGGCCATGCCGCCGTGGAGCATGAGCGCGTCTGGCGCATCGCCGAAGCATGCGACGTTTTCCGGCGGACGGGCATCTTGACGAAAAGGCAGCGATCGACATATAAGAAACATTCACGAAACACGCTGGGTCGCGCGCGAGGTTATAGAGAATGCAAGGCTTATTGGCAGGCTATGTCATTCTCTCTGGCATCTCTGGTGTTTCCATTCCAGTCGTTGCGCGGCGCATGTCACCGCTTATTCCTGGCGATGCGGGCACGATCATTTTCGGCATGGTCCGAGGACGGCGGGCAAGCGGTAGCCTTTTTTCCCGGCACCGAGCACGACGCCGCAGGCTGGTTGTCCGGCTCCGTCTCGCACAGGCTGCCTGGGGTGCCATGCTGGCGGTCGTTGCCATTATAAACGGGACAGGAGATCCGCTCGCCGGCCTCCCGGTCTGCGCCCTGGCCTGGGCCTGTGCCATTGCGGCGCTGGTCGATCTCCGCCGCCATATCCTGCCCGACGTCATCACCATCCCGTTGCTGGTCGGCGGCATGATGGTGGCGGCCTCCGGACACGGGCTTCCCGGCCCGTCCGAGGCGGCAACGGGAGCGGCTGCCGGTTGGTTGATCACTGTGTTCATCTCCATTGTGTTCCAGCGCCGTTGTCCGGGCGGTCTCGGCGGTGGAGACGTCAAAATGGTGGCAGCGCTGGGGGCTTGGCTCGGTTTGGGCGGCCTCGCCACCACAATCGCGATGTCGGGCATTATCGCAGCCATCACTACGGCACTCACCGGCAAGAGGCAGTTCGCATACGGACCGTTCCTCGCCATTGGCACCTTCATCGTCCTTGCCGCCTTCCCACTCGTCAGTAGAGCTTGAGGTCTCTCGTCCCGCCCGCCGCTCCCGATACCTCCGCGTGCTTCAGAACCCATTCGACGTAGGCCCTGGCACCGAAGCATTCGTCACCGGGCCGGTTGGTTTTCCAGAACTCCATCAGGCAATGGCCGCCGTGGGGACAGGCGAAGCATTTCGGGTTGCCGTTGCGTAGCGTCTGTTTCCTCAAGTATCGGCGACGTTCGGCCCCATGGAGGATGTCGCCGAAGTCTCCGACCAACAGATTGCCGAACGGCCGCATGAACTCCTGCCAACCGTGGCGGTAGTCCGGCAGGGCGACCGTGCCATCGGGAAGGAGGAACAGGGTCTGCCCGGCGACGTTGGAGAGCGCCGGCAGGTTCCGCTGGCCGAGGATGAACCGCATCTGACCGATCTCGGGCGTCGAAAGACATTGTTGTTTCCGAGAGAGCCAATGGTTGGTGAGTCCTATCATGAATCCGGCGTACTCGCCCATGGTCGGCGCGAAGGTGTCGTAGTTGGCGCCGTCGTTGCGCTCGTTCCACATGAAGGGCAGCCAACTCGTCTCCCTCACTCCGAGACCGCTCAAATAATCCAGGGACCGTTCCGGCCCCCAATCCAGGAGGGTGCGATTGACGACGGTTACGGTCGATACCGCGAGGTCGGCGGCCACGGCCTCGCGCACCCGGCTTTCCCAGCGCTTGAGATATCCTTTGCCCCGCATCGGGCCGTCGAACGAGGTCTGCGCCCTGCCGCCGGTCAGTCGCCGAAACACCTCGATCCATCCTTCGTCCACGGTAACCAGGGAGGTGAGAACGGCGTGTTTGGTCACGTAGCCCGCATCTCGCGCCAACACCCGGCCGATGCGTGCCACTGCCTCCTCGAAGTAGTCCATCCCTAAACCGGTGGGTTCGCCGCCGTACCAGTAGCAGATCACCGTCTTATGCAACAGGCCACGGGAGCGGTAGTAGGCGTCCACTTTGCGGCAGGCGGCCTCGAGGTCGTCCAGGGCCATGACCTGTCCGTCGCGCCGCTGTTCCCGGTTCAGGTAGCAGTGCGGGCAATCGAGGGGACAGCGGAGGCTCGGCATCAGGGTAAACACGAAGTACCCGTTCTCGATGCTGAGCGTTCCACCGCCCGACCGTCCCACATGCGCGTTCATGCCAGCGCCTCCCGCAACGAACAAATTCCATCGCCGACGCTGGGCAACATTCCCGATCCAGGCCAGGGGAACGGCAGCACGTCGGCACACGCCACGGCCGCGGGACATTCCCTACACGGGGAGCTCCGCCGCAGTTTCCGTCCGGCCTCCGCCACTTGGGCACGTCGGAGAGAGGCCCTGTCCAACAGTTCCGCCGGGGGCCGGGAGAACGCGATGCCGTAGTGCGGTCGGTCCGCCTGGATGGTTGCCTCGAGGGTAGCGCAGACCCAGGAGCGGTCGAGAACAGGGATTCCGGGCGGCAGGGCCTTCGTCCTTCGGCAGGCCGCCGCGGTCCGCTCCGCGAACCCCGGCGCGCCGGCGCCAGCGAACAACATGTAGCTGAACGACCGGTCCGGAACTTCCGGCACGGCTGGATCGACGACCACGACGTCGGCATCCATGGCGCGGCCGAAGGTGGTCACCTTATGGGGCACCCCGATCGCCTCCGCCCGTTCGCGGACCATCATCGCGTCAGGCCCGGCGGGCGTGAACACCTCCACCTCGTCGAACTCATCAAGGTCGGGGAGCAACCGTTCCAGGGCCTCGGCGTCGGGCACCGCCACCACCGCCGCCTGGTAGCGGAACCCGTGCCCGCCCCTGGGATGAAGGACGACACCCCTTTCCGCGTCCAGCACATGCCGGCCCGAACCCATGCCGATGTGCCCGAATATCCGGTGCTTGTGCTCGGCACTGCCGCCGCTGACGCAGACGCCGAGGTATTCGGCGAAGGCGGCCGGCACCGCGAGCACATGCCGGCCCGCCGGCAGGGAAACGATACATTCGCGGAAGGCGCCGAAAGAGACCTTCTGCCAGATCACCTCGACCGGAGACGTTGTCTCCACATCGAGAACCCACTGTCCCGGGCCAAGGCGTTCGAGCCGGCTCTCGAAAGCCGCCTCTTCTGGCACCCCCTCTCCCTGGTGTACCGGCAAGGTGACGATCCCGCCGTCCGCCCTTTCCAGTTCGGCCCGATCCCCGACCTCCCCGCCATAGACCGTGAGGTCGACGCAGGCCCGTCCCTCCCGTTCGAATACGAACAGCGGGTCCGTGTGGAAGCCCGGGTAATGGACGGTGCCGTTCGCGAAGTCGAGCCGGGAGGCATAGTCGCCGACCCGCACGGCCGTGAGTTTCGCCAATGCCTCCCGCGACGACGCGCTAACGAGCAGCGAGACCGCTTTCTCCTCCCGAGCGGACGTCCCTTCCGCCCAATAGTTCACGGTACGGCAGAACGCGGGCGAGGCGGTGATCCGGTACTCCATCAGAACCCAAGCTCCCGGAACCCGGAGACCATGCGCTGGAGGAAGGCCGGGGAGCGTTGGAACTCCCGGATCACCGGTAGGTAGCCGTAGCAGTGCCGACCGTTGTCCGCGTGGCCTTGGCGGAACAGCGGCACGGCGTGGGAGGCGCAGAAGGACTTGTAGCGGCAGGGCGCGCACCTCGGATTGGTGACGAGGTCGCGCAGGACGTCCGACAGCAGGCGTTCGACGCGGTTTCCGGGGCCGGTCAGGATGTCCCGGATGCCGTGGTCGCGAATATTGCCCAGCGGCTCGAACCCGAGATTGCCGTCGAGCACGTGCTGCCCCATGGACTCGGCCCAGAGGTAGAGGTCGAGCTTATGGTCGACATAGAGGCTGGTGAGCATGATGTCGCGCACCTTGTCCCGTACCGCGGCGGCGTCGAACGGCTCCGGCGGCGGCAAGCGGGTCTCGTCGATCCGCCCGTCGGGCCCGAGGGCGGCGGACTCCGCGTACTCGTCCAGGAGCGTCACCGCGTATTCGCCGAGCGGGATCGGATGAACATCGTGGCCACCGGCGACGATGGCCCTGGCGACCGCCGCCAGCCAGTCCACCTCTTGGTCCAGCGGCACCACCTGTGAGTTGTCAAACCCCCGGGTCATCGACGGCACGTAACGGCCGAGCTGCATCTGCGCTCCCAGATCCCCGAGCGGGGCCACGTGCTCCTCGACGAAGCGTTCCGGGGCGTAGGACGCGAGCAGCCGCCGGGTCAGCAGCACCTCGGGATAGCCGAGGATGCCGTGGCGGCGCATCTCTTCGATCATGGCACGGAGATCGCCCGCCCGGTCGACCAGGGGGTCGTAGATGATCTCCAGGAACAGCCGGCCGGGGACCCGGCGGTTCAATTCCACGAACACGCCCAGGTCCTCGACCGGGCCGGTGGAGAACACCCGGAAATCGGCGGCCAGGCTCTCAGCGATCCCGACCAGATCGTCCAGGGGCAGCTCCGCGTGGTTGCCGAAGCGCATGGTGAAGCTGTAATGGCACACCTGGTGGCGGTCGCGGCCAAAGTAGCCACCCTCCTTGGCGTTCAGGGTGTCCCGCACCCAGGCGTAGTACTCGGCGACGCGGCCCTGGACGATCGCCATGTCCCCGCGCGGAATGAGGGGCCGGAAGCGACGGCGGTTCTTGAACTCCCGGTCGACCACGCAGCCGGGACAACCGCGGGGACAGCCGTCGTAGGTGTGCACGGCCACCTGCAGGTCGTCCATCACGCCCAGCGTGCTGCCCCGCCGGTCGAAAGGGCCATCAGCCATGGGCCGCCTCCTCGAACACGCCCCGCATCGCCGACGGGCAGACACGGGCGCCCGGGGGCAGGTTCCTCAGGGTCATGAGCGCCGCCTTGTGGGCGCCCGACGCCACGCAGGCGCCGAGAAATGCGCAGCCCCGGCACGCGGGATGGCGCATCAGCCGGGCGAGGTCGGTCCCGGGCTCCGCCGCCATGGCCGATACCACCTCTCCGGCGGGGTCGAAGCGCACTGGGTCCATGTCGGCGCTCACCGAGGCATAGCCCCCGTGACAGGCGCCGTCGCGGTCGACGAACACCATGGCCGCGCCGTTCGCGGCAATGTGATCGGCGAGCGTGCCCGGCTCCAAGTCGTGGGCTTGCATGGCCAGGTCGGCGCGGGTCAGCAGATTGCTGTCGAGTCCGAGTCGACGCCCCAATCGGTAGAACCCGGCCAGCCATCGCCCGAGCGCATCCACGCCGTCGACGCTCCTCAGGGCCGGATCGAAGGCCGGTGTCCAGGTGACGTTGACCGGGAAGCGGTAGCCGCCGACGCGATCGGCGAGACGATCGAGGTCGGGAAGGTGGCCAGCGCTCAGATTGACGACCAGGATGTCGCCCGCTCCGTCGTCGCCGCCCCGGGTGGCTTCCAGGGTGCGAAGGAAGGTATCGATGCCGCGCCAGTACGTCGGCGACGTCAGGGCCGTATCGGCGACCACCACGAACCGGGGATCGAGGCGCAATCCCCGCGCCCAGAAAGCCTCGACGATGGCGCCGGCGCGGGTCAGGTGCGCCCCCGCCCGGCCCATCAGCGAGGTGGATATCTCCATCAGCCCCGCATGGAACCCGAACCGCCGCTCCGCCGATCGCGCAAAGGCGACGAGATCACGGACGCTGTCCTCTGGCAGTGCCAGCGTATCGCCACGGCCGACGCCCAGCACCAGCGTTCCCACCGCCGAATGAAGGGCGACGATCCCGGCGAGTGCCCGGTCCACCCGCCCCGGCCCGAGGAGCGACCGGACGTCCGCCCTCTCGTCCCGGCCCAATACACAGGAGGGGCAATTCCCCCTGCAAGACGCACAGTAGTCCAGGTTGACGATCAGGGTTTGTCTCATTGGAGCAATCCCTTCGGCCCGTAGCACGATCCGGTCTTTGCTTCGTGGCCCCGGTAGAGCCGGCGTACCAGGCCGATGCCGTTGAACAGGCAGCCGCGCCGGAATTCGCAGCCTTCGCATCCGAACCCGCCCCGGTCCAGCCAGGCGGCGTTGAGCGCCGAGAGATGCTGTGCCGCGTCGCCATCGACGCACTCGGCAAGGCTCCATTGGTGGAGCGACCCCAGCGCCGTGCCGCCGTTGCGCCGGTCCAGGGTAACCTCGCCGAAGGCCGTGTAGGCCACCGGATAGACCTCGAGGCCGGGGCCGATGTGGAAGCGTTGGCTCAGGAAGTCCAGGAAACTCCCCTCCGCCCGGAACCGCTCCAGATCCTTTTCCAGGCGGGCGGCGAAGGCCGGGACCGCCGCGTGGAAGGCGCGGGCGTAGCCGGCGGCCCCAATTACCGAATAGCGGTAGTTGGCCCGTTCGATGTTCTCCAACGTCGGCGTAAACCCCAACGTCACCGGATGGCCGTCCAGCTTCGTCGCGCAGAGCCCGGCCAACACCTCGGGCGTGAAGCGGTCCATGACAGCGCGGCTCAGGAGCACCGTCAGATAGACCCTGGCGCCAGAGTTAATCGCCGTCCGCAGCCGCGTGCCGTAGCCCGCGTCCCGTTCCAGACGCAGGGGATCGACGGTGATGTCGAGCACCGTCCCGGGATCACTTTCCAGAAGCATGTCGAGGGCGCGGCGGTAGCGGTCCTCGTCGTCGGCCGCCAGCGTCAGGGTGACGCCGAGCCGGATGCCCCGTCCCGTGGCCGACACGACATAGGGACGCAAGATCTCCGAAGGAAGGCGGCCGAGGTCGCCCGGCCCGAGAATGGCCCGGTATTCGACGCCGATCTTTTGCCCTTGGACGGAAACACAATCCATGGCGCGACCGAACGCGGCCGGGCTCATCACCGGGACCACTTGGCGCCGCTCGCCGGCGGTGATCAGGCAGCCGGTGCAGGAGCCGGCGCAGTGACTGAACACCTCGACGGTGACATCTTCCAACGGCATCATTGTCCCACCGCCCATTGGTGATCCAGCGCGTCGGTCAGCACCGCCCGCCTCACCGGTGCTTTGAGCACGTATTCGTCCGCGCAAGGTTGGGAGACCCGGCGGGTCCGCCCGTCTGTCGTCGTCACCTCCAGGAGCCAGAAGTTCGCGCGTTCCTTTGGCACGCCGACCCGGCTGCCTTTGAGCTCCGGAAACAGCCCGTCGACGAAGAAGGGATGGTCGCGGCCCGGCATGAAGACGTCGAGGCCTTCGACTCCGGCCTGGCAATGGACCCTGAAGCCGATGCGGTGCCCGCGGAGGACGTCTTTCTCGATGCGGAACCGGCAGGTGTGGAAGCTGTCGGGTCCCGGTTCCCGGCCGAAGCTCACATCGGTGGCACGTACGCCCATCGGCACGACCCTGCGGAGCACGCGGCCGGGTGCGCGGAGCGCCACGGCCCGACTTGGCTCTCCGTCGAACACCAGCTTGGGAACCGTCTCGAACGGCGACTGGTCACCGCGAACCAAGCCGTCCGGACCGAAGTGGACCGTGTCTTCGCAGACCAGCCGTCCCCGCGCATCCAGAAGGCAGCAGGCGATCCCGTCCCCGTCCGTAGCCCGAGTCACGATCTCGTAACTCTTTTCCAAGTGATAAGCGGCACCGAGGCGGGCGAACTCGGCCAACTCGTGGGATAAGTGGGCATCTGCGTCCCGCCCACCGTGCCGCCCGAACCCGGGCGAAAGGAATGTGGCGGCCCTGCGGCGGGATCCGCCGAGCAACGCACGGATGTAGCCTCTCGCCGTGTCATTGGGGGCCCGCATCGCCCGCCTCCTCGGCAAAGTGTTCCCAAAGCGTCCGTGCCACATGGGGACAGCCACCGTCCCCATCTGCACATCCGAGCAAGTGGTTGTAGACGTGGAAGCCGGTCGCGGCGCAGAAGCCGGTAAAACCGCACTCGTTGCAGGCCCGGTTGCAGGCGTGGGCGGCAATGACGCGACGTTTCAGCACGGGCATACCGTCGGCGATCAGGTCCGCGATTGAGCCTTCCCGGAGGTTCCCGAGCGGGCGGTAGCCGAAGCGCTCGCCGTGGGCGACGTCGCCCACGGCTTCGAATTTGGCCAACAGATGGCCCTCGTGGTCGATCTGGATCGACTTGGAGACGGTTTTCGAAAGGAAGCTCTCGGCCACGTCGGCGACGTTCCAGGAGTCCGGCCTTCCGAACGCCTCCGTCACCGCGCGGATCGTGCGCACAATCACCGGCCGCAAGCCACACCTTATATTCATTTGCGCCGTTACGCGGTCGTCGAACTCTACCAACCAAGCGGCGAGGGCCGTCATGTCGCCGCAAGTGTGGTACCGGTTGGCCGTCGTCGGGGTCCAGTTGAGGGTGACGTCCCCGATGCCGGCATTCGCCGCAAAGTCGTGCAGACCCCTCGGCTTCAGCTGCCGGACCGCTTCGGTGCCCAGCGTCACGGTGAGGTCGACCCGGCCGAACAGCTCGCGGGCCGCCCGGATGTTGGCGGCGTAGGCTTCGCCCGACCTTTTCGCGGCCAGCCGTGTCGGATCGAGGACCACCGCCGGTACCAGGGGGACATCGTCCCCCATGACGGCCAGCCGCTCGAGGCGCCGCCGTACCTCGCTTGCCTCGCCCACCAGCGAGGTGGTGAGGAACACCGAGCCCGCAAGGCTCATGTCCCGGATCACTCCGGCCGCCGAATGGATGATGTGGCGGACGTAGCCTTCCTCCATCAGCAGATGGTCGGCGATGCCGAAAAGGATGTTCACGCTATCGAGGCCTTCCAGCGTCGCCACGTAGTCGGCGAGCCGGGTCATGGTCAGTTCCAGCGTCGCCCCGTCCATGTCCGGGCGCCTTACGCGCCGCTCAATCGGCAGCAGCACGCAGCCCGGGCAACTGCCCCGGCAGGCGTAGACGTCGTCGATCTCGACCTGAAGCTCGGACGACATCAGCAGGCCTCCCTTCGATGGTGGTCCTGGTTTCGCGGGCGGACACCCGCGGCATGGGCCTCGCGCATGAAGCGGATGAAACGGCGGAAACCGGGACACTCGCCATTGCCCTCCCAGTGGCGGAACAGGACCCCGCACCCGGCCCGGCAGAAGGGATAATCCTCGCAGCCGATGCAGGATTTCTTGGGGACACATGCTTCGGCCGCCCTGCGCCGGAACGAGGCCGAATTCGCCACCTCCGCCACCGAGGTCTCCAACACGTTACCGAGCCAGTCGGCATCGTGAGTGCCGCCGGTGGCGACGCACGCCCCCGTGTTGCCGTCCCAGTCGATGTCCATGGCCCCGGAAACGACGGGGCAGACGAGGCTGCCGGGGCCGTCTCCCGCCACGGCGGCCAGCATGCCCTCCACCGGCTCGACCCGGAGTCCGGGATCACCGTCGCGACGCTCGAATGTCCAGCGCGCCGCCTCGATCAGGAACGCCGAGGTTTCCTCCAGGCGCGGGAACACGTCTTGCCGGTTGGCAAGCCCATCGCCCTTGGGCACGAAGAAACCGAGATGGACCCTTTTGATTCCCTCGCCCGCGAGCCGGTCCAGCACCGCTTGCGCTCCCAACTCGACGACCGGCCGGGTGATCGCCGTGGTCACGCCGACCTCGATCCCGGTACCAAGAAGACTTCGGAGATTCCGCCGCCATCGCGCCTCGCTCTCCGACGTCGGGAACCGGGTCACCGGCTCCCAGGCGGTGGCCACGCGGTCGAAATGCCTCCCGATCTCCAGCGCGTCCGGGCTCAGAAGATTGGTCACCAGGGTGAAGGTATGGTCGATGCCTTCCAGGATCGCCCGTGCCCCGGGCATCACGTCCGCGAAGAACCCCGCCCCGAGCAGCGTCGGCTCGCCGCCGGTAACATGGATGTCGGCGCGGCCACGGCCGTCGATATGTCCCGCGATGCCCCGGATCACACGGAGAAAGTCTTCGCGGGTCATGGTTCCGCCCGCCTTGCGCACGCCGGTCTCGATGTAGCAATGGGCGCAGCGGAGGTTGCAGCGCCGGGTCAGGTTGATCTGGTAGAGCCAACTCATGGGTCCGCCTCCATGATCCGGGCCGCGCGGACCACATCCCCGACGGCACGCTCCAAGGCGTGTTCGTGTGTCGCCGGCCGGCGTGCGGCCGTTCCCAGCGCCACCAGATGCGAATGGCCGTAGGCGAGTCGCACCTCGCCGTCGTGGCCCTCCACCGGAACTGATCCCGTGAACCCCGGCAGCGACGAGGTCAGGACGATCCGTTCGGCGAACAGGCAGGTGATTGTGTCGCGATGGGGCCACAGGTCCAGTGCCGGCAAGACCCTCGAGATTCCCGACGAGAAGGCCCGCTCACAGGCGACCTGCCGGCCGTCCACGGGAACGCCGTTCCCCTCGCCGGGATGGACGTAGACCATCGCCTCGCGTGCCGAGGTGCGCTCACCGAGGACGTAAGAGAACGATCCCGGCATCCGCGTGACCTTGTCGGCGCCGGCCATGGCGATGCCGCGTCCCAGGTGTGCGAAGAGCCCGTCGATCCAGGCCGTCAGGGGATCGCGGAGCGCCGGCAGGAAGGGATGGGGACCTTCCCCGAACCGGGTGCCGAGCAGGCCCTCGACCACCCTCCGGAAGGCCCTGTGACCCAGCAGTGCGTAATCCCAGAAATCCATTGCCCGTACCGGACACAGCACCACCGACGCCCCGGCCGTGGCGGCGGAATACGCCGCGAGACCGTTGAGCACGGGATTGGCACCGAGGATGGCGACCGCGACCGCATGGCCCTGGTGACGCGGCCAGGGAAGCCACCGAAACCCGAGGAAGGAGATGACGCCGGTGTCCACGGCGAACAGCACCCGCCCGATCCCGGACGAAGGCGCCTCACCGCCGGTGGCGAGCCGCTTGCGTTCCCAGGGCGCGAACAGCAGGCTCGGAGGCCTCACGGGCTCAGGCCGCCGCACGGCCGGCCCCTTCCGTCCAGGCGCGCACGGCATCGAGCCCGTTTGTGTCGATCGTCTGGTCGAAGCGGCGGAACAGATCCTCCCATACCGGGCAGAGGTCGGTGACGCCGTAGATATCACCTGAATGCGCGAGCCCCTCGCTCATGCAGCCCCCCCGGCATTCCGCCAGCCACCGGCACGAACGGCAACGCGCGTCCAGCCGCCCCCGCCGCCGCGCCAACACCTTCCAGGTGTCCAGGTCGAATTCCCGATGAAGCGCGTTGCCGAGCCGGAACCGGTCCGCGTCGGCCATGTCGAGGCAGAGGTAGAGACCGCCATCCGGCTCCAGGTCCAGGGACGCGGCCGCGCAGTCGCACTGAAACGGACAGCCGGCCGTGTGGCGGAAAAGATCACCGTCGCCGGAGTGCGTTGCGAGCCGCGCCGAGAGAAGCTGGTGGAACGGTTGCACCAGGATGCGTTTGTTCATCACCCAGGCTTCGAAGATGGCGCCGTAGACGGCTCGGATACTCTCGGCATCCGGCCGGCGGACATGACGGCTGCCTTTGAAAACGGGTCGCAGGGTCAGGTCGTGGCCCAGGCGTTCCGCCCGTTCCACTTCGTCGAAGGCATGGAACAGGCCTTCCCCGTCCACCACGAACACGGCCGGCGGAGAAAAACCCCGGCGGTGCAGCGCCTCGCGGCGGCCCGTCTCCAACAGCTTGCGATAGGAGCGCGGCGAGCCGGCCAGCCGCCTCTGCGTCCCGAAGCTATCGACCGAGATGCCGATGCGTTCGCCGAACAGATCATGGAGCGCCAACACCCGGCATGCCGTCCCCAGCATATTGGTCTGAGCCCCGTCGGTGACCTGTTCGAACAACCGCGCTAGGCGCTCCCGCGCGTAAAGCACGCAATTCTCGAGCAGGTCCCGCGGCACGGTCAGGATCTCGCCGCCCACGTACTGGATCGACACATGCCCCCCTCCCATGCCGAGGCCCATCGCCGGCAACACGCCTTCCGCGATGAAGTCGATCGAACGGCGGAACTCCTCCAACGTCATCGGCCCAACCGCATCTTCCCGCCACGACGAACAATAGACGCAGTCGGCATTGCATCGCCGGGTCAGGCGCACGTGGAGCACGAAACGCCGCATCAGAAACCGCTTTCCTCCCCAGCCCGCGCCGCCAAGTCGCGGGCGTTCTCCTCCGCCTGGCGGTAAATACCGAGGACGATCGAGCCGGCGAAATTCCGAAAACCCTCCTCCCCGCCGGTCGCTTCGAAAACGGCCTCGCGGATCGCTGCCTTGAAGGCGTCGGAGACGGTTTCCGGGACGCGCTCCGCGAAGCGTTCGACGACGTACGGATCACGCGCCCGGTAGTCCGATCCGCCCACCAGGGTCTCCCGGATCATGTATTCGAGATGGCTGGTGACGGGATAGAGCCGGCCCGCGTAGTTGGCCTGAGCGAGGTAGGTCCGGGTGAACTCGGCAAGACGCTCGTGGTAGGCGGCCCGTCCCTCTTCCGTTTCCGACGGCAGCAGCGAGAGCGAGAAGCCGACGTTGGCGGCGACCGAGAGCAGGTACTTCGCGTCCAGCCCGCCGATGTCGGCGGGGATCTCCAGGATCACATCCACCTCGGCGAGACACCAGGCGATGATGACGTCGATCAGGGTTTCCTCGATATCGCCGTCCCGCATTTGCAGGAGAAACGCAATGGTCTCCACGCCCTCGGGCGGGGTAAAGTTTTCCGTATCCACGATGACCCCTTTCGGGAACGGATTGGCTTCATGATTGGCGAGGATCGCGCTCAACTTGGTCATGTCTTCGGCCTCCCGTGTCAGCGCCAGCCGCGCGAGCCGTGGCAGGCGCCGTGACAGGCGCCATGGCAGTTCGAGTAGCAGTTGGTGTAGCAAAGGAACTCGCCGGAATCGGTGGAATCCTGGCGACCCGGCGGGTTCGCCGCCAGTTTGAGCTCCGGGTCCGAGAAGTAGCGCTCGTCGAGCACCTGATCGTCCTCGGAGAAACACGACGTGAGGATGTTGAAGACCGCGCTCACTGCCTCCCGGACCGTGCGGCCCTGGAGGGCCGCGTCGATCTTTCTCGCCAACCCTTCGGGAATATCGACATCTTTCGGGACTTCGACCACCTCGCCCCTGACCGAAGCCATGGCGCTGGTCGCGACCAGGACCAGGGACGCAGAGACCACCAAGCCGGTTTCGTCGAGTTTCATGCTGTCATCCTCCTGGTATTGGCGGCGATGGCCGCCGCCGCCTCGAAGATCGCCGAGCCGCCCGGGCATTCGCCGGAGCCGTCCCATCCGACCGTGAGGCAGCCGCTTGAACAGACGGGCCGGAAACGGCATGTGCCGCAGCGTTCCCGGTGTGCCGTCCGGGCCTTCGCCGGATCGGAGACCACGCCCATGAGCGCCGCGCAGCCCGGCCGAAAACCGTCGGTATCCAGGGTATGGAACCGGCTATCGCACCGACCCGACCAGCAGCCGTAGCCGGTCGCCTTGTCCGTCCCAAGACGCGCGACGGACTCCAGAATCCCGTCGAACGGGGAGATGAACACCGTGCGTTCGTTCCACGCCACGTACGCCCGCAAATACCGCGCCATGAGGCGGGCGTAGGCGGCATTGTCGAGGCCGAGCCGGGACCAGTTGGCGAGCGCCTCGCCGGTGGGGGTGATGCGCTCCAGGTGCGCCCGGCGGATGCCCATCTCCGTGAGCAGGGCGAAAAACCGAAACGGGTCCGCGAACCGGCTCGCGAATTTTTTGGTGACGGTGACCACCAGGTAGGGCGAGAGGCCGTCGTCGAGGAGGCGCGCCAGGCGGTCGCGGAAGATGCACTCAAAGCCGGCGTTGCTCGCGGAATCGCCCTTGTGGGTGAGCCGGATCTCCGGGTCCCAGGAAACCCCGACCTCGCCCCCGAAGTGCTCGATGTAAAGCGCCCGCCAATCGCGTCCGTAGGTCGTGAGGTTGGTCTGGATACCGTGCCGCCACGTGTAGCCGGAGCCGTTCGCGTGCACGGCCTCGATGGCGCGCCGGAGCCCGGCGGCGCCCATGAGCGTCGGCTCGCCGCCGTGCCATTGCAGAAGGATGGTGTCGCCGGGCGCGGCGAAGGTTTTCGCATACGATGTTATGCTGGCGATCTGCCCCAGGGTCATGCGCCGGTGCCCTTTGGGCGCGAAACAGTGTTCGCAGTGGATGTTGCAGGCCTCGACCGCACGGACGTAGACCAGATGGTCGAACGGTGGCGCGAAGGCGTGGAGGTTCATGCCGTCCACCTCCTTGTCCGCTCCAGGTAGGCCCCGGCCAGGGTCCGACCGTCCCCCTCGCAGAAGGCGCACACGTGATCGAGGAAGCTCCGGTAGCCGGAACATTCGTCCTCGCCGTCTTCCGCCCCATTGCCGGTCAGCGGACAACCTGATCGGCACCACGATGCGTGAGGACAGCCCTGGCAATGCGCCCGTGTGTGGGCGAATGACTGTTCGCGAACCCACCGGCGGCGCGTCATCGACGTCGAAAAGGCCGGATATCCATTGGCGATGTTGCCGAAAGGCACCTCGAAGGCGGTGCGGTCGGGACAGGTATTGAGCGCGCCATCGGGTTCGACCACTAAGAAGCGGGATTGGCAGGCGCCGCCCCAACGCTCGCCTGGAGCCCCATTTAGGATGCCCCGCATTGCCGCCACGATTACGCCGACCCGTGGCGCCTGCCCGTCCGTCCCCACCTTCGCCATCAGCGCATCGAACAGGTGCCGCAGGAACCCGGCATGTTCGCCGTTGCTGGGCCGGTCCGGGGCTTTGAGCCCGAAGGCATTGTAGCGCTCGACATTGAACGCCCTGAACCCGCGCTCAATGAACCACTCGACGATGCGCCCCTCCGAGCCGAGCTCGTTCCGCGTCGGCACCGTCGTAGGAATGATTTCGAGGCCGCCAGCCCGTGCCCGCGCTACCTTGGACATCCAGAGATCATGATACGCCTCGACACTGCCACCGATCCGCCGCCCTCTGAAATCGATGCTGGAGCCGATGACGCCGCCGAAGCGCTCGTGCATCAGTGCCGCGTGTTCGGACTTGTACGGTATCAGCGAGGTCTGAAGGGATTCGGTATGGCCCGGTAGGCCGGAGTCGAGGATCGTGCCCGCCTTGCGGAACCAGTCGACCGGCATCATCAGCGGCTCACCGTCGTGCCAGAATACGTGCACCGGCTGGTTCCCAGCCATCTCCGCCAGGAACCCGGCGGTCCGCTCCAGGGTCTCCCAAGACATCCGGGTCCGGTCGGCCCGCACCCGATCCGGCAAGTAACAATGCCCGCAGCCGAGGGAGCAGAAGTTGGTCGGCTTGAGGTAGGCGGTGATCATGCCACCCTCCGCCGCGCCGTTGCGCCGTCGCCGCCCAGCCTGGAAATAAGGTCATCCGCCTCGCCGCTCAGGATGCTCTCCTTGATGCGGTCGAACACCAACTTCCAGGCGGCGCAGTAGTGAAAACGACCATCAGCCCCGTGGCCGAACAGTACCGCGTCCCGCATGCACCCCGCCTCGCACTCGGCGAAGTGGCGGCAGGCAACGCATTCACAGGGAATCTCGATCCGCCGCCGCCGGGCTTGCACCGCCGCCTCGCTCGCCAGAAGCTCGGGCACGCTCTCCGCGCGCAGGTTGCCGAAGCGGTAACCGGGATCGCCGAGATCGGCGAACTCGGCACAGTTATGGACATTCCCGTTGGGCTCGATACTCAGGAACCGTCCGCCGCATTGCCGCGTCCAGGGGCAGCGGCCATCCTCCAGCCCCGCCACCCTTTTGACCATGAGATCAAGGGGCGTGAGGCTGAACCTCGGAACCTCCCGGACCCAGCGCTCATACAGCCCGATCAGCATGGCGCCATAGGTCCCGGGCGAAATCGCTTCGCCTTCCCCTGCCGCCCGCCCCGCCGGATAGCGGTAGTTGAAGCGGAGGTCGAAGGCGCGGCTGCCATGGGAAAGGCTCAGGTCGTACATGGCCTGGGCCAGCGGCACGTCCTCCTCCCCATAGGTTCCGATCACCAACGGCCGGAAGCCGTCGCCCAGGACCGCGTCGAGGGAACGCAGGAACCGCGTCCGGTAAGCCACAGGGTCGCCCTTGAGCGTGCGAAGGGTGCTTCCGGGATCGAAACTGGTCGAAATCGAGCCCGCCATTATGTCGGCGAACACGTCCCGCCAACGTCGGGAGTCATAGAGAAGCAGGTTGGTTTGGATGGAAAATCGGATCTCCGACTTGGCTCTCGTGGCATGGTCGAAGCAACGCCGATAGAAGTCCGGCCCCAGCAGCATGGGCTCACCGCCGTGCCACAGCAGCACCACGCGCTCGGCTAGGTGCGGCGCCAGACGGTTGAAGAACAGGCGGAAGTCGTCGAAGGTCCATGCCCCCTCGCCGTCCGGCGGGGAGGCACAGTATTCGCAATCGGCGTTGCAGGCGCAGGTGGGCTTGAGGATCACCGTGGAAATCATGGTCGCCCTCACGCATAGTAACAATAAGTGCGGGCGATGACAGTGCCGGCGCTGGTCTGGACGCCGCTGTCGAACGCCTTGGCGTAGATCGTCCAGTCGCCCCCTGCGTCCACCGCCCAGGTCTGGTACGTCACCTGCGCGCCGACCACGGCGGCGGGCAGGAGCTGCTGCGCCGGGGTCAGGATGATCTTGGGATCGCCGCCGTTGCAGGCGGGCTTGGGCACCGTGCCACCATCGCCCACGTAATAGCCGCCCTTCATGGAATAGCGGGGCAGCAGCTCGCCGAGCCAGTTGTTGCGGGCCGTGAGAAACACGTCGCCGGCCCGGATGTCGCCGCCGAAGACGGCCTCGGTCCCGCCTGGGTTGATGCTGGGCGCATCCAGGGAGGTGGTGGCGCTGATCGTGTCGGCCGTGAGGTTCCCGGCCACCGTGACCGTCCCGGCGCTCAGTTCGCCCGTCACGGACGCCGTATCGCCGGAAAGGTTGGTCGAGGCGGTCACCGTGGTCGCCGAAACGGAACCGGCATTGACGATGTCGTTGCCATCCATGTCGAGCGCCGTCGCCATGCGGTTGGCTTCCGGGTGACCCGGCACCGCGAAGCGCAATAGGTAATCGCCAATGTTCTGGCTTCCCGAAAACCCCCGGATCGATACCAAGTGACCGGCTTGCGGCACGTAACCGGCCGCGAGATAGGGCGTGAGATCGAGCTGCCAGCCGCCGAAGGCGCCGCGCGCGGTGTTCGGGGTATCGGGGTCCACGTAGCCGCCATCCGCCCCCATGCCGGCGGCGATCCGCGGCACCCAACGGTCCGGTATGACCCGTCCGCCCTCCGAGACCACGGCGACCTCGAGCAACCCTCCGGTGGTCTCGCGGGCAAATGCCCGCCAGCCCTGGCTGTACCCGTTCACCGCCTGGAAGAACGGGCCCAGAAACCCCGCTCCCTGCAGCGCGGCCACACTGATTGGCACCGGCACGCCCCCGTTCGCCGCGATCGCCGCCCGCACGGCGGCATCGTTGGCCGCGACGTAACCGCCAACCGCCTCATGCATTATACGAAACTGTTCGGAAACTACTAAATTGCGAATTCGTGACGCCTTCTTCGCATCGTCCCGCCAGGCAAACGCCAGCACCGCCATGACGATACCGATGGCAAGCAGGGCATCTAGGAGGATCGAGCCTCGCTCGTCATCTTGGGACTGCTGGCGCTGCTCGGGCAAGACCTTCTCTCCGGCTCGATTTGTATTGTTTCGTATATAACAGAGAAACGACACGAAAGGAAACAGGAAATTTCCGCCCCCATGCCGGGACGGTCGGAATGACCATCTCCTCACCCCAAATCGGCCCGGCATTGGACAATGCTCCGATCCAGGATAGAATTGGCGCCATAGTTCAAGGGAACGGAACCATGGCCCATCCCGCCGAGAAGCCAATGACGACCGAGGAGTTCCTCGCCTGGGAGGCGGGACAGGAGGACCGTTGGGAGTTCGTCGCCGGCGAGGCCCACGCCATGGTCGGTGGCACCGTCGCCCACAACACCGTCACCCTCAACATCGCCAGCACCCTGAAGGCCCGCCTCAAAGGCCAGGGAGGCACATGCCGGGTGTTCATGGATTCCATGAAGGTTGTCGCACCTTCGGGCGACGTCATGTATCCCGACGTCATGGTCTCGTGCGGAGAGCCGTCGCCCTCCGACACCCATGTCTCCGATCCCGTCCTCGTCGTCGAGGTATTGTCGCCAGGGACCGAGGTCGCAGACCGCAAGACCAAGTGGTACGCCTACCAGACCATCCCGTCCTTGCAGGTCTACGTCCTGGTCTCGCAGGAAGCCGAGGTGGTCGAGACCTTCACCCGCGATGGGGGCACATGGCGGTATGAGAAGCTGACCGCTCCCCAAGCAGTTCTCGACCTCGAACCTCTCGGTGTCCGGCTTGGCCTCGAAGAGATCTACGAGGGGGTCTTCGTCCCGCAGACGGCCGCCGGAGAGGGATGACCGGACTGCGTCGGATTCACCCCGCTGGCTTTGGCTCAATAATTGGTGATCATCACCGGCGTCCCGGCCGGGAGCGGAACCGGCAGGGACGAATTTCCCCGCATCGACTGGAGGCCACCGACCCCGTCGGCAATGCCGGCACCGAACGAAGCCTCGGTCAGTTCGGACAATGCCCGGCCCACGAGGTGGCCCGGCTGTTTGAGCGGACCCGCGGGGTAGGTGAGGACGTACGACCCGGCGGAGACCTCGCTCCGCCATGGCCCGTTGGTGCGGTACCAGGACGGGAAGACCAGAGCCGCCGTCGGGACCACGCCGCCGAAGCCCGGGTTGTCGTGGGCATACTCGCGGGCGGCGTTGTGGTGGACCATCATGTTGGCGGCATAGCCCTCGGCGATACGGACCGCCGCCGCCTCGGAGGGCGCGTCGTCCGAGCCTATGGAGGCAACCGCCACGCCGACCGCGAGGACCAGCATCACCAGCAGGCTCAGCATTTTCGCGCCTCCGCCGGCTCAGTTGCCCCCCACGTCAATTGAACGTCAGCGCGATGGAGTTGCTGTCGCCGTTGACGCAACGCGACGCTGCCTGGCTCACCGTCGAAGGCAGGGTCATGGCGGTGCCGTTGACCACCACGTCCTGCAGACCCGAGGTCGCCGTCGAACCCAAATCGAGCGTCGCCAGCTTGGTGCAGGCGGCGTCGGGGACGGCGGCGTAGGTGATGGTGAAGGTGCCGTTGGCGCTGTCGGCGCTCACGCTCACGGTGCCGTTCCACGGATTGCGGACGTTGGTGCCGCCCTTGACCATGGAGGCCGGGAAGATCTCGGCGTTGATCAGGATGCCGTTGATGTTGCCACTGCCGTAGTCGGCCTGGCCCATGTAGTAGTCCTTCATGCCCGAGTAGATCGCCGAGATCTCCTGCACCGCGTTGGAGGTCTTGAAACGCGACATGGCCATGTAGTAGAGGCCGAGCGAGCCCGCCGTCAGCGCGCCGATGATGGCCAGCACACCGGCCATCTCGATCATGGTGCGGCCGCGCTCGCAGTCGCCCTCACGACGCATGGCACGGCGGACGGGACCTTCCGTGCGTAGGGTGGAAGCGGTCATGGATTATTCCTCCTGTTCGGGTTTCTCACAACAACGCACCCCCCGTAACCTGGGTCTCCATGGCAAAAAAGCCCCACAGCACCCAGACCACCAGAACCGCGATGCCGACGCGGGCGGCCCCGTTGAGGAGCGCCGCCTGGCGCTCGACCCCGTCGACGCTCTCGTCGAGCCAGTCCCGCGCCAGCATCTCCAAGGCCTCGGCGAAATCCGGCTGTTCCGAATAGACCCGCAGGCTGCCGACGATCCTCCGGTCGGGAAAGCCGAGGCCGGAACGGTGCAGCGCCTCCCCCAGATCGAGGCCGTTGTGCACGTGAACCAGCGCGGCATCGATGCGCTCACGCAAATAGGGCGAGGCATCGCCGCGCAGGCGCCAGAGGGCGCGAGCCAGGGGCTCTCCCGCCTTGACCAGGGCCGCCAGCCCCAAGAGCCAGCCGGTTCCCACCCAAATCCTGTAAATCGACCATGGCGCCAGGTTCTCGACCTTGGCTCGTAACGGGCCGGTCCAGTAGGGCATGGACGCGGCCACCGCGCCCAGGCTCGCGGCGGACCCGGCGACCACCGTCGGCCACCAAGTGCCGACGAATTCCGCGAGCCAGGCGAGGCTTGCCGCCGCCCCGGTCCAGCGGGTGTCCGGTGCGACCTCCAGGAACGGCGGGATCAGGTAGAGGCCCAGCAGCACGATCATCGCCAGCAGCACCGCCATCAGGAACAGCGGGTAGCCCAGCGCCGCGAGCACCGCGGCCATCATCCTCCGCGCGCCGTCGCCGACCCGCCGGGCGTTGTCGAGCGCGCCCGCCAAGTCGCCCACGTCGCCGCCCGCCAGCACCACCGCCTCCCGCGCCGGGACCCAACCCCGCACCACCTCAGGGAAAGGGCGGCCGTTGCTTAAGACCCGCCGCCATTCGTCCATCGCCACCGCCACCGGATCACGCAGGTCGGCGCCGTCCTCCGAGGCCACTTCCCACACGAGGCCGATCGCCTCGACCAGCCGCATGCGGTTTCTCAGCATGGACGCCAGCAGGCGATAGGTGCGCAGGCGCTCCCCGGAGCCGAGACGCAGAGACGCACGCGCGTAGTGCCGGACCAGGGCGGAGGTTTCCTCCCTCATGATTCCGGCTCCCCGTGGGTGCGCGGATCGAGGAGGCCGGTCCAGCGCTCGACCTCGGCGAGGTCCACCTCGCCGGCCAGCATCCGTTCCACGCCCGAACGGCCGAGCGTCCGCCCGCCCAGTTCCCGCACCCACCGCTCCACCGCGCGGCGGGTGTCGCCCTCGATGGCGAGGCGCATCACCTGCGCGTCCGGCATCAGGATCTCGGCGATCACCGTGCGGCCGCGGTAGCCCTCGTGGTTGCAGGCCTCGCAGCCGGGACCGGCGAAAGATACCCTCTCCATGGCGTCGCCGCCCGCCACCGCGACGATGCGGTCGATCTCGTCGATGCGCGCGTCGAACACCTCCGTCGCGGGCATCCGGCAGTCCCGGCACAGCCGCCGCACCAGCCGTTGCGAGACCAGCCCCGTGTAGAGCTCGGGATCGCGCAGCTTGAAGGTTTCGACACCGAGGTCGCGGAGCCGCACCAGGCAGCCGGGCGCGGTCGGCGCATGCAGGGTGGTCCACACCGCGTGGCCCGACATGGCGCCCCGGAACACCATGTCCGCCGACTTGAGGCTGCGGATCTCGCTCACCATCAGCACGTCGAGATCGCTCCGCAGCGCCGCCGAGATGGCCTCCTGGTAGAGAACCTCCTGATCGGCCTCGGCCGCCGCGTCGACCACTTGCGTCTGCACCGCGCCCGTGATGGGGAGTTCCGGCGGGTCCTCCACCGTGCGGCAGGCGATGCGGTAGTCGCGCTCCTGCAAGAGCATCGTGAGGTTCCTCTGCAAGGTCGTGCTCTTGCCGTGTCCGGTGGGACCGGAGACGATCACCAGCCCGGTCGCGCGCATCCGCATGCGGCGGAACAGTTCGAGCTCGTAATCGTCGAAGCCGAGGGCGGACAGATCGTCACCTGCCACCGTCTCCTCATCGCCGCCGAACATCCCGTCGGCGCAGAGGACGCGGAAGACGCCTTCGCGGCCACCGAAGGCCAGCGGATTGAACTGCATGCGGATGCCGAGGATCGCGGAAGGCAACCGCAGCCGTCCACCAGGGCCGCCCAATGGCGTGCCCCCCAGCTTCTGCGCCGCCTGGAACTCGCGTTCGGCGTAATTGCGGTCCGAGACGTCGGCCGAATTGAAAGCGGTGCGCAAGAGCGCGCGCCCGAAGCCCGGGTCCGCCTCCCCGACCGTGCGCATGATGCCGCCGACCCGGAAACGGACCTGGGTCACGTCTCGGACGGCGACGTGAACGTCCGACGCCCCGGCCGCCACCGCCTTTTTGATCAGCGCCACGAACTCCCGCTGCATCTCCTCGTCGGCGCGCCCGCCATCGACGCGTCCGGGATCGGCAACGGCGTCGTAGACCGCCTTGATCAGCGCCATCGGCACCGGCTCCTTGTCCCCGACCTCGAAGCCGCGCTTGCGCGCCCCGGCCTCGAAGCCGAGGACGCGCGGGTCCCAGCGGTGGGACTGGGACACGAGAAATCGCCCGGACTCGAACAGGACCAGGAGATTGCGGTGCTCGTCGTTCACCGCCAGGGGCCCGTGGGCAATGGTCAACGGCGGCCCCTCTTGACGCAGAAATGCCTGCGCGTGGCGGAGCATCTCCGCCGCCGAGCGGACCGCGTCGCTGCCCGCCTCGCGAGTCGTGGTGGGGGCCACGGCGGTCACCGGGTCCTCCTGGGCGGCGACGCGAACCCGAGACCGAGGCGCAACCGTCGGCCACCCTTCTCAAGCACTACGGTATCCGGGGTGACCTTCACGACCTTGTAGCCGCCGGGAAGCTCGTGTCCCGGGCGCACGTCCAGGACCAGCCCGTCGACGAGCATCACCGTAGCCGCCAAATCGCTGGCCGTTCCCCCGATGGCCATCACCACCGGCGTGTCCTCTTGGGGATTGGACGTTGGTGGGACCGTGGACGCGGGGAACGACTGTGGCCCCGGCCACGGCTGCACGGCGACCCGGGTGCTGTCGTCCGCCCCTTTGCCCGCCTTCGCGGCTTGCGCGCGGGCGGTGGCGATCTCGGCCCTGAGCTTGGCCTCCTCCAGCTCCAGCCGCAGCAGCGCGTTGCGGCGCTGGCGTTCGGTCATGATCTCGAACAAGCCCGAAGACGGTGCTTCCACGGACCCGTCATCGGCGAACGCCTCGGCGGATAGCAGCAAGATGGAAACTGCAAGGATGGTTCTAACGCAAAGCATGGACCGTGCCCTTTATCGTCCAGAAACCCTTCTCCAGATTCCCAATGACCTCGCCGATCTCCAGCGCCGGGAACCGCGCCAGCACCTCTTGCCACTGAGACGGCGGAAACCTGCTTGTGAACTCGAAGCCGACCTTTGGATATTGCGGAGGCTCGCCCGGCAAAGGCGCGCGGCCGACGACAAGACGAATTTCCGCTCCCGCTGCCTGGAAGATCTCCACGAAGCGTATGCGGATCTGCTGGGTGGCCTCGGAGGGTTCGGTTGCCTCCGCACGCATCGTTGCAAGCCCCACCGATGCCGTCGCTCCCGTGCCGTCGGGCAGGAGACGGACCGAAACCCTGTCCTTACCCAGCGCCCGCCGCAGCCAGGCGAACTCACCGGCCGTGCGTTCCCAACGGCCGGCGACCCTTCCGCCGGAGCATTTGAGCGAACGCAACCGCCAGCCCGGCACTGCCACGGTGAGCCGTGCCATGCCCTCATGGCAGCTTTCGAGGGTCTCGGCGAGATCGGAGATCGTCGGCAGCGACGGCTTGGTAGCAGCAGGCCTGGCAGCAGGCTTCGCGGCGCGCACCGATACAGGTTGCGGCGGATCGAGGAGGTCCATGATCTCGTCGGCAAATACCCACGCGACCAGGGCAAGCACGGCCGCCACGGCGCCTGCCATCGCCGCAACCCGCAAGCCCCTTCCTCGGGCATCGATGTGGACCAAGCGCGCGCCGCGGCCCGAACCGAGCACCGAGGCCAACGGCACGTCCTCGCTCCCCGCCACACCGAGCTCCGCCGGCGCGGCGATCACGTCCCAACCCGCGTCCCGCAAGTCCTCGACGAAGGCCCGGGCCTCGTCCGCCGTGCCCACGACCCGGTCTCCTTCCGGCAGGATATGGTTGGCGCGAAGCGCGAAACACCACCAGCCCTCCGGCACCGCGAACGCCGCCAGCACCGAGCGGCCGTCGGAAAACGCCCCGGCGGCCAGGGCCGCCGCCGAGATCGCCCCCGGCTCGTGCCCTGAGGAAAGGCGGCCGAGCCCATACTGGGGCGCCGGGCCGGGGCGCAGGCAGTAAACGTCCGCCGGTTCGTTCAAGGACCGCGCCGCCTCCACCGCTTCCTCGCGGCCCCGGCCCGGGTCCTGGACGATTTGCCAGAACAGTCCGGCGACGTAAAACCTCCCTTCGCAGGTGATGCGGCCGCCAACGGAATCCGTCCCGTCCTCGGACGGAGCGGCGGGAACATCGCTGTCCAGTCCCGGATCGTCCGTCATTCGGAAACTTCCCTTGCGCGCCCAGTCGCGGGACCGATCCGGGCCTCCGGCGTGAGATCGGACACCAGCACCTCCGGAGTCAGCAGCACCACCAGCACCGTGCGCTGCTTGGTCGCCGACCATTCGCCGCCCAGGAGCGGATTGAGCGGGTGCCCCATGCCCGCGGCGTCGGCGCCCGCGTTCACTCGCTCGAACCCGGCCAGCACCAGGGTCGAGCCCGAGCGCATCACTACCTCTTCCAGAAAGCTCCGCGTCGAGACCTCGGGCAACTGGATAGTGGTTCCGTCCACCACCACCGAGTTCATCTCCTCGAGCTCCGAAAGTTGGATCGCGAACTGCAGCAACAGACGACCGTGCTCCAGAATCCTTGGCATCAGGTGCATGTTGAAGCCCGTCACCAGGGTCCCGGGCTCCACCGAGGTGTTGGTGCCGATCTCGGTCGTCGTGGTCTCGATGGAGCGGATAAAACTCCGCTGCGTCGCCACCTGCACCGGCGCCACCCGGTTGTTCATGGTGGTCACCGCCGTGCTGGTCACCACCGACACCCGGCCCTGGTCCGACAATGCCTCGATCACCGCGCCGCTGCCGTCCCACCTGGCGAGCCCGCCGCCCTCCTTGGCATTCAGAATCCCGACCGAGACGCGCCCGACGTCGGACGGCAATGCCGTCACCGGTCCCCGTACCGCATAGGTGACGCCGGCACTCAAGCGCGTGAACACGGCGTCGAGGTCGAGGCCATAACGGTCGCTGTCGCTGAGAGTCACGGACAACACCCGCACCCCGATCGCCACCTGCCGCCCGAGGCTGCGGTTGAGCCGCGAGACGTAGCCGTCCACGCGTTCCAGGATTCGCGGCGTCGCCGTCACCGTGACCGTGCCGGTCGCGGGCGAAACCGACAACGTCCCGGCCTCGCCGACCATTCCCTTGAGCGCCGCCTCCACGTCGGCCCACACCTGCAGCGCCGCCGTCGAGCGCACGTTTTGGTGCGAGGTGCTCTGGCTCTGGCCCGGCGCCGCCCCGGCCGCCGCGGTGGCCCCGCCCCCGGTGAGGCCCGAGGACAGATCCGCGTCCACCTCGGTGACGTTGGGAAGCGCATGGACCGTCCAGGTGCGTGTGCGATGGCGGAAGACCTCGATCCGGCCATCCACATGCCGCCACCAGACTCCGAAGTGCCCGGCGACGAGATCGAGGAGACCGGAGAACGGTCCGGTATACGCAAGAGTCATGGTCCGTCCGGCCTCGTCCGGCCTCTCCCCCTCCTGTTCCGGCCCCGGATCCACCAAGTCATCGGCAAGGCGCACCGGAACGCCGCTGATTGTGGAGAGGCGGCTGGCGAGGGCTTCCAGGGTCAACGGCGCCCGGCTGGAAAGGGTCACCGCGTCCGCGCCGTCGAGACGAGCTGGCAGCGGGTCGCTCTCCCCATACGCCGTCGCCGCGCGGCCGAGCCAGACGCCCTGGTGAACTCGGACCGTACCGTTGAAACGCGACTTGCCAGGCGCGCGGGCGGCATCAAGCGCAGGTGCGGCCTCGCCCAGCACCGTGTCCACCTGCTGGCGGATCTCCTCCTGGAGGCCGCAGCCGGAGAGAAGAAGAAGTGCGATGATGGTGAGCCCGCGAAGCCCCCTACCGCACATTCTCGGTCTCCTGGGTGCTCACCACCACCACCCGGTTGTCGGGATAGAAGTCGGCATAGGGAGCCGGCACGACACGCGCAAACGCGCGCACCACACCCCCCGCCGCCTGGACGAACCCGCCCGCGAACGAGGCATTGGCCCGCACCGGATAGTCCCAGCGCGCCTCCCACGCCAGGCGCCATTCCGCCTTCTCGGCCCAGCGCTCCAACACTTGGCGCAACGTCTCGCCCCGTCGTGCCGACCAGATCGGCTGTTCGACCACCGGCGCGGGCGTCGGAACGGTCAGAGGGAGCGGCGCGGGAACCGGGCCGTCCTCAGCCTCTTGATCCGGCGCAGCCGTCGGGGCCGCCGGGGCGGATGAAGCGGAACCGTCCGGCTCGACCGGAATGATGTCGGCGGAAAGGTCGCCGACGGTTTCGGGAACTGCCGTCGTCTCCGTCATGCCCCCATCGGCCCCCACGACGGAAGCCACGGCCGACCGCTCCTCGCCGTTGTCGAACCTAAAAATCCGCAGCCAGCTTGTCTCCTCCTCCACGGGAGAGGGCGACTCCGCCTTGGCCGTATCCCGCCGCCGCAGTTCCGCCACCGACACGAACCCGCTGTCGCGGGCTGGGCTCTCCTCCCACCAGCCGGACAGGTCGAAATCCGGGAACCCCTGCGGATCGCCGGAAAAAGCGCTGCAGCCGGAGAGCGCCACCACCGCCAGCACCCGCCCGAAACCCGAAGCCAATGAACCCGCCCGTCGCGTCGGCATGTCACCTCCTGGACCATCAGATATTTAGGAAACACATTTTATTTACGAAACAAAACTAACGGAGAGGCGTGGGCAGGTCAACCGCCAAAACCGTCTTCTTTAGGAATTGCGTGAGAAATAGCGCGCGATCCCATGGTGTCGCCATCTTGGACAGCAGCGACATTACGTTTCGTTATATATTTAGGGGATGCATCCTGATTAAGGATCCGGATGCTGACAGGCGCGTGATTTCAAGGCGCTATGATGATCGCGGTTTGAAGTTCTCGTTCCGCAATCACTCTGGACACAACTCGCGGATCGCCTCTTCTAGTTGCGGTCGATCCTTCAGCATTTCACGACGAACGCCGGGGGCCTGTTTGCAGAGGAATGTGCTGGCCTCACGAAGGCGATCCAGCACGTTCCCGGCCGGTTCGACACCGCGATCACCGAGAGACCGAAGCATCTTGAGCCCGTTGACCGTAGCCTTCATGTCCTCTGCTTCTTGATCCACCTCGGGAGGTATGGTTCGGACAAAAGGATCATCACTCTCGGCCGCTTTTTGTTGCCAGTACGCGGCCTTCGCGTCGTCCTTGTTCACGCCGATGCCCTCGGCATACATCCTGGACAATTCGGCTTGCGCAATCGGCAGCCCCTGAAGAGCCGCTTTCTCGAACCACTTGGCGGCCTCGGCATCACTTTGCGCCACGCCCTCGCCCCTCTGGTACAGCGTGGCGAGCATTGCCTGCGCCTGAGGTTCGCCGTTTTCGGCGGCCCGGCGATACCACCCGACGGCCTTTGAAAGGTCCTTGGCGCCACCTGGAACACCTCCGAAGTGGTAGGCCGCCCCGACCACCATCTGTGCCTCTGGAACCCCCTGTTCCGCCGCCTTGAGACACCACTTGAAAGCCGTGGCCCTATCCCTCGCCACGCCTTTTCCTTCCTCGTGCATCACGCAAACACGGTATTGCGCTTCAGCGTTGCCCGCTTCTGCCATCGGTAGCCATATGCCGAAAGCCCCCGAGAAATCCCCTTTCTCGTACGCTACCAAACCAGATTGGAATGTATTACCAGAGGGTCCAGCTGTGGAACGCGAATCAGCCCACGAACAAATGGGCCACAGTGAAACAATTAGGAACGCAAGCGACAGTATGGTCGACTTCCGAAACGTGAAGACTCGCCTCATAGTATGTTCATTCGTTTCCGTGTGAGTCAGTTTTTCGTCCTTCTTCCCCATCGAACACAAAGTGGGAACAAATGAGGAGCAATGGTTGCGAAGATTGCACAACATCTGGAGACCCTTCCTCGGCCTACTGATCTTCTGGGCAATCTCTAGGTCGTGGTTTCCGTAGCAGAGGCCTGCAGTTGGTATAAATCCTCCCTTTGGCATAAAGTTTTTGACACCGTTTCCACAGCGCACACTCACGAGCATCTCCCCCAGGGTTGATGCCTGTTCCTGGAATACGAGCTTTCACTCCCGCAGCATACGACTTGGCTGCCGCTCGGCATTGGCCGCGAGCGGTCCAGCCTCGTGCCGTTTCGCACGCCTGAAGCAGGTCGGATGAAAACCGTCGATCACACTCTCCTTTTGAGCGCAATGGCTTTGCATAACAATTATCATGTTTTCTGCACGCATCACCAAAGTAAAACGTCTGACCACTACTTGTTCTTATTGTATCTGGAAAACGACGCCCACCATCTTTCCCACACCATGGGGGACCGCTCGCGTCACCCGCACCAGATAAAAGCAATGTGCCCATGGCTGCCAAAACGAATGCATACGAATGTTTCGATAGCATCACGCGCCTCCTTTACATTTCATAGGTTGCGATCCTTCCGAAGAGACATAAGTGGCATCCAGCCCCATTGTATTGAGCCCGTCTGGGCAAATTCATAATCACCCTCCCCAATCGCGACGAGCCGACTTGATCGTGACCGAGAATCCCGCGATCACATCGACCGCAGCCATCACCATGATGATGAAAAACACGGAGGTCCCACACGCTTCCACAACGAGGAACTCGACCAGACAGATGATGAACACGGCCATGGACAACGCATGGTCGATAAGCGAGGAATCCGTCGTCGTGGTCGATTTCAGGATCTCGATGTACAAGAAAAGGAGCGAGATGATCATCAACACGTGTTCCGCCTTCAGAGACCAGACGGCACCGGAGATCAGGGGAATCGAAAGCCATTCCCTCGCCATCACGCCCTGGGCGGAAAACGCCATAAGGTTATAGGCGATCACGCTGACGAGCAGCAGCGGGACAATTCGTAAGGCCCTCATCGAACAAATCTTTCCAGTTGTTCGCGCTTCTTCACCGCAAGATTGGCTCCCCCCAGGGGAAAACGCCCGAGGGGGGAGCCGGTCTTGCAGGAAGGATCACTGGAACCGCCCGGTATAGGCCGGCTGCGATTGCTGTGGCGCGGTGATCCGGTCAACCCGGATCTTGCCGCCTGAGACCTGGATCTCCGCGTTCTTGTCGGGATCGGCGCCCATATCCATGAGCAGGATGGAGAGCCACTCGTGAAGCTTGGCCGCCTTGGCCGTGGTCACGTATTCGTACTTGCGCACGGCCGACGTGGTCTCGAGGACATTATGGGAAGAATATCCCGGGAACTCGGAAGACATGACGCCGATGATCTCCATGGCCTCGCGCGTCGGGAAGTTGCGGAGTTCGAGCGTGTAGGTGCTCACCATGCCATGGCCCGAGGACGCTCCGGCATGGACCGGGGCGCCGCCCCCGCCACCGGCAACGCCCGGCGTCGGCGACAGATGCGCCAGCTTCTTGCCGAGCACATCGCCCAGGCTGGTGGCGATCTCGCGCGCCTTGTCGCCCACGACCTCGGAAATGCAGGCGGCATTGCAGTCGGCCGGGGCCGAATACTTGGCGCGCGGCAATTCGAAGGTGCCGAGGAACTGGTTGGTCATCACATCGTAGATCTCGCCGTCGATGCGGGTCTGGACGACGTTGGCGAAGCCGGCATCCTGCTTGAATGCATGGATGCTGAAGGTCATCATGGCCCGCACGTGGTTGGCGGCGGTGCCGGAGGCGTTGGCCAGCTTGGCGGCCTGGATCAACTCGGTCTTGGGGCGGCGGGTGGTGATGCGCCAGCCGAGATCGACGGCGATCATCTCCTCGTCGACCATGCGGAAGCCATGGCGCTGCACGCTGCCCTTGAGCTCCGCAAGGACGCGCTTGAAGATGTCGCTGGTGCGGATGACGCTGCGGGGATCGGAATCCTCACCCATCACCAGCACGCGGATGTTGGTGCCGGCCTGGGCGTGAGCCTCGTGGCTCGCGGCCAGGATGGACGCGACGGCCAACACCATCGCCAGCAAACGCGAGAGCCGACGGAACCGATCCGTCCGCCCCGGCTGTGGGCCAAAACAACGCTTAATCATTGGATGTGCTCCTTTACTGTCGAATGAATAGGCTTCCACCGAAATTTGCCTTCGCAGTCACCACGATCCCCCCGGAAGAATCCCCTCTTCCCGGAGCCGAAACACCGGGAAGAGGGTTTCGAGGGTCTGCGGGAAGGATCATTGGAACCGCCCCCGTCGCGCCGGTTTTGCGGGGTCGGGCGTGGTAATTCTGTCCACGGAAATCCGCCCACCCGCGATGTGGATTTCCGCGTTGCGATCGGGGTCCACGCCCATATCGGCGAGCAGGATGGTGAGCCACTCGTGCAACTTGGCGGCGGACGCGGTCGTGACGTATTCGTACTTCCGCACCGCCGATGTGGTCGTCAGGATGTCGTGGGAGGAATACCCCGGGAATTCCGACGACATGACGCCGATGATCCGGGCCGCCTCGCCTGCGGGGAAGTGGCGCAGTTCGAGGGTGTAGGTGGTCATCAGGCCAGGGTACGTCGGCGCCCGGTCATGGGAAGTTCGAGGTAAGGGACGGGACACGATCGTCCGCGTGCCCGGCGGGGGCGCCAGATGGGCCAGTTTCTTGCCGAGGACGTCGCCCAGGCTGATGGCGATCTCGCGGGCGTGGTCGCCCACCACCTCGGTGATGCACATCGAATTGCAGTCGGCCGGCGCCGGGTACTGCGCACGAGGGAGCTCGAAGGTGCCGAGGAACTGGTGCGTCATGACGTCGTACATCTCGCCGTCGATGCGAACCTGGACCGCATTGGCGAAGCCATGGTCCTGCCGGTAGGCGTGGATACTGAAGGTCATCATCGCCCGTACGTGGTTGGCGGCGGTGCCGGAGGCGTTGGCCAGCTTCGCGGCCTGGATGAGTTGGGTTTTGGGGCGGCGCTCGACGATGCGCCAGCCGAGATCGGCGGCCACCATCTCCTCGTCGACCATGCGAAAGCCGTGGCGACGCACGCTTTCCTTCATTTCCGCCAGCACGCGCTTGAAGATGTCGCTGCGGCGCGGGACCGTGCGCGGATCGGAATCCTCGCCCATGACCAGGACGCGGATGCCGGTCCCGGTCGACGGCCCCCAGCCGCCTCCGCTTCCATAATAGGAACCGCCCTGCTGGACCGTACAGGCCCCGAGGAAGGCCAGCGCCAACAGGGCACCGGTCCGCTTCAAAGTCATGGAGATCGCATCTGTCACTGTGCTCTCCTTACCGTAAGATTCCTGGCCCTTGATCACCATTCGTATTCCTGAATCTTGAGCTTGTAGACAAAGCCACGGCGGTCACGAAGTCCCACGGGAAGACCTTCGTCCGGGGCCAGTTCCACAACGGACCATCCTTCAAGTCCCGGTGTTATGACGCGGGCGGCCACCCAAAGTTTCGAGCCTTTGGGCATGGTTTCCATGTCCGGGGCCAGTTCCGAAGGGCCGCTTCGCACCTTGAGTGTCGTGCCGGTGGTCACCTCCTTCTCGACCGGGGCAAATTTCAGCAGGCACTTCCGGGCATCGCGTGGCAACGTGTCGTAATCGAAACTCACCTCCTCGACACCCAGGCTGGTGAAATTCCTGTCCTGCGGATCCCCCATCTCCAGGGAAAGCAGAACCTGGCGTGGCGGCCCCTTGCGCCAACGCCCGACGATGGCGGCGCGGACGTCCAGCGACCCCATGTCCTCCACCACGTCGAAATCCAGCGAGAAACTTTTCTTGCGTTCCAGGAGGGCGTTGCGGAGGGCGTTCCGCAAGGTTGAGGACAGCGGTTCGCACACGACCTTGGCGGCGGCATCGCGCACTCGCGCAACGGCCACGGCCTTGCCTTTCACGTCGTCGCGGCTGGCCAGGGACGCCGCCAGTTTGTCGGCCGCCTTGGCCACGGCATCTTCGTATGAGTCAGCCGAAGCCGGGCCGGCCGCCAAGCACGCAAAGAGTGCCAAGAGGAACGAACCGGCGATGCGGTGTTGGTAGCGCTTTCTGAACATTGGCTCCTAGCTCCTCAAAGTTCACCGGGGAATATCACCACTGCATTCCTCCGCCGCCGCCACCTTCATCGAAGACGCGGATGCCGCCGGTATCGTCTTCCTGGGGTTGGGATGGCCGCCGGACGGGCTGCCGAGCGGGGGACCTTCGCTCGCCACGTTCGCTTTCAATCCATTCCTGCATCTCTGATTCGATCTGGTACCTCTGGCTGCGGGAAGCCATCGGGGCCAACTTCTTGATCAATCGAGGCAGGTCATTTGACAAATTCGAAAGCAATTCGTCTTGGCTGTAGCTTTGTTCGGCTATTGTGCCAAGTTCCTCTTCAATAATGTTCTCCATGGCCACGCTTCCTTGAACAGCTTGACCGCTACTGGCGTCAATCTTAGACACGATTTTGGGAATAAAATTCAGGAACATCCTTACAATGCCTTTGAAGAAATCGCTGCCCTTCCATGTTTTCCTCGGAGGTTGCACTGGTACAGGGGGAGGTTGAGGTGCCGGAGCGGGCTGAGGCGTTGGGGTGGGCTGAGGCGCCGGAACGGGTTGCGGTGCAGGAGTGGGCTGAGGAGCCGGAGCGGGCTGCGGTGCAGGAGCGGGCTGCGGTGTTGGTTGCGGTGCCGGCTGGGGGATGGGGTTCGACAGATCAATGGCGAATTTTTGCGGCGATCCTAGTGGAATTCCCCCCCGACCGTACATGAAGTCATGTTTTGCCGAAATATCCCAGGCTGTGACGGTTACCGTATGCGATCCCGAACGAATATTTCTAAGCTTAATCCGAGGCTCTCTCGTATTTCCAGCGATCTTTGCGACAATAACGTCATCTACCAAAACAACGTAACCAGCCAGTTTCTTATTCTTTCCAACTCGAATGCGCAGAGACAACAATTCTCCAGGCTGAATGGTCGTCTTTATTATGTCAAATTCGCCCAAATTGTCAGCGGATTCGGCTAAAGACTGATCAAGTGGCCGTGCGGCGGCCGAATCTGCGTATACAAATAGGCCGAGTACCGACAAGGCAATTCCTGCGACGACATAAACGCCAAACGCTGAAACAGCACTAGCGAGGGAAAAACCTTTATCGCATCGCCTCATTGAGGCTGCCCCCATGCAATAAAATTTTGCTTCGGTTTGGGAATTCGACCGCAACATTATTGCGCCATTTCCGGAAACTCCTCATGGATCGTACAGACTAGCGGCGAGGAGAAAAGATGTTCGAGACCATCAGAATCAACCGTCATCGCCATGGTCGGAGAGAATTCCAGCGCCATCACACCGTCAACGCGGAAACGGTCTTTCATCGTACGGAGCAATGCCTCTTGAACACGGGCTATAGCTTTCTCATCGTCCTTCTTCGGGACACCAAGGGTGACAAGCACCCTGACCCCACCTCTCCCAGCCTTGGCCCGGAGGCTGGCTCCGTCTTTTGCCTTCTCTTTGTCAGGCATCGTTTCCTCCGGGGATCGACCATCGTGCACCGTGGCCACCGCATCCGATGACAGTAGGTGTTGCAGGGCAGCAGGGTCTGCGCTGACGGTCAAATAGGGAATGCCTGCAAACGTACTGAGTTTTCCCGTTCCCATCCCGATGAGGGTTTCAACAACAGCCGTTTTTCGCACATCAACATCATCGGCAACCTCGTCTCGATCCGATTCACGCCCGGTAGGACCGCCTTTCGGCGCCTTGACACCGACAAGCACACGCACAGTTCCACGGCACGAGGCCTCCGACAGCAACGCGTGCGCGGCCCTTTCATCCGACTTCAGTTCGGAAAGTTCTGCGCCATGAGTTGAAATCGCCGGAATCGAGGTCATTGCCACCATTGAGGCTATGGTGAGGCAAGTGGGAAAGCGCCAAAATGTCCTGGTCAGTCGGCCACCTTGCCGGTGCCGTGGAGGGTTCGGCAAACGGCAGACCATCGGCACGGCCGCTTTCGTTCTAATTACCACTGGATTCCACTCCCTTCGCCGGTGCTGTCATAAACGCGGATGCCTCCCACATCCTCGTCCTCGGCCTCGAAAGAGCGACGGCCTGTCTGCCTTTGACGTGAAGTGTTGGGTCCCTCCTGTTCGATGAGGTGACGCATTTCTTCCACGATGCGGTACTGCTGGTCGGGGGTCGCACGCGGGGCCAATCCTTCAACGATACGCGGGAGTTCCGCCGACAGGTTGGCCAATGCCTCTCCCTCGTCCGCAGAACGTGCAGCAAGGGAATTGACTTCTCTATCCAACAGCCCGAGCGTCCCGTCTGCGGCAACCGAAGCCCCCTTCGAGCCAAATAGCTGCGGTACAATTTTACCGATCACCTTGGGTATCTGGCCCAGAAACCCACGAAGTATCTGCTTGATGGGATCGAACCCGGCATCAGCCCGTGGCGTGCGTGGATGCGTGCCAGATGGCGCTTTTCGCTTCGCCATACGTGGCGAAGGCCCACTTTTTGGCCGCGCCTTGACCGCGACACCCAATGAGGCGGCCGCCCGATCAACCTGGATACGCGGTCGGGTCAAGCCGTTTCGGTGGTCTTTGATCGGCCGTCCGGTCTTTTTCAACACCGAAAGCAACTCATCGACGCTCAGCGACGGGGCGACGGAACGGAGGACGGCGAAAGCGCCCGCGACCTGTGGCGCGGCCATGGATGTTCCACTCATATTGCCGAATTTCGCTGCAGGAAGTGCCGAGGTTATTTCTCCCCCCGGTGCCAGCAGGTTCAGAATGGACGCGCTATTGGAAAATCCGGATACGCTGTCTGTCTTGTCGGTCGACCCGACGCTAATGCTGGATTCAATGCACGCTGGCGCTTTGACAGCATGCGAGAAGTAGTCGTTTCCACTCGAGACAACCACGGCAACGCCCGCGCGGCGAAGCTTCTCAATAATGGGGCCACGAATCTTGTCACTGCAGTGCTTCGGAAATTCTCCTCCTCCGAGGCTCATATTAACGGCAGCAATGTGAAAACGGTCGCGATTCTTGTACACCCATTCTAGAGCTTTCGCTTGTTGATCCGCATAGGTCTTGATGCACGATCCCGCCTTCCCACACGTTTCACCCTCGACGAATGAGAACACCTGGGCCGCAAGGATTTTCGCATCCGGCGCAACCCCAGAGAAATTGCTTCCTTTGCCAGCCACGATTCCCGCAACGTGGGTTCCATGGATGCAGTCCCCATCCGAACGACAAGGTTTGGCTGCGCCGGGGCCTTCATCGATTTGCTTTCCGTTGGGACAAAGGGACGAAACCTTGATCCCATTCGCCGACCACGCCGGCGAAAAACATGCCTCCGCCACGACGCGCCCGCCGAAGAACGGATGGGAGCGGTCCACCCCGGTGTCGAGCACGGCCACCGCCTGCCCCTTACCCGTGGCACCCGCCGACCACGCCTGAGTCACGCCCATCAAGGGGCCGCTCTCGGCCAGGGAAATCGTTTCCGGTTTTACCTCGTACACCGACTCGATGAGGTCGCCAGCCAACATTCTTTCGAGTTGTTCGGCGTCAACGGCCATGGACATGCCGGGGGAGAACTCCAGCCTGATCACGTCGTTGAAATTGACCGGCCCGATTGAGTCCAGGGCCTTGATCTGGGCGCTCTCGATGTAATCCATCAGGTTTTGGGGGCCCCTGTCCATCTGCCGCGCGGCCGACGGTGCCTTCACGGTGACAAATACCCGAGCGCGCCCTCTTTCGGCGACACCTGCGAGAAATTCTCCCGCCGCCGCAGGATCCGCCTTGAGGTCAATGAACTCCTGGGCACAGGCCTGCGAAATCTCCGTCACCAAAGCGAGGAGCGCGGCAACCATGAGGATATAACGAAACAGACTCATGAATCTTCCCCAACACACTGGCCTTGGGCCCCGAGAGTTTCTGTCGTGCTCCGTGCCGTCGGCTGCCGCCACGCCCGCATTATAGGGGGCGTGGCGGGCGGCCCCTTCCGGGAACATGCCGTTTTGATTACCAGCCGTCCTTGCTGAGACCAGGCCGCGCTTTGCGGAGCTTGATCTTTTGGACCTTGTACGTATTCCCTTCGTAAGTAATTCTGCCCTTGGAATTCATTTCGTTCAGCATCCTCTGGAGGTTGCGGCGCAGCTTCGAGCTTCCGATTGTGGACTTGTAGGAAATCGCGATGCGCCTCCCCATCGCCTCGCCGATGTCATGCTGGCTATAACCGGAAAACATCGTGAGGTACTCTTCGATCTGGCTCACTTCGTCGCCATTAAAACCGTCGAACACAAGGTTGTAGACCATCTGCATGCCGCCACCTGAACCATCGCCCCCGCCACCGGCGGTCACCAAGTGTGCAAGTTTGGTCGTGAGGACGCCCGCGAGGTCCTGGGCAAGGATCTTCGCCTTGTCTCCGACCAGCTCGATGATGCATTCACGATTGCAGTTCGGGGGGCCGCGCCAATGTTTCGGCGACACGACCTCGAAGTTGCCCAGGCGCTGGCCCGATCGCACGTTCAGCATGCGGCCGGCGACCCGCGTCCTGATCTTGGTGGTGTAATCCAGTCTGGTGGCGCTGGCATAGATCTGGAACGTGACAACAACGTCGATCGGGGGATTGGTGACGCTGCGGGCGATGTCGAAGAGCTCCGGGTCCGATCTTCTGGAGCGCCCCTGTGCGGAGGTGTCCATGGTGAGGACGGTCTCGTCGAAGACGTCGAAGCCTTCCGCATTCATTTCCTCGTTCAGCATGTCCAGGACGCGTCGGAAGACCCGGCTCTTGCGCGGAATCGTGTCCTTGTCCCCATCCTCGCCCATGACGAGGAGGTTCGGCGTTCCCGCGTTTGCGGGGGTGGGCGTGGTGGTGCACGCCATCAGCAACGCCACCGAGAAAAGCGTCATCATTCTCATGAACATGTTGGGTCTCCCTAAGTGCTGTTTGGTGTTTCGAGCTTATTCAAGGTCGCCATCTGGCCCGGTTGTGGCGTAGATGAACCCGCGCCGTTCCCTCAATCCGACCGGCAAATGGTCATCATCGGGAAGGCGAACTATCTTCCATGGTGTGTCCTTGATACGCGCGTTGACTAGAATTCGCTGTCCCGCCGTCAGTTCATCGATCCCCTTCGCCTCCCGGAACGGAGAATCCACCACGGGAATCTTGCGTTTGGTCGTGAACTCCTTCGAGACCTCGGAGACCGAAAGCAAACAGCGTTGCTCCTGATCCCTCAGGGATTGAGCCTTGAACGCCTTGTTCACGGTCACCTTGCCGGCCTCGGACGCGATAACGACCGTCAAGCCGATCCGCCCGCGCCCCTGGTTGTCCCATTCACCCAGGACCGCCGCCACATCGGGCACCCACTCATCGCTATCCTCGATAAACCGGATGCCGAGATTCTTTTTTTGAACCTGCTTTTCGATGGCACCGCGAAGCTCGTCCATCAGGTTTTTGGAAAGCGGCTGACAGCTTGCCTTTCCCTGGCGGCTGGTCATGCGAAGCAACATGAAAGTCGCGTTTTTTCCATTCTGGGACACCGCCTGGCTGAGCGCTTCCTTCGCGGCCTCGGCCACCACTTCCTTCATATCGGCGGCTTCGGGGGCCTGCGAGGCCTCCACTGTTTGAACGGCTTCGCTACATTCCGGGGAATCTCCCACGATGAATGTATTGCCAACAACCTCTGGCTCCACATCCAGTTTTTCGAATACACCGTCGAGGGCGGAATACAACTCCAAGGCATTTTCGTGTCCCGAGTTGCTTAGAGTGAATACGGTATTGTCCTTCTCGGCATCAATTTCACCGGATCCAACGACATTTTTCAGGCCCTTCAACATCTTTACCTTGGCCCGCATGGACTTGGAGAACGACCCGCAAAGCCGAACGACATAGCGTTTTGTTGCACTCTCTGGAGCCGTCAATTTATCAAGGATGCCATCGGTCACCGCGTTGTACGCGGCCTTCAATGAAATGGCATGGAGGGCATCATTGATGTCCTTCCCGAAACTGGCGCCACCATCCACCGAGAAATTGTGTTGATTCTGCTGATCCGGTGTTTTGCCGGCAATGTTTTCAATTACGCGGCCCTTAAGGTACCAACTGACGAGTTGGCCTCCGCCGGGACCGGGTTCCACGCCCCGAACATCGACGTCTCCGACAACGATAACATCGACTCGCCCCTTCTCGGAGGTTTCCATTTTGTTAATCGCCGTTCGAATATTGCTCAGGTATTCGTTCCCGGAGGCACTATCATCGGAGCTATTTAAAGAGGTCAGAAATTGAACAAGATTTTGGGGGAGCGCGCGAAGCTTTACTCCATATTTTCCCATTACGGTCCTGAGTTCCTCGTTTATGTTAACGGAAAATTTCTCCTTGGATTGACCATCAAGGGACTGGCCAGGCGCGGTAATGGACAGCGTGAAAACGGCGCCCACGTTCTTGACGTATGAATCTTCCAGGTATTTGGAGACCGTCTTCGTGACAAATGCTTCCAAGCCGTCATCATTGCTGCTGAACTTCAACGTTCCGGAATAGCTGCCACTCCTTTTCCGAATTCGTCCTTTCGGCGGGAACGCAATGACTTCGTTTTTAAGAACATCAATGGGCATTTTCAGAATTCTTTGGCTAATGGGGTGGGCAGGCCGGAAGCCGTAATGGTCCTTCAGCACCTTCACGGAGGCTTTTCTGATGCCGTCCTCAATTGCTGCTTTTTCCGTGTCACCGCTGGCTTTAACCTTGCCAATCTGTCCGGCCATTGCGTCCACGCCGACGATCGAGACGATGAGGAGAGCAGGGAGCACTTCCCACGCTTTCCAGTTCCGGCGCCTGGAACTAGAGCCGCCCCGCTTTCGCATGCTCCAAATTTCGCCTAGCCATTGCATAATTTCTCTCCAACCTTGTCGTAGGCGCCGAAGGCACCCTGGTCACTCACCATGGATTTTTTGGAAAATACCTTCTTGAATAGCTTGAAAGTGGCGTTGAAAAAAGCGGCCTCGCCTCTTACCACCTTCGCATCCTTGACATACTTGTCCGTGTAATCGTAATGAAGATTTACGTGCGGCTTTCCATCCACCGTGCAAAACTTTTCTTCTTCCGCGCCCAACGAGACGATTAGATCGGAAGAAATGGTATCAAGCTGGAAGTTTCCTTTTGATCCTTTTTGCTCTCTCGCCACTTGGAGTTCCATTTGGAACGTCGCTCCAATCTCGGGGAAAATGTTGTCACAAATCAGATAGACGTTGCCGGGAAGAACACCACATTCTTTTTCGACCGCGATATTGACCTTCTGTTGGACCCTTACCCCGGTTAACGGCGTTAGGTTATTTCCCGTCTTAATGATGATATCGCGGAGAGCGCGCTCTCGATCATCCCTGTCTTTCATTGGCGCCATTCTGTCATCGGTGACGAAGCTTGGGACCATCATCACTTCCTTCGATAACTGGGAGGAGGCCAGCATCGATGCGAAATTGATGAGTTTCCCCTTATCCGCATCGGGGTCTTTCTTCCTGTAATTCTCCACAGCCGCGTTCAGACGCACCACGTAGTGGCCATACTCCACCTCGTTCCTGTCCAGGAGGTTATCCAGCGTGGCGCTAAACCGACGGCCGTCCGCGACGATCTTCGAAACAGATCCCAGATATCCGTTAAGATACTTCCGAACCTTCTTCCTGATCTGCTTAATTTCCTTCAATTCCTTACCAGAGTACTCTTTCTTGCAATCTCTTAGTCGGCAAAGAAAATCTGAATAAAAATCTTCGCCGCGCGTTTTCAACGCAACCGGAAGAACAAAGTTCGCCGTGTATGTTATTTCCCTCTGTTCAAAACTGAAGGCATGAAATCCGAGAAAGACATATGCGGTCAGCCGCTGTAGCCCGCTGCTCTGAACCGAACGCATGAAGATCAAGTCATCCAGGGTGAAGAAGGCCAGGGCCACTGAATCGATGGGGATTTTGTCCTTTCCCGTCCTCATGGCGGTCAGGCTTTTCGCCCCTTCCTTGGTCAACATATCGAAGACGTTGATGCGGTCAGAGCTCGCCGCCCCTTGGGGCATGTTCTTGAGTAGGTTCGCGGCCTTCGCTTCCCCCTCCTTCAGCAGGCCGAAAATGGTTTGAAAAAGTTTTCGATTGAATTCAGTTTCAGGTCCCCCCCTTCCGGTAACGCTCGATATGCTCCGGCCTTCGTGCAGGCCGACGAAAATTACGTTGAGGTCCGGATCATCAGCCGCCCAGCAGGGAGAAATCAATCCAGCGAGTATCATTGCGGACAAAAAAAGGTGCCTCATCGTGCCCTCCTCTGCACCAACCTAGGCTAGGCAAACGTCCAGAGTATTCTTGAATTTGTCGTGAAGTCGTGAAGACGGAATGAGGCCCGGCCCATTCCGTGACCGTACGCGCCGGGCCTCAATCATCGATAAGGTTCAGCTGCTCGGTTTGCCGCCCATGATGTCCTCATCAGAAATAGGCTTTGGCATGGCATCTGAGACCCCTTCCTCAACCTGTTTCTTCAGCTCCATCAGTGTGTTGTGAGCATTGCTGACGACTTTGTCCTTGGCAGCATCACCCGAAGACTGGATGCCGCGCACCTTGGCCGCGAAAGCATTCCTGCTTTCCTTGACCCTTTGGGCGGCAGCGGCGTTAGTCCTCTCCAGGTCTGCCAAGCTTTCGCTCGCCGTGGAACGGGCCGATGACGTCGCTATCCTGGGCTCCTTAGTGTCGACAGTTGCGCATCCGGAAACCATCAGTCCGGCGATAATGGCTGCTGGAAGAGCCATTTTAATTTTCGCACTCATAATCAGTTACTCCATCACGTCTTTATCGGACTTCTCGATACGATTGCCTTCCGCATCCACGAAACGGCTCATGGCCCGCTTGGCTACGGAGGCCTTTCAAGTCAGTTCTTGACGGCCACGATTTTCTCGACAGCGTTCTCCAAAGCTGCGATGACCTGCGACGCATCGCGGCTGGCCGCTCTGAACAAAGGTTCGGACTGATTGATCACCCCAATGAAGTTCGCCAGGATGCCGTTGACAGTTTCGATCTTGGCATTATGGCTCTTGATGATGTCGATGAAGAAGGTGACCCGCGACAAAATGTCTTTGAGTTTGTTTATGTTATCGAGATTTCCGATGGGATCGGACTGCAATTCCGTGATGAGATTCGTGATCTTCTCATGTTGCAAGGCGAGCGTTGCCACCATCTTCACGCCCTCAGCCACGATTTCCTTTCCGGCTTCGGAAGCTTCTTTGTCGATCCTATCCAAACTGGCTTCGATTTTTGGGAAATTTCCCAAGGAGACCTCAATAGCCTTCTTTGCCCCATATAAGGTAGCCGATGTGGGGAAAACGATTTTTTCCAGAAACGCAGCCTTCGTATCGGCGGATGCCCCGCTCAAAGCGGCATGCTTTTCATTGAAGGCCCCGACGGCGTCGTTCACCGTCTCTTGTCGGTCCTCGTATTCAGACACGTAAACGCTCGAACCGCTAAGATCTAACGCTCCATCTTCCTCCATTTCGTCGGATTCCTCTTCGAAATCCTCAGAGCCCTTGTCGCGGACCTTGACCATGCTTGCGATGCTGTCCTTCTGGCTCGCACGGACAGCGGCCAATTTCAGGTACAGGTCCGCTGTCTGATCTTGCAATTCATCCGCGCCCTTGCCCAATTGGGCGATGCCGCCCTTGATCAAGCTTGCCGAGAATTCCGCGCTGCTCACGATGGTTTCGGCATTAGCCATTGCGATCCTCGCCGAAACGATCATACGCCGGCCACGTTGCTCAATGCTTGAGGCACTTGAAAGATCCTTGAGCATCGAGGCGATATCGCCCTCCACATTGGCCGGCGCCGCCTTCTCCTCCTTCTTGCCCCCCCCGAGGAGGCCGCCGCCGAGGCTGTCCATCATCCCGGCATAGGACGGGCTGGATATCCCGACGGCGGCCGTCGCACCGACAGCACCAGCAAGGGCCAATGCCAAAACCTTTTCTTTTTTCATCGTCGTCTCCCTCTTGCGTTGATTGATCGAATGAAAACACCCTCGTACAGGCTATTCACGGCTGCCATGCCTCCGTGACCGGCGACCGCCACGACGAATGCCCCCCACACGCAACCCGCGCGGCGGGTTGCGCCGAAACGTCGTCATGAGCGGATGGATCGTTGGAACTGCGGACCAACCGCACAACCTTGCCCCCCTTTTGGCCCCCCTGGGCTCGCAGACACCGAACCTGTCGAATTTCGCGCGATTCCCATAAGCCTGGGTTGTAAAACCGGTCCGGCCATCGTCGCATTTCTTATTATGGCATGCAGGATTCCCATTTTCCCTCCCGCCGTCAATGTAGGAATCGACAGGAATAGACGGAAAAACTGTTTGATTGGCGTACATATACAACCTCACCCCCCCGCGATGACTGATGATATTCTACCATAAGGTGATGATCCCCCTTGCCACGGCCGTGGCCACCGCCTGGATGCGCGTGGCGACGCCCAGGGCGTGCATGGCGTTGCTGGTGTGGAAATAGACCGTGCGCTCGGGGATGCCGAGGATCTCGCCGATCTCGCCCGAGGTCTTGCCCCGCGCGGCCCACAGCAGGCAGGCCGCCTCCATCGGCTTCAGCGCGGGCGGTTCCGGGTCTTCCGGGGCGCCGCCGGTGATCCGCCACACCGCGTCATTGAGGGCGATGGCGGCGATGTGGACGAGGTGGCGCGCCGCCGATGGCGCCCGGTCCCCGGGCCACCCCGGTCTGAACCGCGCCAGGCTGAGGACCGTGAATCGCCCGCGCGGCCCGTGCACCGGGACCGAGACCCCCATGCCGAGGCCGGCGAGCGCCGCCTCCTGGGCGATGCGCTTCTGGCGCGCCGTGAGCCTGCCGGGCTCTTCCGCCTCCGCCCACACCACAGGGCCGCCGCCCGCCAAGCATTTCCGCATGACGCAGTCGTCCTCGTAATAGCGCCGCTGCCAGTAGCGCTCCAGCCACTCGGCCGGGAAGTTGGTGATGCGCTCGGGAACCTCCTGGAAGCGGGGGCCGGCGGCCGGAAGGCGGGTCCAGGCGAGGAGATAGGAAGGGAACCCGAAATCCCCCGCCAGGCGACTCAAAAGCGGCTCGATCTGCTTGGCGGAACGGATGGAATCCAGTTCCTCCTTGAGATTTTCAATAACCTGAAACATCTTGTCCCCTGGAGAAAAATGCTTTGTCACTCTTGCCAGAGGATCTATGTAAGGATC
>CAYFNC010000005.1:0-143178 GCA_964344345.1 uncultured Hyphomicrobiales bacterium | reverse complement strand
AGCTGGGCAGGAAGGAATGGTGGATGTTGATGCAGCGCCCCCGCAGCCGGTCGCAGAGCCGGGGGCTGAGAATCTGCATGTAGCGCGCCAGAACCACCAGATCCACGTCAAGTTCTTGAATATGCTCCCAGACCTGCTCCTCCTGGTCGGTCTTTGTGTCCGACGTGGTGGGCAGGTGGATGAAGGGAATCTCGTGCCACTGGGCCAGGTGCTCCAGATCCGGATGGTTGGAGATGATGGCGGGGATGTCGATGCTCAGCTCGCCGGTGCGGTAGCGGTACAAAAGGTCGTTCAGGCAGTGGTCGAACTTGGAGACCAGGATCAGCACCCGCTCCTTCCGGTCGGCGTCGTGGAGGCCCCAGACCATCTGGAAACGCTCGGCGATGCGCGAGAACCGCTTCGCGAATTCCTCGACCGGGGGCGTGTAGTCGCCGGTGGTGAACACGGTGCGCATGAAGAACCGCTTGGAGACCGGGTCGCCGAAATGGGACGATTCGGTGATGAAGGCGGCGTGGTCGGTCATGAACCCGGACACCGCGGCCACGATGCCGAGCGAATCCGGGCACGAAATGGTGAGGATGTGGCGGCTTTGCGTCTCTGGTTTTTTGGCTTTCGCGTTCATGACCCCGTACTTCCTTCAAGCCAGCATGAAGACCCCGGCGCGCCGCGAATCCCCCGCGCCGCCGAAGCCCTTGGTTCGCGGATCATACCCCACAACGTGGGCTCCGCCGAAGAACATGTTCTTGGCCTCCCATTCCCGGTGGTCGGGCCAGGCGGCCTTGAGCGCGGCCAGCGCGTCCTCGCCGAGCCCGGGCTCGATGCTCAGATGCTCGCCTTCCAGGTGGATGCGGGGGACCTCGACGGCGACGTCGGGCGGGGCGCCGAAATCCAGCATGTTGGCCAGGACCTGCTGGATCGCGGTCCGGATGCGGTTGGAGCCGCCGGAGCCGAGCGCGTACCGCTCGCCCCCCGGCAGAAGCGCCAGCGTCGGCGCCATCATCGACGCCATGCGGACGTCCGGATCCCAATTGTGGAAGCCCGCCGGGTTCAGGTCCTCCTCGCCCAGCATGTTGTTCATCATGATCCCGGTCCCCGGGATCACGAACCCGCAGCCCTCGCCGTTGGAGACCGTCAGCGCGGCCAGCGCGCCGTCGGCGTCGACCACGCCCAAGTGCGTGGTGCCGCGCGTCGCCTGGGGATGGTTCGCGGCTTCGTTGCGGTAGAGATCGAGGAATCGGGAATCCAGTATCCCCATCCCGACCCCAGGCCCGTCGCGGCGCGCCCGATTGGCGATATCCATGACGTGGGCGAGCCTGGCCATATGTTCGGCCGAGCCCATGGCCCCCGGCGCCAAGCCCCGCATCATCTCCAGGGCGAAGGCGATCAGCACGCCGCCGGTGGACGGCGGCGGGTTGGTGGCGAGGTGGGCGCCCCGGTATTCGAATCCAAGCGGCCGGCGCCGCTCGACTTGGTAATCCTCCAGGTCCGCCTTGGCGAGATGGCCGCCGCCGGACGCGGAGGCCTCGGCGATCCGGGCCGCGATCTCGCCCCGGTGGAACAGGTCCGCGCCCTCGATGGCCAGGACCTCGAGCGCGTCGGCGAGCTCGGGCTGGACCAGGATTTCGCCCTCGCGGATCAGGGTCTCGGGATCGGACGGGCTTCCGTGGATGGCGAGCGCGGCGGGGCTTCCCGAAAAGATCGGCCCGACCACGGTGTAGATGAAGGCCTGCATGGCGTTGACCGCGACGCCCTCGCGTGCGAGCCGGATCGCCGGGGCCGCGACGTCGCGCATGGGAACCCGGCCCAGGTCCTCGTGGATCTCGAACAGGCCCCGGGGAACGCCGGGCGCGGCCATGGAGCCGAAGCCGACGTGGAATTCCTGGGTCGCGGTCCCGAAGTCGCAGAGAACGGGACGGAAATCCGCGTCCCGTTCGTCAAGCTTGCGCTTCGGGGTTTGGACGAAGAAGTCGTAGACGATCTCGCGCCCCTCGAGCCGTCCCGCCGCCGGGCGCGCGGCCAGGAACCCGCCGCCGCCGAGGGACGCAAGCTGGGGCTCGACCACGCAAGCGGCGCAGAGCCCGGCCAGGATCGCGTCAAAGGCGTTGCCGCCGTCTTGCAGGATTTGAACGGCGGCCCGCGCGGTCTCCTCGTGACCGGCGGCGACGGCCCCCCTTGCGTTCATTTATCCCAGGACCCGGGCGGCCGGAATGCGGACCTTGACCGTGGTGCCCTCGCCGACGGCGCTCGCGATCTCCATCTTTCCGCCGTGCAGCTCCACCAGGCCCTTGGTCAGGGGCAGGCCGAGCCCGGTGCCCTCGCTTTCGCGCACCCAGGCGTTCTTGATCTGGCCGAACGGGGTCAGGGCCTTGGGGATTTCGTCCGGGTCCATGCCGATGCCCGCGTCGGAGACCACGAGGGTCATGCAGCCCGTATCCTCGCGCCGGGCCTCGAGCCAAACCTCGCCGCCGTCGTGGGAGAACTTGACCGCGTTGGACAGCAGGTTCAAAAGGACCTCCTTCATCCGGCGCTCGTCCACGTAGACCTCGGGCAGGCTTTTGGGGATGTTCATCTCCATCTTCAAACGCCGCGATTCCGCCCGGGAGCGCATCAGCCGCATGGCCACCTCGGCCAGGCGGTGGATATGGACGGGCTCCTCGTGCAGTTCGAACTTGCCGGACTCGATCTTGGACACGTCCAACATGTCGGTGATCAGCTCCAACAAGTGCACGCCGGATTCGCGGATGTTTTCAAGGTATTCCAGGTGGGTTGGGTGCTCCAGCTCGCCGAACGCGCCGGACAGGATGGCGTCGGAAAAGCCGATGACGGCGGTCAGGGGCGTGCGGAGCTCGTGGCTCATGCTGGCGAGGAAGCGGGACTTCGCGGTGCTGTGGGCCTCGGCCCGGCTGAGCGCGCCCGCGAGCTCGGTGTTGGTGCGGGTCAGCTCGTTGATGAATTCGCTGATGGCGTCGCCGGGCGTGGTCAGGCTGCCCAAATCGGTGAATACCCCGACGTAGTCGGTGGCGAGCCCTTCGTGGTTGCGCACCGCGACCAGGTCCAGGTGCGCGGGATACTCGGTCCCGTCGCGGCGGCGGTGCCAGACCTGCCCCCGCCAGCGGCCGTGCTCGCCCGCGTCGGTCCAGATTTCCATGAAGAACGACGGGCCGTGGCGCTCGGAATGCCAGATGGCGGGCCCCTTGCCCACCACGTCCTCGCGCGCCCAGCCGGTGACGTCGCTGAAAGCGTGGTTGACGTCCAAAACCTTCATGGACGCGTCGGTGATGACCACGGGGAAGGGGTTGTGGTCGAACAGGGCGGCGACGCGGAGCGCCGGACGCTTGGTCTGGAAATGGGGCACGGCCTCAGAATGGCCCCGGACCGGGAAGGCCCATCCGTTCTCGAACAAGTGGACGCACTGCTTGACCACGTCCGGGTCGAAGAGCGTCCCGGCGTTGTCGCGGATGTGCGCCAGCGCGCCGTCCACGCCGTATCCATCCCGGTGCGGGCGGTCGTAGGCCATGGCCGCCATGGTGTCGGCGACGGCGACGATGCGCGCGCCGACGCTGATTTCCTTTCCGGCCAGACCGTTGGGGTAGCCGCTGCCGTCGTAGCGTTCGTGATGCTCCAGCGCCACGCTCGCCGCTTCCTTGTGGAGCCCGGCGGACAGCAGGATGTTGAAGCCCGCCCCGCAGTGGCTTTTCATGTTGTCGTATTCGCCGATGGTGAGCGCGCCCGGGCGCTGCAGAATGTCGGACGACACGCCGACCAACCCGATGTCGTGCAGCCGTCCGCCGAGGCGCAGGTCGGCCACGGCTTGTTCGGGAAGCTCCATCAACTCGCCGATGGCGGCCGAGAGCGCCGCCACCCGCTCCCCGTGGGCGCAGACGTCCGCGTCATAGGTCTCCAGCACCGCCTTCAGCGGCGCCAACGGACCTTTCAGGTCGTCGCCGGCGTTCGACGTCTCGTCGGACATGTTTTCGTCAGCCATCCCATGGGGCCCTATTGGCGGGCCGCCCTTTCGTTGGAGCCATTTTACACGAATGTCGCCCATCGAACATCAGGCAAATGCGTTTTCGGAGTCGCGAACGCTTGCCAAGAGCGTCTTGGACCCATAACTAGAATGAATGTTCGGCAAATGGTTATGGCTGCTGGCGGGGATTCTCGTCATGACCGGATCGCCCGCGCTCGCGGACGAGGCCTGCGTTCCGCAAGGCCAATGGATCGCGCCCGGCGGCGGCGCGGCGGACTTGGCGTCCGCGGCCCGGGGCCGTTCTGTGGTCCTGTTGGGCGAGACCCACGACAGCGCCGAGGACCATCGCTGGCAACTTCACGTCCTCGCCCAGCTTCACGCCCTGACGCCCAACATGGTCCTGGGCTTCGAGGCCTTTCCCCGCCGGGTCCAGCCCGTTCTCGACAAGTGGGTCGCGGGCGATTTGGACGAGAAGGCCTTTCTCGACCAAAGCGACTGGGAGGCGGTCTGGGGCTATGACGCGGGCTTTTACCTGCCGCTTCTCCATTTCGCCCGCATGCATGGGATTCCCGTACTCGCCCTGAACGTGAAGCGGGAGCTGGTCCGCAAGACGCGCGAAAAGGGCTGGGCCGAAATTCCCGAAGACGAACGCGAAGGGGTAGAAGACCCCGCGCCCGCGAGCGAAGCCTATCGCGCCCATCTGGAGGAAATCTTCGAGGAGCACAAGAAGCGCATGGGCGACAAGGTCAAGATGTCCCTGGACCGCTTTGTCGAGGCGCAGCTTCTGTGGGACCGGGCCATGGCCCAGGCCCTGGCCGAAGGCCGGAACAAGGCGAACGCCGACCTCGCCGTCGGCGTCGTCGGGCGGGGGCATCTGGAATACGGCCACGGCGTCCCCCATCAGCTTTCCGCCATGGGGGTCGCGGGCGTGGCGTCCCTGATGACCTGGGCCGCGGACCGCGACTGCGCCGACTTGGTTCGGGACGGCGCACCCATCGCCGACCTCGCCTTCGGCGTCCGACCCGAGCCCGAAAATAAGGACGCGCCCGCCCGGCCCCTGCTGGGCGTGATGCTGGACGCCAAGGACGGCGTGGTCTCCATCCGCAAGGTCATCCCCGAAAGCGTCGCCGAGGCGGCTGGGCTGAAGGACGGGGACGTGTTCGTCACGGCGGCGGGCGAGGCGGTCTCGACGTATAAGGAGCTGGTGACCATCATTCGCCGCCAGGCGTCCGGCACCTGGCTTCCCCTGACCGTCAAGCGGGACGGGACCGAGATGGACATCGTCGCCAAGTTCCCGACAAGGCCATGACCCCCCGGGCGGCCCTGGTCGTTTTCCTGGTCTTATTGTTCCCGGCCTCGAGTTTCGCCGAGGGCGCCCATCCCTTCCACGACGCCGTGGTCCACCTGCATCCGGATCGGGAGCTTCTGACGGTCCGCGACGCCATTACCGTCCAGGGCGCGGGCGAGGTGGCGTTCCGCCTGCACCCGCACATGGAAATCGAGAGCCTGACCATCGACGGGTCCGAGGCGGAGCCCGGCGAGACCCTGGACCTGGGCGCGGAGGGCGAGCACGTCATCCGGCTTTCGTACCGCGCCCGGCTGCCCCTGTTCCCCCGCGACCCCGCCAGGGCCCGGCGCGTCGACATGGCGGCGGGGCCGGAAGGGGTTTTTCTGTCGTCTGGGGCCGACTGGCTGGCGCGCATCGGCGACGGTCCGTTCCGCTACAACATCGTCGCCGCCGCCCTGAACCCCTATGTCGTGGTCATGCCGGGACGCCTGTCCGACGAGGCGCGGGGACCCATCGCCTATCAGGCCCGGTTCGAGACCGAGCATCCCACCCACGACGCCCCCCTGATGGCCGGGCGCTGGACTGTGGGGGAGCGCAAGCTTGGCGACGTCCTGCTCCGGACCTATTTCGACGCGTCCATCGCCGAGCTTTCGCAAGGCTACCTGGACGACGTCGCGGGCTATATCGAGCGTTACTCCAAGGAAATCGGGCCCTATCCGTTTTCCGCCTTTCACGTGGCGTCGGGGCCGTTGCCGGTGGGCATCGGCTATCCGGGGATGACGTATGTTGGAACCGCCGTGCTGCGCCTTCCGTTCATCCGCAAGACCTCCCTGCCCCACGAGGTCCTGCACGCCTGGTGGGGCAACGGGGTCTGGGTGAATTACCGCAAGGGCAACTGGTCCGAGGGGCTGACCACCTACATGGCCGACTACGCCATGGCCGACGGCCGGGACAAGAAGCGGGAGAAGCGGCTCGCCTGGCTCCGCGACTTCGCCGCCCTGCCGAAAGCGCGCGACTTCGCCGCGCGGCGGTTCACCGCCAAGGCCCACGACGCATCGCAAGTGGTGGGCTACGGCAAGGTGGCGTTCATCTTCCACATGCTGAGGCGGGAACTGGGCGAAAAGCTGTTCGCCAAGGGCGTCAAGACCCTGTGGCGGACCGGCAAGTTCAAGAGCGTGTCCTGGACCGGGGTGCGCAAGGCGTTCGAGCGCGGCGCCAACCGCGACCTCGGCTGGTTCTTCGACCAGTGGGTCAAGCGCCGGGGCGCGCCCAAGCTGCGATTGGTCCGGGCGGCCCGGGGCGGAAAGGGATACCAGGGCTACCACCTGGTGGACCTGACCCTCGCCCAGGACCGGCCCGCCTATTCCCTGTCGGTTCCCGTGGCCATCCGCACCGAAAAGGGGGTGGAGCGCCACCGCCTGCCGCTGTCGGGGACCGAGAACCGCTTTCGGCTCGCGGCGACGGCCAAGCCGCTCGAGGTCGCCATCGACCCCGACTTCCACCTGTTCCGCAGACTCGACCCGGCCGAGGCCCCGCCCATTCTCCGCGACGTCACCTTGGGCGCGAACACGGCGGTCGTGGTCCTCGGCGCCGACAAGCCCGCCCGCGCGCTGGCCCAGGCGATCCTGGACGGAACGCCTGACTTCACGGACACGGTTCCCGACGACGGGCCGCTTTTGGTGGTGGGACTGGAGGACAAGGTCGGGGCGTTCCTGAAAGACAACGCCCTGCCCCCCACGCCGTCCAACCTGGCGGGCAAGGGAACCGCCCGCGTCTGGACCGCGCGCTTCGGGGACGAGCGGGCGCTTCTGGCGATTTCGGCCCGGGACGCGAAATCCCTCGCCGCCCTCCGCCGCCCCCTGCCCCATTACGGGCGCAAGAGCTACCTTGCGTTCGAAGGGGCCAAGGCGATCGAGAAGGGCGTCTGGGCTAGCTCCGGCGGGCCGCTCAGGGCGCGGCTGGACTAAGTCAGCAAGGCGAACGCCACCGGCAGGGTGCCGAGCGACAACAGCAATCCGAGCCCGACGACGGCCGCCATGGTCTCGGGCGCCAGACCCGCGCCCATGGCGAGCGCGCCCGCCGTGATCATGGGCGGCATGGCGGCCTGGAAGACGCTGACGCGGGTGGGCTCGCCCGCGAGGCCCAGGACGGTCGCGAGCCCCAAGGCGATCAGCGGGACCACCATCAATTTCAGCGCCAACGCGGCCCCCAGCGCCGAGACGTGGGAGCGGGGGATGGAAACGCGAAGCTGGAAGCCCACCGCCACCATCACCACCGGGACCAGGCTGGCGGCGATGGCGTCAAGCGCCTGGGCCATCATGGGCGGATAGGTCCAGCCCTTAAGAGCGAACCCGGCGACCAGCGCCAGGAACGGCGGGAACGTCGCCACCTTGCCCGCGATCGAGCCCAGCGTCGGCCGCGCCGCCCCCTCGCCGTAGACGGAAAGGACGAAGGCGCCGTAGACCGCGAGCGCGAAAAAAGTTCCGAACTGGTCGTACAACAGCGCGTAGGGAACCGCCTCGTCGCCGAAGAACGCCGAAACCACCGGGATTCCCACGAACGAGGTGTTGCCGAGCGGAACCACCATCAGCAAGCCGCCCACCAGCCCCCGCTCCCAACGAAAGAGCATCGCCAACGACAGCACCAGCGCCCAGGAAAGCCCAAGCATGACCCAGGGCGCAACCACCGGAACCCACAGGTCCGCCGAAACCTGAAGCGCCGGAATCCGCGCCAACACCAGGGCGGGAAGCGAAACGTAGATCACGAACATGTTGAGCACGTATCCCGTGGACTCGGGAAACGCCGAAACCCTCCGCAAACCGGCCCCGACGGCCAGCAGCGCAACGATCAGGACGAAGGTCTCCATGGGCCGAGCATGGTCTTTGGCCGGGATTTGTCAACGGAGGCGGACGGCGATGGCGGTTTCGCGGCGGATTCTCTTCGGCTATCATCGGCGCCTTCGCCCGCGACGGGCGCGACGCACGGACCGCAAGCCGCCTCGACATGCCACTCCCCAGCAATCGCCGACAGGACCTTGAAGCCGCGCAAACCCTGTGGCGTTCGGGAAAGCTGTCGGCCATGGACAAGGTCTGTCGCCGCTGGCCCCGGGATCCGGACTTCCTGCACCTAAGAGCGATCGTCCGCCACCAGAAGGGCGACAACGCCCAGGCCCTGAAGCTGGTTCGCCAGGCCCTGAAGCTGGCCCCGGACGATCCGGGGGCCCACAACACCCACGGCAACGCCCTGAGCGAATTGGGACGCCACGCCGAGGCGCGAAAGGCCTACGGCGAGGCCATCGCCCTGGATCCGAAGGTCGCCCCGGCGCACGTGGGCATGGCCCAGGCCCTGAACGCCTTGGAGCGGTTCGACGAGGCCGCTTCCCATGCGCGGGAAGCCATCGCCCTTTCGCCCTCGAGCGCGGCGGCCCATTGCAACCTCGGCGTCGCCCTGGCGGGCTTGGGCGCGTTCGAGGGCGCGGTCGATGCCCATGGCGAGGCCATCGCAATCGATCCCGACCACCTTCTCGCCAACAGCAACGTCGTATTGCCCCTGGTCCGCCTTGGGCGGCTGGGCCGGGCGGAGCGCCACGCCCGCGCCGCCATGGAGCTCGATCCCCGTTTCGCCAGCGCGCATGGAAGCCTCGGGGTCGTGCTGAAGATGCGGGGCCAATTGGACGAGGCGATCGAGGCCTTTCGCGTCGCCCTCGACCTGGATTCCGGCAACGACTCCGCTTTCTGCAACATGCTGAGCTGCCTGTTCGGATCCTGCCTGTGGGACGAGGGGCAAGCCATGCTGGGCCAAATCCAGCGCCGCCTGGACAAGGCCGGCGAAGGAACCCTCGCCTTCCAGCCGCTCGCGTTCCTGCTGCATTACGTGGCCCAGAACCATCCCGCCCACGACCGGGTTCTGGAATCGCTTGGACGCGTTTACGCCGCGAGGGCCAAGGCGCTTCCCGCCCTTCCGAGGGTTGCGGATAATCCGGAGGTTTTCAATCTGGGTTACGTCTCGCCCCATTTCGGAGACCACCCCATCTCGCACGTCACCCGGTCCGTCTACGCCCTGCATGACCGGAGCCGATTCCGCGTCCACTGCTTTTCCCTGGCTGACCGGTCAATGGACCCCGGCCCGTATCTGGAGGACATCCGCGAAGGCGCCGACCGGTTCCACGATCTGAGCGCCATGTCCGATCACGAGGCCGCCGCTTACATCCGCGAGCAGGGCGTCCACGTCCTGATCGATTTGACCGGCCATCTGGAGGGGGCGCGGCCGGCGGTTCTCGCGGCGCGTCCCGCGCCGGTCCAGGCGCACTGGCTCGGCCACGGCGGCGGCCTGCAAAGCCCCTTCATCGACTTCCTGATCGGCGACGCCGTCGTGACCCCGCCCGAGGACGACGACAAATACCGGGAAACGGTCATCAGGCTCGATACGGCCTACACCTTTTTCGATCTGTCTCCGATCGACGACGGGCCGCTGAAGCGGGCCGATTTCGGCTTGCCCGAGGACGCCCTTGTGTTCTGCGTCTTCGGCCCGCATCTGAAGATCGGCCGCGCGGTCTTCGACGCCTGGCTCGAGGTGTTGCGCAAGGTTCCGGATTCCGTCCTGTGGATGTCCTTGGGCAAGCGGGACGCGGCGTCGTTCCGCAACCTCCGCGCCCACGCCGAGCGCTCGGGCGTCGATCCGGAGCGGCTGATCACCGCGGCGCGGGTGGAAAGCAAGGCGGTTCATCTGGCCCGCCATCTGCTCGCGGACCTGTTCCTGGACACCTTCGACTATAACGCCGCTTCGACCATGTCGGATGCGTTGCGCGCAGGCCTTCCGGTTCTGACCCTGCGCGGCGAAAGCTTCGCGTCCCGCATCGGCGCAAGCTTCCTGGTCGCCCTGGGAATGGAGGAAATGGTGATGGAGAGCCGCGACGCCTTCGTCGCCGAGGCGGTCGCCCTGGCCGGCGACCCGGAGCGACGGGCGAGGCTTCGGCGCGACCTCGAGCGCGCCCGGGACGACGGCGGACTGTTCGACGCGCGCCGTTTCGTCCGCAGCCTCGAAAAGGGCGTCGAGTCCATGTGGGAAATCAGTACCCGCAGTCGGTCATGACCGAGCTCATGGCGCCCATCATGTCGCCCGGCGTCGGCATGGGAAACCCGATGGGTCCGCCGGATTTCATCCGCAAAAGGCTCTCGGCCCACTGCAGCGGACGGGGCAGGTAGCCGATCCGGGCCGCCAGCGCGCGAAGCTCGTGAACGAAGGCGACGTCGCAATGGTTGGCCGCCCCGAACCGGAGATAGCAGTGATCGTGGCGTCGGCAGGCGTCGTCGAAGACGTCGACGGGCGGCGGGTTGGCGCCGGGCGGCGGATAGTTGGCGCCGCACCAGTTGCCGTAGATGGGCATGCACTTGGCCCGCGCCTCCCCATGGGCGGCGAAGGCGAAAACGGCGGCGATGGCGAGGACGATGGCGAGGCGTCGCATGGGCGTGGTCTCCGTCTTATGGGGATTGTAGCGGTATGGGGACATGGAATTCAACATGTCGGTCGCCGTTTCACGGCTGCTTCACAATCCCCCGTGCAGCCCCTTGACCAGCGCCTCGTAATCGGAATGATCGGCCTCGATCCGGCCGGTGCGGATCAGGTAATCGATGATGACCATGGAGCAGTTGAACTTGAACTCGGCGGTGTCGCGCACGGTCTCGATCACGCGCTCCATGGGCCAGAGGTAAAACTCCGAAATCTCGCCGTCGGTGTTGCGGGGCTCGAAGTCGGACGGGAGCTCGAGATCGAAGTTGAACAGCACGTCGCGGCGCAGCCCCTCGGGCCGAAGAACGCAATAGCTGACGCAGCCGACGGGGACCGCCCGGGATGCGATGCCGGCCGGGATGTCCGCTTCCTCGGCCGCCTCCTTGATCAGGTTTTCTCGAAGGCCGAGGCCCGCGGGCTGTCCGCCCGCGACCACCTGGTCGAGCTTGTTGGGCGAGAGCTTCTTGTCCGCCGCGCGCCTGCCGATCCACATGGAGTCCCCGACGAGCCCGTTCACGTGCACGCCGTATCCGGTGATCCCCATGCGCGGCACCGCGCCCCGGTCGATGTGCAACAACGCGGGCGCGGCGAAGGCGGTGGAGACCGGAAAGCGCTCGTCGCGCCAGTCGTCCAGGTCGCCCGCCTCGTAAACCTTGCGAAGGACCCCCTCGACCGCCTCGGTGCGGCTTTCCAGGGTGTCGAGGGTGGGGGCGAGGCCGAGCGCGCCGCCGTCGGCGACGAACACGTCGCCGTGGGCCTTGAGCGCGCGGGCGAGCGCGGGCTCGACCACGCCTACCGGGGCGCCGTCGATGATGAACGGAGAATAATCGGCGACCTTGGCCGGATCGCAGGAAACGATGCGCTCGAGAAAGCTCATGCGGACAGGGCGAAACGCTTTTCGGACGTCAGCACGATGCGCACGTCGACCAGGCGGCGCAGCTCGCGGGCGACGGGCTCGGTCCCTTCGGGGTTCAGGCCGCCCACCTGGATGTCCATCTGAAGCTCGTCCCCGACCACGGCGCCGTGCCATGTGGTGGGAAGCAGGCCGCGCTTGGCGAACACGCCCATGACCCGGGCCATGGCGGCGGGCTCGGCGTTGGCGTGGACGGAGAAACAGGCGGTGGTTTGCGCGGGCGCGGATATGAGTCGCATCGTTATTCTTCTTTTTCCCAGGCCGAAAATAGAAAGGCGCGCCCCCGTTAACCGCGCGCCAACGGGTTTCCCCGTCGGCGCGCGATCATACAGACGCCGCGCCGCCCGTCAAGCGGTAGGCGCGAGTTCGGGCGTCATTCCCAGCCAATTGGCGAAGCGCCGCGCCAGATTGGCGGGCCCCGCGGCCTGCAGCACAAGGGCGAAGGCGCGGCCGGTTTCCTCCCCGACGGCGCCGTCGACGGGGATGTCCCGCCATTGGCCCTGGGGGAAGTGGTCGCGGCCGAGCTCGTTCAAGGTGCGCTGCAGGGCGTAGGCCGCGTCGTCCAAGGCCGGGCCGCCCTGGTCGGCGAGCGGGGCGAAGATCGCCGCCAGCTCCGGGCCCAGGTCGTCGGCGGTGGAATCGCCGGTCTTGGTCTTGGCGTATTCGTGGAAGCGGCCAAGCGCCACGGCTTCGCGCGTGGAGCCCGAGCCCTTCTCCGCCACCGCGCGCTTGGCGGCGAGCCGGGTCTTGGGGCCGAGGTCTCCGTCCTCGGCCAGCCTCTGGCCCGGATTGTCGGCGGTGAGGTTCAGCCCGGACTGCAGCGCGCGCACGGCCTTGGCCTCGCCGCCTTCGCGGGACGCCTCGCCCATGTCGGCGGCGACGGCCTTCAGGCCTTCCGCCAGGGGGCCGCCGTCCGCGTCCTCGGGCTCGACCTTGGCCTCGGGGATCGGGATCAGGGGCTGGGGGTCGATCATGCGGCCGGTCTCGTCGTACTTGACCGGGTCGTTGCCGTAGACGTGGGTGTACCAGGCCATCTCGCGGCCGAACATGTCCTCGACCCGGGGGTCGGTGGACGGCAGGTCCATGCGCTTGCGGGTGACGGCGCGCACCTCGTCCTGGGTCCAGCGATGGGCCGGCTTCAACAGGATTTCGTCCGCGGGCTCGTCGGACTTGGCCATCTGGGCCAGGAATTCGCGGGCCCGCTCGCAAAGCTCGCCCGGCAAGCGGGGCGCGTCCTCGCCCCCTTGGCAAAGCGTCGCGTAGGCGGCGGCCAGGTCCGGGGCGCCGTTCTCGTCCGTCGGCGCGTCCGGGGAGCGGACGAACCGGGCGGCGAGGCGGCGCTCGATCTCGTCGGCCAGCTCGTCGAAGGTGTCGGGGGGAAGGCCCGCGCCGGCGAAGGCGCGGCGGTGGTAGCGCGCGACCTCGTCGCGATCGGGAAGGCCGGGGCCATCGCCGCGGTCGCAGCGCTCTCGCCACGCGTCCAGGTCGGCGTGGGCGATCTCCATCCAAAGGTCGTGGATTTCGCGGTCGTCGAGTTCGCGGCCGCGCGCCTCGCGCGCCTTGCGCCTGAGGCAGCCGTCGACCACCGGGGCCAACGGTCCGCGCCCTTGGGCCAGGTCTCCGGCCAGGCGGGCGAGGGGGCTTTGGCGCCCCATGATCGACCAGTAAAGGTTCACGTCCCCTCCGCGCAAGGCCTGGCGGCAATGGGAGACGACGTCAGCGGGGTTTGCCGTGGGTTCCATTGAATCCTCCTGAGATATGTCCAAGCAAGGCGATCCCGGGACCGAGCCCGTCGCCCGGCCTTCACGGTCGAATACATCGCCTCGACCACGTAATATGTTCCTGAAATGTTCACTTATCAGATGATGATAATCCTATCAAGGAAAAAATTACTACCTTGGTGGGGTTATTTTTTCTGCGGAACGGTTGACGCCACAACCCAGTGCCGCACGTCCCGGTCCTTGTGGATCTCGGGCCTCGGGGCGATGTCCCAGGCCCATTCGCGCTCCCAGGGCGGCAGCTCGACGCCGAAAAGAATGTCCGTCGCCTCGATGGGCGCGCCCCGGTCGTGGATCTCGCGGACGGAATCCGCGATCAGCAGCGCCCGGCCGGAACACGCCGCCAAGGCGTCCAGGTGCCCCTGGACCACGGCGCGGTCGAAGGCGTCCAGCTCCTCGTCGCCGTACCGGCCCTCATGCTCCAGCCGTTCGCGGAGATAGAGCGGAAGCTGGGACAGGACATTGGCCGAGACCACCAGGTCCCCGTCGTGAAAGTCCGGCTTGGGGCGCGCCGGGATTTCGCCTGTTCGGACGATCGCAAGCGCGCCGGTCAGGTCCCGGGTCTCGAGGCGGACGTTCCCCCGCCGTCGCGCCTTCAATCTGCTCGGCCAGGGGTGGACCAGATCGACCAGGACGACCTCGTCGAACCCGTCCGCCAGCGCCTCCAGCGGCGTGTCCAATAGCAGCCCCGAGCCCAGGACGACCGCGCGGCGCCGGGCCCCGCAAGCGGCAATGGCGTCGAGGACCGCCCGTTTGCAATTGTCCAGGTGGTCCGCCCAGGCGGCGCGCAATCGGCGGTGGCGGGCGGCGATGGCGGCGGCCTCGCGGACGTGGCCGAGCGCGCGGGCGTCGCTGGGCGCGGGCGTGGCCAGGGTTTCGATCCATTCCAAGAGCATGACGTCATCCGCCTTTGCGGCATAATACGTTGAATCTGCGGGCGAGTTCAGCGAAATTGCGCCACGCGCGCATGTTGCGCCGCAACAAACCCTTGCTGGTCCCCGTGAGCCCGTTATACTGCGGCTGCGAAGATTTTTTTGTTAAGTACGGGAGCCATTCAGGGAGGAACCCAATGCCCAACACACGGTTCGACGTGGCAGGCGTCGGAAACGCCATTGTCGACGTTCTGGCCTACGCCGCCGATCGATTTTTGGAGCTGCACGGTCTGACCAAGGGGTCCATGACCCTCGTGGACGAGGATGTCGCGGCCAAGCTTTACGACCACATGGGACCCGCCGTCGAATGCTCCGGCGGATCGGTGGCGAACGCCATCGCGGCCATCGCGTCCATGGGCGGCAAGTGCGCTTTCATCGGCAAGGTCAAGGACGACCAACTCGGCGGCGTGTTCCGCCACGATGTCCGCAGCCTGGGCGTGGAGTTCAACGTCCCGCCGCTGAAGGACGGCGTGTCCACGGCGCGCTGCTTGATCCTGGTGACGCCCGACGGCCAGCGCACCATGCAGACCTACCTCGGCGCCTGCAACAGCCTCGGCCCCGACGACATCGACGAGCAGATCATCCTCGATTCCAAGGTGACCTTCCTCGAAGCCTATATGTGGGAGGACGAGCGCGGGCAGGAAGCGGCCAAGCTCGCGGCCCGCATCGCCAACAACGCGGGACGCCAGGTGGCCTTCAACCTCGCCGACCCCGGCGTGGTCGCCGACCACCGCGAAGAGTTCATGGACTTCATCAACAACGAGGTCGACATCCTGTTCGCCAACGAGGGCGAGATCAGGACGCTGTACGGGGTCGATAACTTCGACGACGCCCTGCAGCAGGTCTCGGGCCATTGCGAGATCGCGGCGCTGACCCGCTCGTCCAAGGGTTCGATCGTGGTCGCGGGCACCGAGGTGCACGTGATCGATTCGGACAAGGTGGACGTGGTGGACACCACGGGCGCCGGCGACAACTACGCCGCCGGGTTCCTGTATGGTCTCACCCACGGCCACAAGCTTGGCGACTGCGCCCGCATGGGCAATCTGGCCGCCGCGCACGTCATCGGGCACGTGGGGGCGCGCCCGGACGTCTCGCTCAAGGACCTGATCACCAAGAAGTTCGAGGGCTAGGCCCCCGATCCTTCTTGGACCGAAACTTCCATCCGGCCGGCGTTTCCAACGCCGGCCGGATTCTATGAGGGGACGCGCCATGACCGAAACCCGCTTCGACGTTCTCGCCATCGGCAACGCCATCGTGGACGTGCTGGCCCATTCGGACGACGCGTTTCTCGCGCGGTTCGACTTGCCCAAGGGCGCCATGACCCTGATCGACGCCGGGCAGGCGGACGAGCTCTACGACGCCATGGGCCCGGCCATCGAATGCTCGGGCGGCTCGGCGGCCAACACCATCGCCGGGCTCGCCTCGCTCGGCGGCCGGGGGGCCTTTGTCGGCAAGGTGCGCGACGACCAGCTTGGCCAAGTGTTCCGACATGACATCGGCTCGCTCGGCGTCGCCTTCGACACCCCGCCGTCCGACGGCGGCGCGCCGACCGCGCGGTGCCTGATCCTGGTGACCCCCGACGCCCAGCGCACCATGAACACCTTCCTCGGCGCCTGCGTCGAGCTCGGCCCCGGCGACATCGACGAGGCGGCGGTGGCCCTGGCGGGCGTGACCTATCTGGAAGGCTATCTCTGGGATCCGCCCGGCGCGAAGGAGGCGTTCCTGAAGGCCGCGCGCGCGGCGCATGAAAACGGACGCAAGGTCTCGCTCAGCCTGTCCGATTCCTTTTGCGTCGACCGCCATCGGGAATCGTTCCTGGATTTGACCGAGAACCACGTGGACATCCTGTTCGCCAACGAGGACGAGATCGTCTCCCTTCATCAGGCCCCCTCCTTCGACGCCGCCCTGCAGAAGGCGCGCGGCCATTGCGAGATCTTGGCGCTGACGCGCGGAGCGGCGGGCTCGGTGATCGTCGCGGGCGACGAGGTCCACGTGCTCGACGCCGAGCCCGCGGCCCAGGTCGCCGACACCACCGGCGCGGGGGACGCCTTCGCCGCTGGGTTCCTTTACGGCTACGCGCGGGGGATGGACCTTGGGGCGTGCGGGCGCATCGGCGGGATCGCGGCGGCCGAGATCATCTCGTTCGTCGGCGCGAGGCCCGAACGCCCGCTCGCCGACGCCCTTCGCGAAAGGGCGCCGGAACTGGCGGGATAACCTTTTTCCAAGGAGCCTTGGGCGGCGCTCAAGCGGCGCGCGGCCCGCGCTCCCACTTGGTCGCTGGTCCTTGAAGCCATTGAATATCCCATTCAATGGCTTCCGCGTCCGCCAATGGGCGCCGCGAGCCACCCATTGACGTCATTTGTTCGTCGTGCCCTTCCTGGGCTTGTCCAGCCCCATGGCCTGGACCGTGTTCATGATCAGGTCCGTCACCACGTTGTAGTGGGGGAAGTGGTCCGTGTTGATCACCAGGTCGTAGAGCGTCGGGTCGGATGGGTTGACCCCGAACATCTTCTTCGCGAACTTTTCGCGCTTCTTGTTGCTCTCGCGGACCATCTTCTTGGCCTCGCCGAGCTCGATGCCTTCCTGGATGGCGATGCGCTTGGCGCAGGCGTCCACCGAGCCGATGACCCGCAGCCTGAGGACGTCGCGCCCCGAAAGGATAACCGCGCCGCCCCGTCCCAGAATGACCCCACCCTGCCAATAGAGCCCCCGGACCGTGGTCACAAGGCGATGCAAGTAGTCGTCCTTGGTCACGTTCTTGCCGAACACCAACGCGTAGAGCCAGGAATCGCTGGAATTGGCCACCCGCTCGTGCAACTCGGACATCAGCTTGTCGTCCACGTCGGCGCTTTTGGCGACCGAATCCAGAATCTTGTCGCCGAAGCATTCGACGCCGAGCCGTTCGGCCAATTGGGCGGCGATCTCGTTGCCGCCGCTTCCCATGCCCCGCGATATGGTGATGACCGGCTTGCGCGTCCCTTCGGACTCGGCTTCCTGGCCCGAGTCGGTGGCGCGGATAATGCCTTGAATGACGCCTTGTGCGTTTAAGGTCATGTGAAAATCTCCCTTTCGAATATACGGGAGAGACCGGAAATCCGGGTTCGTCCGGCTTCTCTTCCACCATAAATATGATAGACTTTTCCACGCGATAATTCCACAGTCGAGATGGCGGGAAAATGTGGGAGACGCGTGGGGCCAACCAATATATGATGACTTTCTAATAAAAGCGCCGGACCGAAATCCCCCATGAATCTCGCGTCCGGTCGCCAACGACGAGGGTGAGCGCATGGCCAAGAAGAAATCCGACGAAGCGCGGCAAGCCGCGCAGAACGATCAGGACCCCAAGCCCATGTTCCTGGGCGAACAGACGGGCAGCGGACTTCCGTTCGACGGGGTGCGGGTGATCGACGTCGCCACGTTCATCGCCGCGCCCTACGCCGCGACCATCATGGCCGAGTTCGGGGCCGAGGTGCTGAAGGTGGAGCATCCGCTGGCGGGCGATCCGCTGCGCCGGTTCGGCACCATGTCCGAGCGCGAGGACTCGACCATGACCTGGCTGTCCGAGGCCCGGAACAAGAAATCCGTCACCATCGACCTGCGCCATGTCGAAGGGGCCGACCTGTTCAAGAAGCTGGTCGCCAAGGCCGACGTGGTGTGCGAGAACTTCCGCCCAGGCACGCTTGAAAAGTGGGGGCTGGGCTGGGAGGTGCTGAGCGAGATCAACCCCAAGCTGATCATGCTGCGCGTCTCCGGCTTCGGCCAGACCGGGCCTTACCGCGACCGGCCGGGCTTCGCCCACATCGCCCACGCCGTCGGCGGGCTGTCGTACCTGGCGGGCTTCCCGGGCCAGACCCCGGTCACGCCGGGCTCCACGCCGTTGGGCGATTACATGTCGGGCATGTACGGAGCCATCGGGGTCCTGTTGGCGTTGTTCCACCGCGACAAGACCGGCGAGGGCCAGGTGATCGACGTCGGCCTGTACGAGGCGGTGTTCCGCCAGCTCGACGAACTCGCCGCCGCCTACGGCATGTACGGCAAGATCCGGGAGCGCGAGGGATCGGGCACGGTGATCGCCTGCCCCCACGGCCATTTCCACACCAAGGACGACAAGTGGGTGGCGCTGGCCTGCACCACCGACAAGATCTTCGCCCGCCTGTGCGAGGGCGCCATGGACAAGCCCGAGCTGGCCTCGAGCCATCTTTACGGCGAACAGCGCAAGCGCCTCGCGGGCCGCAAGGAGGTGGACGCCATCGTCACCGAATGGTGCGAATCCCTCGACCGCGAGGAGATCATCGCCAAGTGCGTGGAGGCCGAGGTGCCGTGCGGCGCGCTGAACAACATCGGCGACATTTTCAAGGACCCGCATTTCGAAGCCCGCGAAATGATCTCCAAGGTGGCCGACCCGGCGGTGGGCTGGGTGTCTGTTCCGTCGGTCTACCCCCGCCTGTCGGCGACGCCGGGCCGCATCGAAACGCTTGGGCCCAGCCTGGGCCAGCACACCTTCGAGATGCTGACGAAGCTGTTGAACCTGAGCCAGGCGGACCTCACCCGGCTGCGCAACGAAAAAGTCATCTAAGGGCAAGGAAGGAGCATCGCCATGGTCGTCTGCCCCCGTTTGCTGGAGCCCCAGCCCTTGCCGTTGGAGGGACTCCTGGTTCTCGACGTCGCCACCTTCATCGCGTCCCCCTACGCCGCGTCCATCCTGGGCGAGTTCGGGGCCGAGGTGATCAAGGTGGAGCATCCCTTGGGCGGCGACCCGTGCCGCCGCTTCGGGTCGCCCACCAAGCTTGAGGATTCCACCCTGGCCTGGCTGTCGGAGGCTAGGAACAAGAAATCGGTGACCCTCGACCTCCGATCCGAGGGCGGCTCGAAAATCTTCAAGGACCTGGTCGCCCAGGCCGACATCGTCTGCGAGAACTTCCGCCCAGGCACCTTGGAAAAATGGGGGCTGGGCTGGGACGTCTTGAAGGAAATCAACCCAGGCCTCGTGATGCTGCGGGTGTCGGGCTACGGCCAGGATGGGCCTTATCGCGACCGGCCGGGGTTCGCGCGCATCGCGCACGCCGTCGGCGGGCTCGCCTACCTCGCGGGCATGCCGCGCGAGACGCCGGTGACCCCGGGTTCGACCACGCTCGGCGACTACATGTCGGGGCTCTACGGAGTCTTGGGCGTCCTGATGGCCTTGCGCCACAAGCGCGCCACCGGCGAGGGGCAGTACATCGACGTGGCGCTGTTCGAATCCATCTTCCGCTGCACCGACGAGATGGCGCCGGTCTACGCCGCCTACGGCACCGTGCGCGAACGGGCCGGGCCCCACAACGTCATGGGCTGCCCGCTTGGCCACTTCCGCACCAAGGACGACCACTGGGTCGCCATCGCGTGCTCCACCGACAAGATGTTCCAGCGCCTGGCCGATGAGGCCATGGAAAGACCCGAACTCGCCTCCCACACCCTCTACGGCACCCAGGAGGAGCGGTTGAAGCACCGCCACGAGGTCAACGACATCGTCGGCACCTGGACCGGCTCCCAGACGCTGCGCGAGATCATGGACAAGTGCGTCGCCGCCGAGGTCCCGGCGGGGCCCTTGAACACCATCGCCGACATCTTTGGCGACCGGCAATTCTGGGCGCGCCAGAACCTGGTGCCCATCGCCGAGCCCGACCTGGACGGCGAGGTGGTCATGGTGCCCAACGTCATGCCGCGCCTGTGCCGCACGCCCGGGCGCATCAACCACCTGGGGCCCCGTTTGGGCCAGCACACCGACGAGGTGCTGATGGTGCACCTGGGCCTCAGCCAGGAAGAGGTCGACGAGCTGAGGAAAAAACGTGTCGTTTAGCGCCGTCTTCTTCGACTTCGACGGCGTCCTCGCCGAATCGACCGGCATCAAGACCGAGGCGTTCCGCGAGCTCTACGCCGACGCGGGCGAGGCCGTGATCGAGAAGGTCCTGGCCTACCACGCCAAGCACGCGGGCATTTCCCGGCTGGTCAAGATCCGCCACTGCCACAAGGAATACCTGGGCGTCGACCTTACCGACGCCGAACACGCGGAGTTGGGCAAGCGCTATTCCGAAATCGTCGAGCGACGGGTGGTCGCGTGCCCCTGGGTTCCAGGCGCGCGGGAATGCCTGGACGGGCTCAAGGCCCGGGGAACGCCCATGTTCGTGGTCTCCGGCACGCCCGAGGAGGAGCTCAAGCGCGTCGCCGCCGCCCGCGGCATGACGGACTATTTCGTCGAGGTTCGAGGCTCCCCGCCCTTCAAGCCCGAAATCATCGAGGACCTGATCGCCGGCCACGGCGTGAACCGGGGACGCGCCCTGATGGTCGGCGACGCGCTGACCGACTACAAGGCCGCCCAGGCCACCGGCATCGGCTTCATCGGCCGCGCCCATCCCGGCCAGGGCGAGCCCTTCCCCGAAGGGACCGAGACGGTTCCAGATTTGACGGGGCTTTCGATCTAATCGATGTCCACTTGCGCTGCGAAGACGTAGCCGACGCCGTGGACCGTCTTCACCAGGTCGGGCGCTGAGGGATTCCGTTCGATCTTCTTGCGCAGGCGCTTGATGGTGGAATCGACCGCGCGGTCGAAGGACACCCTGTCGGCCCCGCCGGTCACGTCCAGGATGCGGTCCCGGCTCATCACCTTGCCCTGGTTCCGGGCCAGGGCGGACAGCACGTCGAATTCGTTGCGGGTGAGCGAGACCGGGCCGTTTTCGGGGTGGGAGAGGGTCCGCCCATCCATGTCCATGGTCCAGCCGTCGAACCGGATCCGCGTGCCGCCGCCGGTCTTGCGCGCGGCGGCGACGCGCTGGCGGAGGTTGCGGATGCGGAGCATAAGCTCGTCCTGCTCGAACGGCTTGCAGACGTAGTCGTCGGCGCCGAGCCCCAGGCCCTCGATTCGGGCAGCGCTGTCGGTTCTTTGGGTGACGATGATGACGCCGATGTCAGGGTCGCCGCCGAGTTCGCGGGCGAGTTCGAGCCCGTTCTCGCCCGGCAGGCCCAGGTCCAGAAGCACCACGATGGGTTTGCTTCGCGCGAGAATCCGGCGCGCGCCCTCGGCGCTTTCCGCCTCGACCACTCCGAAACCGCTGCGTTCGAGCGCAACGACGAGCCTTTGACGCGTAACCGGCTCGTCCTCGACGACCAATACCGTTTGCATCCCGCCCCACGTGTCCAATTCTTGAACGAAGCGCATGAAAAAGGGAGCTTTCCGCCCCATGAACCGCGCAACACCTTACCACTGAATGCATGCCAGCGAAAGTGTTAATCTCCCGCCATGAAATGAAACCGAAGATTTTACATGTATTCAACAGAGTTACTCCTTTATGCTGGCGCAATTAAGAAAATGGATTGGAAATCGACGGCGATACATGGCAGAATCTTTGTGTTGGCGCATTTAGCGTGTATTGGCAAGCGGATGTTCACCAATTTATTTTTCGAGCTGCGCGAGGCGAAAATCCCTGTGTCGCTTCGGGAGTATCTGACGCTGATCCAGGCGGTTGAGACGGGGCTCGCCGAATACAGCGTGGACGATTTCTACTATCTCGCCCGCGCCTGCCTGGTGAAGGACGAGCGCAACCTGGACCGGTTCGACCAGGTGTTCGGCCACGTGTTCAAGGGACTGGAGCGGCCAGCCGACGCCCTCGACGAACTGGACATCCCGGACGACTGGCTCCGCGCCCTGGCCGAACGCCTTTTGACCGAGGAGGAAAAGGCCGAGATCGAAGCGCTCGGCGGTTGGGACAAGCTGATGGAGACGCTGCGCCAGCGCCTCGAGGAGCAAAAGGGCCGCCACGAGGGCGGCAGCAAGTGGATCGGCACCGCCGGAACCTCCCCCTTCGGCGCCTACGGCTACAATCCCGAGGGCGTGCGCATCGGCCAGGACCGCAACCGCAACAACCGCGCGGTCAAGGTCTGGGACAAGCGGGAGTTCAAGGACCTGGACGATTCGGTCGAGCTCGGCACCCGCAACATCAAAGTGGCGCTGCGTAGGCTCCGCAAGTTCGCCCGCCAGGGCGCGGCGAGCGAGCTGGACCTGGACGGCACCATCAAGAACACGGCGTCAAAGGGCTACCTGGACGTCCAGCTTCGGCCCGAGCGGCACAACACCATCAAGGTGCTTTTGTTCCTCGACGTCGGCGGATCCATGGACCCCTACATCCGGCTTTGCGAGCAGTTGTTCTCCGCCGCCCGCGCCGAGTTCAAGCATCTGGAGTACTATTACTTCCACAATTGCCTGTACGAGAAGGTCTGGCGCGATAACCGGCGGCGCTGGTCCGAGACCACGCCCACCTGGGACGTGCTGCGGACCTATCCGTCCGATTACAAGGTCATCTTCATCGGCGACGCGTCCATGAGCGCTTACGAGATCGCCTATCCCGGCGGCAGCGTCGAACACTGGAACGAGGAGCCGGGCGGCGCCTGGATGCTGCGCCTTCTCGACGTGTTTCCGTCCGCCGTCTGGATCAACCCGGTGTCCAGGGACCATTGGGACTACACCCACTCCATCCACATGATGGGCGAGATCATGGGCTGGCGCATGTATCCCCTCACCCTCGAGGGCCTGGACGAGGCCATGCAGGAGCTGAACAAGGGGTGACGCCGCCGATCGTTCGGCGAAAGCCAAGCGAGCGGAGCGAACGCCCGGCGATCGAGGGGCGGCGCGATACGCCTCTTTGCTCCTTGTTTGCGATGGTGTACCAATGGCGTTAGGGAGCGCATGACGGTGCGGACATGACGGAAAAACAGGCGGGACATCCTTGCAGCGGGCTGGTCGAATGCCGGGTGTGCAACATCCGGGATTCGGTGCTGTTCGCCGACCTGGAGGAGCCGGACTTCTCGCTCATCGACCGCCCCATCGACGAAATGACGCTGGAGCCGGGCGCGGTTCTCTTCGACATGGGCCAGGACGCGGCCTCGGTGTTCACCGTGCGCTCCGGCCTGATCAAGCTGGTGGGCTACCTTCCCGACGGAACCCAGCGCATCGTCCGGCTTCTCCGCGCGGGGTCCGTCGCGGGGCTGGAGGCGCTGTTGGGCGGGCCCTATGAACACTCCGCCGTGGCTCTGCAGACGTCCGTGGTCTGCCGCATCCCCGTCGACGTGGTCCATCGCCTGGACCGCGAGACGCCCCGCCTGCATGGCCAGCTCATGACCCGCTGGCATCAGTCGGTGAGCGAGGCCAACGAATGGCTGATCAGCCTGTCCACCGGCAACGCCAAGGCCCGAGTGGCGCGATTGCTCCTGTTCCTGGGCGAGGACGAAAACGGCCAGTGCCACCTGTTCACCCGCGAGGACGTGGGCGCGATCCTCGGTATCACGCCGGAAACCGCGAGCCTCACCGTCGCCGCCTTCAAGCGCGACGGCCTGATCAACCAGGTCGCCCAGAACGTCTTCACCTTCGACGACGACGCCCTGAAGTCCGCCGCCGGCTACGACGAATAGCCCCGGGGCGTTGCGGAATGCGCGGCGAGGAACTATTGTTGCCCGTCCCTAGGGCCTTTGGGGCGTAGCCAAGCGGTAAGGCATCGGGTTTTGGTCCCGTGATCCCAGGTTCGAATCCTGGCGCCCCAGCCATTTTTCCATACGCGCGTAAAACGCGTTTTTCGCATTTTTCCAGGTAGCTCGGTCCGTAAGCTACGGCAATTATTCGAGTTTCCCAATTTCCGCAGGTTTTAACGATTATAATCAAGGGCTTCTAGAGCATTTTCCGATCACTCCGGGTCATATCCGGCATGGAATATTGCCCCATCACGGACCTTCAAACCCCATCCTTGATCCAACAACGACGCGATGAGATGATCCTTGTGTGCTGTTTGGGGGGCGATCAGTGCGTTGGAAGATTGCATTGGTGGTTGGGGCCATGACGATCGGGCTTTGTTGCTCTGTCTGGGCCATAGCCGAACAAGGCGTCAACGTCACGGTGAAAAACAGCGCCGGGGATCAGGTGGCGCTCTATTACAAGAGCCACGCCCTGGTGATCGGCGTTTCCGACTACGACAACGGCTGGCCAAAACTGCGCGGGGTCAAGGAGGACGTCCCGGCGGTTAAGGCGGCGCTGGAAAAGCAGGGGTTCATTGTCACCGTTGTGATGAACCCGGATCGTGATGAACTGGATAAAGCCTTTCGCAATTTCATCAGCCTTCATGGCAACGAAATCGAAAACCGGCTGCTCTTCTATTTTGCTGGGCATGGCCACTCGATGAAGTTGGGCTACGGGGGCATGATGGGGTACCTGGTTGGTCGCGACGCGCCCAACCCGAACACGGACAAGATTGGTTTCAAGCGCAAGGCGCTGAGCATGGAAGTGGTCGAGACCTACGCCCGAAACATCGAAAGCAAGCATGCGCTTTTCATGTTCGACAGTTGCTTTTCCGGCTCGATTTTCGATGCGACCCGCGCCATTCCAGATATCATCCAAGCCAAGACTGGAATGCCAGTGCGCCAGTTCATCACCTCGGGCGCGGCCGACCAGCAGGTCCCGGACAAGAGCATCTTCCGCCGCCAGTTCGTCGAGGCCCTGACCGGAGAGGGAGATCAGAATGGCGACGGATATTTGACGGGGAGCGAGCTTGGGAGTTTCCTTGAGGCCAAGGTAACCAACTACAGCCGGCAGAGCCAGACGCCACAGTACGGGAAACTGCGTGATCCATTGTTGGATAAAGGCGACTTCGTTTTCGTAACGCCGAGTGCGTTGGCCATGAAAAATAGCCCGCCAACATCCAGAATTTCCCCCGCTCTGAGAGGAGGCGTTGATAAGGAAACCGTGTTCTGGAAATCGATAGAGGGCAGCAAGGATGTGAGCATGTTCGAGGCGTATTTGACACAGTATCCGACTGGCTCATTTGCTCCCCTGGCGCGCGCAAAGATTAAAAAATTGAACACACCCTCCTCCCTCAAGCCTAAAGACGCCAGCGCCGAGAGCTTATTGGATCTATGGGAGCCCAAAAGCGGATTCGATGGGCGTGTTGGGCAAATCGAATTTACGAATCCGTCATTGTATGCAATTCAGGTGCATCTTTGGCATCCGGATTCCAAATCGCGGTTTGCAACTTGGTCCGTGCCAGGGCAGTCCTCAAAGCGCCTAGAGCACAGGGGGCAACCCATCCACATTGGTAGTGACTGGGGTATTCAAGCAGGTGGACGCAAGGTTCCCGTGCGAACCGTGAAAGACGTCGCAAAATGGTCTTCCACTGCAGGCGAGACTGTGTGGTCAGTATCACCTGATTCCTTCTATTAGGTTTCCGGATTCAACGGGCTGTTCGAAAACGGCAGGGCCGATGAGATGGCAACATGGCGCACGTGCGCAGCAAGTTCGTCGATGTCCATCAGGCCCAGGGCGGCGCCATTGCCGAAGAGGCGATCATCTTGATGCTCGTCTGCTGAATTGCTCTAAGAAATTTCAGCCTGGAACTCCTGCCCTGGCGGCCTTGAGGATTGGTTTGCTTATGTTCGGGTTTGAAAGGACCTTTTGGGAAAGGCTATCTATCAACTAAGTCAAGGTGTTATATTCAACATGATATGATTTCGCCTTGTCGGGGGGCCTGGACTAATTTTCGGAGGTGGCAGATGCTCGCGGTATTTCAGCGCGTCCCGTTGCTTGTCGTATTGATTCTTTCAGGCCTGATCGGATGGTCGGGAAGCGTACAAGCCGCAGGCACCCTCTGGGCCTTCGTGGTCACCGACGTCACCGACAAAGGCTACGTCGATCCCGAAACCAATAAGCGCATACCAGGCATCGGAACCTCGGTCGAGAAGGACCGCGCGAATATTAAGGCCTTGCTTAAGGACATCGAGGCCAGCACGGGGCTCACTCTCAAGGGGAAACTGTTTCACAAAAAGGAGCAACTGAGCGCGCCAAAGATCATCAATCAGCTGCAGAAGATGGAGATTGGCCGCGATGACGTGGTGTTCTTCTATTTCTCCGGCCACGGGGTGCGCATCGCCGAGCACGACAGCAAATGGCCCAAGCTGGAGCTTCCCGGCAGCGATCACGTCCTGTGGATGAGCACGGTCATCGAGCAGGTGAACGACAAGAATCCCAGGCTGGCCATCGTGATGGCGGATTCATGCAATTGGCTGTACGGAAAACCACTTCCCAAGGATACGGCCAGCCCTTTCACGGCCGATCCCGCCGATCCCGCCGCTGGCTACAAAGCTCTGTTCCTCCATTCAAAGGGCACCGTATACGCGTCCGGCTCATCCAAGGGGGAAACCGCCGTGGGCCTCGATAAAACCGGCGGCATGTTCACCAACGCCTTTCGCGGGGTCTTGGCCAAGGACAAGGGAGATGCTTGCGCTCGCTGGGAAACGCTGATGAAGAAGGCGACCAAGCCCATCCGGGTCAAGAATGTCGGCGACAAAGAGCACGTTCAGCACCCGCAGGCCGAAGTCGCCGTAACCTACATTCCACCGAAAAAGGAACAGCAGGCTAGGGATACGGACACTCCCATGTGCGAGCCGCCGGAACTTTCTGCTCCGCCTGAAACCGTGACCGGAAACACGGAAGGATTCTTCGAGGGTCGCCGATCAGAAGGAAAAGTCGAGATCATCCTCACGGAGTCCAAGGTCTCGGGTAGCTTCAAGGGAACGACCACGTCGGCGGCGTTCATCCCGGCCGGAGGACGCACGGTCGGACAACCGGACGGATCGCTGATCACCTCAGGCCGAGTCAACGGCGAAGCCCGAACCGTCATCGACGGCCCGGACGACATCGTCCGCATCACCGAGCGGGCGGATGGCGCCGTTGTGCGGGAAACTGAGGAGCGCGAGGGTTTCAACAACGAGTACAGCTACCGGCGAACGGTCACCCATCCCAAGGGATCCGGCAAGGGAAAGTCGCTCCAGATGGGCGAGGGCTTCTACGATCCGGTCACGTTCTCAGGACGTGTCCAGGGAACCGTGTTTAATCCAGAAACCGGCAGTATTCAGGGGAGCCTGACCGGCGCCTGGACTTTGAACACAGAGCATTGCGAAACCGAATGCGGGCCGACTTCCGGAGAAGCCAACGGGCGCTTTTCCGGTTTTGTCGAAGGGAGTGGTTTCATTGGAACCATGTCCTGGATTCTCAAAGGATTCCGGAATGGTCAGACCATCGCGCAAGCCGTGCAATTCGAGACATTCGGCGGAACCGTTGTCCCGGGCAAGCAGCAGCCCGAACCCGCGCCATCTCCTCGGCCGGAACCGAAACCAGCGCCGACACCTGCGCCCAGCAAGCAGCCGGCCCCGGCGCCCTCTCCCGAGCCCAAGCCAACCCCCCAGCCCGCTCCAAATCCACAACCTGCGCCACAGCCAACGCCCTATCCCCAGCCTCAACCATACCCTCTGCCTCAACCGGCTCCGCAACCGCAGCCGCCCGCGCCAAGCGGCTGGGAGCCGATCATGTAGTTTGATATTGTCGCTAGTCGATCATGAAACAATCAGTTCACTTGGTAAGTCCCACCTTCGCCAACCACGACAAATGGGGCCCAGAACATTGGGTGGGCGTAATGAGGTTTCCCTTTATCCCGCATCAACGCCAGCATAGACCTTCGGAGGGCCTCGGCACGCCCATTATGGTTGGCGATTTCCTTGAGCATCCCCGTCGTCAGCTTCACGGAGGCCGCTGAATTGACCGGCCAGTGGGAAACCAGCAAAGCGCGGGACCCTGCATAGAAGAACGCCTTGGCCAGTCCCGATAGGGCCTCGGCGCCGGGAGTTCCGTCGGCGGCGGCCGTGTTGCATGCGGAAAGCACGACCAAATCGGCATTGAGCCTAATCGTCGCCACCTCGCTGGCGGTAAGCAATCCGTCATCGATTTTGGTCGCCGTTTCAGGTGGCGTCATGACCAAGGCGGGTTCGGCAAGATCTTCCAGGTCGCTGGCCACCAGACCATGGGTGGCGAAAGCAAGGATGCGGTAGTCATCCAAAGCTTGGAGCTTGGCCAGGCTCTCCGTCGCCTGTTCCCGCAGAAACAGATGTTCCTCACTGCTCCCCAGAACGCGGGCGATGCTCTTCAATTCGTCGGCTGTTTCCGGCAGGGGGGCTAGCTTCGTCCGCAACGCGTTGACGTCTGCAAGGCCACGAGATGAAAAAAGAGCGACCGGTTCGACCCCGCGCCTTTCCCCCGGATGCCCTTCAAGAAGGGGGTCCCCAAAGCCGCCGAAGGGCTTGTTCGCCCGAGTCCTATCCGCGAAACGCCTGAGCGCCTGCAAGGACGAAACGGAAGGCAGGGTTGTCAGCGCAAAGCGTTTGACCAACCAAGGGACATCACGATATCCAGCGAAGTCGGTGGTCGAAGACTGGGGAAATGACGTCACCAACACACCGAGAGGCAAGCTCTGAAGAGCGCCGTCCGGAACCACGAAAAGATGGCGGATGTCGGACAGGAAGGGCTCGGCTGCGGAAAATATGCGCTCATAGAGCCGGAAGGCCCGCATGGTGTCAAAAGGCGCGATGTCGGCTAGAGATTTTATGAACGTGGGGTCAAGGTCGCCGCGCAGCAACGCCGCGGTTTCCGATAGTTCCTTCCATCCGATATCGAGATTGAAAATGCGGGCGTCGTCCCGGCGAATCAGCCAGAGAAACGTCTCTTCGTCCGCCACCATATAGGCCATCAAGGCTTCTTGGGGCCCCAGAAGTTTCCGGGCCGCCGCCACGGAGAGCGGCCGGGGGGAGACCAACTCGGCGTATTCGGGGAATTCACGCGTAAGCCGCTCATTGAGCTCGTTCAATTTTGCGCTCACGCCCGCCAACTGGGCGTGAAGCTGTTTCTCGGCCGCTGGGTCGCGTTCCGCCGACGATTGGGTGGCGGTCTTGAGGACTTTATTGTCTAGGCGCTTCCAACGTTCGCCCGCATCCTGAAGTTGGCGAACGACGCGGCCAAGGGCATCGTCGCCGGCAGCGAAGCGGGCGCTCATGCCGGCGACGGCGGCGCCGGTGCTCGTGGCCTTGGCGAGTTGACCGACTTCAAAGGCCTCGGCCGTCAAGGCGACGGCGTCGGCCGGCCTTTTCTCGGTCATGGCCCAGATCAACTCGACATGTTCTATGAATGTGCAGCGCGCGCAACTCTGTTCGCTCAATCCTCCGCCCGTACGGTCTCCGCCCGAGCGCCGGGCGCGGTCACGGTGGATGGCCGTGGCTCGGCGGACCTTATCCAGGGCGTCTGCTGTTCGGCCTCTCGCCTTGTATATGTCGGCCAGGCTATCGAGAAGCCGAGCCACATTGGGATGATCAGGCTTCAGGATGTTTTCAACGATAGCCAGGGCGCGCTCTCCGAGAGGCTCTGCATCGCCGTAACGGTTCTGAGTAAAATAGACAGAGGCCAGGTTATTGAGGGCCGTGGCCACGCTGGGATGGTTGGGGCCCAGGGCTTTCTCTCGGATGGCCAGGGAACGCTTGAGAAGGACTTCGGCTTCACCGTAACGGCCCTGATCAATTTGTAATGCCGCCAGATTCCCAATAGTCGTGGCCAAGTCCGGATGGTCGGGGCCCAGGGTCTTCTCGACGATCATCACGCTACGCTCCATGAGAGGCATGGCATCGGCCTTGCGATCTTGATCCATGTACAGTGTTGCAAGGTTGTTGAGGGTGACCGCCACCTTGAGATGCTCGGGGCCCAGGGACTTTTCCCTGATCGCCAAGGCGCGCTTGAATAACGGCTCGGCATCTTCGTAACGGCCCTGCCTCGCGTACAGCCTGGCAAGGTCGTCCAGGCTTTTGCCGACATCCGGATGGTCGGGACCCAGGGCGTCTTCGCGGATGGCGAGGGAACGTCTTAAAAGGGGCTCCGCTTCTAAGTAACGGCCTTGGTTCTTGCGCAGCCCAGCCAGGCGGTTGAGGCTGGTCGCCACATCGGGATGGCTTGGCCCCAGGATCTTTTCATCCATTTCCAGGGCGCGCTCGTAGAGAGGCTCGGCTTCGGGGTAGCGGGCCTGTCTGGAATAGGTCACCGCCAAGTTGATGAGGCTTTCGCTCACGCCGCGATGGTTGGGGCTCGGAGCCTTTTCCCGAATGGCCAGGGCGCGCCTGAATAATGGCTCGGCCTTGGCGTAATGTCCCTGAAGGAAATATATTGATCCCAGGGCGTTGAGGGCCGTGGCCATATTGACGTGCTCGGGCCCGTGGACCTTCTCCGTGATTTCCAATACGCGTTTGTAAAGAGGTTCCGCCTCGGCGCGTCGTCCCTGGTCCGTATACAATTCAGCGAGGCTGTAGAAGGTCCGTGCGAGGTCGGGATGGTCTGGGCCATGGGTCTCTTCCGTTATGGCCAGAGCTCGTTTGTAAAGTCGCTCGGCCTCAATGTGGCCCCCCCGTAGTTGGCGCGTCTCGGCGAGATCCTTGAGATCCCTGACGAGACCGGGATGGTCGGAACCCAGGGTCTTCTCGCGAATAGCCAAGGAGCGTTCGAACAGTGTCTCCGCCTCGGCGTAACGACCCTGCGCCTTATACAATCCCGCAAGATTCTCGATGCCCCTGACCACGTTATGATGATCGGGAGGGAAAGACTTTTCCTGGATAGCCAAGGCGCGTTCAAGCAAAGGCGCGGCCTCGGCGTACCGATCGAATCTATAGTAGATCAAGGCGAGGCTGTTGAGAGTTCGCGCCACATCGGGGTGGTCGGGCCCCCGTGTTTTCTCAAGGATAGCGATGGAGCGTTTGTAGAGGGGCTCGGTCTCGTCGTAACGACCTTGCGACTTGTACAGGTTCGCGAGGTGGTCGATGCCGGCGGCCACAATGGTGTGTTCCGGCCCCTCGATTTTCTCGAGAATCGCCAGGGAGCGTTTGAATAGGGGCTCGGCTTCATCGTAACGCTTTTGGTCTTTATACGCCGAGGCGAGGTTGTTGAGCGCAACGGCCACTCTCCAATGCTCCGGGCCGAACTCCTCCTCCGCGTGTTTCAATTTCTCGAGGGCTTGTTGCGCCAACTCTATAGCATTTTCGTCTTTTTTCAGGATTTCCGATCGCTCCGAATTCTCTGCCTGCGCATGGGAAGGCCCCGGCCAGCAAATCAGACAGGTCAATAGCAATACCGCCGGAATTGCTTGCCTTGACATGGTCCGCTCCCTGTCTCTTGCGCAATGAATGGGCATATCGGTGGGTGTCGGGAATCTTGATTAAGCGGCAATATGGAGCGCTCAGTCCCGAGACGCCCTATTCGTCCGCGGGCGGCGCATAGGAATCGTTGAAAGAGTCAGGGAACAGCTCGAAGAACAAAGCCTCCTTCCAGAACAAGGCCTGAAGGCCAATGCCGATTTTCCTGAGGATGCCTTCCTCGTCGATGAGGAACGTACGCGGCATCGAAGCGCCATCAGCGCCGTAAAGCGTCCGAACCAACTCCACATCCTTATCGTCACCACCCAGATCGGCGCCAAGGTGATAGGCCGGGATCGTCAGGTTCTCCTTCGCCAGATAGGCGCGGTCCTCGTCCCAGTATCTTTTTTCCGACAGGAGGGCGAATTCAAGGGTGGTTATACCCTGCAGGTTGTCCAGCAGTTTCTGAAAGTGTTTCAGTTCGGTCAGGCAAGGACCACACCAATGGCCCCAGATATTGACGAGAACCGGCTTGCCGCTGAAAGACTTGATGGTTATCGGCTCCTTCCCTTCTTCCCGATATAACGAGATGTTCGGAAAGGGCTTGTCGACTTCGGCGATTGTGAACTCTGTATTCATCGCAAAGGAGGGAGCGGCGGCAAGCGCCAGAACGAATACGCAGCATGCAAGTGCATATCCCAACACGATTCTCGAGCTAAACAGTTTATTGGTTTTCACGGCCCTTTCTCTCCTTAAGACGAAAGGCATGCATTGAACCATGGAACCGGGGCGGAATCTATCTTGCCCCATTTGGTCCGCATTTTGTCTGGCAGTAATGGCCAAGCGCAAGAGCGGCGAGGAGGTCCTCCACGCGCGTTCAGCGGTGCAATTCATACGCTTCGACGAGCCGATCGGCGCTGCATGAGCTCTGCAATTTCGCTGTTTGTATGCTGCTATGACAGCAATAAACGCGAGCATGCGCAAAATATAAAATGCCCCTCGTCCGTCCCGCGCTCCTCGACCAAACGGTCGGAACCGTCCCAAGGAACGTGCTTCAGCAGGTCGTGGAAAACGCTATTCCGATGACGCATGGCGTTGGCCCTCACTTCGCGCCACAAACATCGACAAACGCTTGAACACAGATAGAATCAACGCCGTGCGTTATGTCCATAAATCTTAACCGGTCAGCAATGGGTCAGGCTAGGCCATGACGAATAAAAAAGGGTTTAGGCTCGCCGTCTGGGCCATGGCGGCTCTTTTCGCCTTCGCCGCCGACGGCCGCGCACAGACCTGCCTTGGGGGCGCGAAATGGGGCTCGGTCGCGCCGGCGGTGAACCTGGACCATGTGTTCTGCGGCGAGATCAAGCGGGGCAAGGCCAAGGGGCTCCATTCCGCGCCCAAGGGCGAGCTGCCCCCGACGGTGGAAAGCTTCAAAACCGTCCATCTTCCGAACGCGGACGGCGTCTACGTCGGAAAGCCAACCCTGGCGATCCGAGGCGAGACTCGTGAAAAGAGGGGGATTTCCAGCATGTTCCCCGACGCGTGCTCCCTGGATCAGGTCCAGGCCTCCATCCGCCACGCCGCAGCCAACCCGATCGATTGTCCCCGGGGAACGTCAAAATGGGTCAAGTGCGGACGGAGCGGGCTGGAAGGCGAGGACGGCTACTGCCTGGGAGACAGCGGGCGGCCCCTCGTCGTCGGCATCGGGTTTTTGAAGACGGGCGCGATCAACACGGCCTTCCCGATCCGATAATCAAATGTAATGAAACCCGCTCCAGATCGGCTCGTCGCCGCGAAGGGGCTGTTCGACCACGTTGTCGAGAAGGACCGGCGTCTCGTTCTCGGTGAACAGCGCCAAAAGGGTCATCACCGAGAACGTGTCGCCCGCGAACAGCATGATGGCCACGCCTTCCCCGTTCATGCGGGTCCAGCCCTGGACGCCCAGCCGGTCGGCCTCGGTCGCGACCCAGCGGTGGAACAGGTCCACGTCCACCGGCCCCTCGACCTTGATCTTGACCACGTATTCGTGATTGCCCCTGACCATCCGGCCAGCATAGGGCCTAACCGGCGCGCCGCCAACCCAGGCGCATGTCGACGAGTTGCCCGGCGCAGGTGGCGCAGACCCGGACCCACTTGCCGAGCCCCTTCAGGGACTGGGTCCCGCCCGTCCGGGCGAGGTGGGTGACCTCGGCCTCCTTGACCGAAAACCCCATCTTCCTGGCCAGCACCGAGACCATGACCATGGGGATGAACATGTCGGACGGGATGGCGGCCAGAACCTTGGCCAACGCGTCCCGGCGCATCAGCTTGAACGGGCAGTTGGCGTCCCGGACCCATACGCCCCAGATCAAAAGGTTGGCGATTCTCAGAAAATTGGTGATGACCACCCGAACCGGCCCGTCTGCCCGCGACCGGCGCCGCCCGAACACGAAGTCGGCGCCGTCCCGCAGGTCCCAGAGCGCCCTGAACTCGTCCGCCGGGATCTGCTGGTCGCTGTCCACCTGGAAGACCCATTCGGTGTCGGCGGTCTCGAGCCCCAGGCGAAGCGCCCGGCCGTGGCCGCCGTTGGTCGGCGTTTTTATGACCTTCAGCGACGGCAGATCGACGGCGAGGCTTTCCAGCACGTCCCCGGTGCGGTCGCCGCTGCAATCGTTCACCACCAGAATCGTCGCGTCCGGAACCGCGATCGCCCATTCGCGGACGGTCTTCTCGATGATGTCTTCCTCGTTATAGGCGGGCATGACGATGGTGATCATCGGCTGTTCACCTTTATCGGATCGTTGACGGTGAGTTCCTCCGCCCCCGTAATCAATCTTTCGGCCACCTCGACCCCTTGCATGAAGGAATGGTCCTGGTTGGACACCTCGTACTTCCAGGCGCCGAAGCGGCCCCGGCTGTAGATTCCCCGCTCCTCCAACGCGGGCAGCAGCGCGTCGAGCGCGCGGTCGCGCTCCAGCGTCGGCGTGGGATAGCCGTGGCCGCAGGTCCGCTCCCAGACGCTGGCGATGTCGTTCCGGCTTTCGATCAGCCGGGTGTTCAGCATGCCCTGGACGACGTCGTCGGCGACGCGGGCCCGGTCCACCGGCTTGTGGGCGGATTCCGAGACTTCCGCCATGACCGACCAGTTTTCGCGGATGTCCGGCACGTTGTTGGGGGAGTAGTTGGAGAACACGGTCGCGCGGAAGAACGGCGAATTCCCTTCGGGGAAGTACATCCAGCACTTGGTGTTCAGGCTTTCCGGCGGACGGCCGTTCAAACCGACCCCGACCACGTGAACGGTGGAATGGCTCAAGGCGCGGGCGGCGGGCTTCAATTCGTCCAGGTCGGACCGCTCCACCAGCAAATCCACCGGCATGGTCGAGACCAGGATGTCATAGTCCTCGACGCTCCCGTCCGTGAAATGGACACGGCGCTTTGCGCTGTCGAGACGATCGAGCGCCTTGTCGAGCCGGATGCGCTCGGCCGGGATGGTGGCGGCGACGCGCCGCCAGATCTCGCCGGTGCCGCCCTTCTCGGGGAAGCGGAAGGTGTTGTTGGGGCCCCAGGCGATCTCGTCGCGCTCCTCGATCACATTGGTGATCACCCGCTCCAGGTCCACCGGCGCGACCCGGTCGCCGGTCCAGTGGTGGGACAGAAGCTCGGGCGGATAGGCCCAGACCTTGAAGTTGTAGGGCAGCATGAACACGTCCGCGATCCCCTGGCCGAAAGTGGCCAGGATCCAGTCGCGGAAATTCCGCACCTCGTCCGGCCCCTCGCCCCCGTGGAGCCGCACCAAGCCGACCACGCACTTCAACAAGTCCTCCTTGGGAAGATGGCGGATGTTGTTCTGGAACGGGTAGGGCGCGAAGCGCTCGCGCAGCCACACCCACGATTCCCGTTCGTGATGCAGCCATTCGCCGCCGAGAACCTCGTCCATGGTTTGGTCGAAGCGGTCGTAGTGGGAGAACTGCACGTGCCCGCCGAGATCCCAGGTGAAGCCCTTGCCGTCCACGAACGACGCCGACAGCCCGCCGACCCAGCCGTCCTTTTCGAACAGCGCGAAGTCCCTTGCGCCGAGCTCGTGCAGCCGCCTCGCCGCGCCCAATCCGGTGGGTCCGGCGCCGATGATGAGAATGCGGCGGTCCCGGGTCATTTCACCGGCTCCAGCACGACGAAGATTTCGGCGATGTCAGGGGGCGTCTCGACCGGGCGGAGCCAGCCGGGAAGGTCGCCCCTGAAGGCGCGGGCGACCAGGGTGGGTTTGTCCGCGTCCTTGACGTAGCGGTTGGCCTCCTTGCCGTGGCGGCAGAGCATCAGGTAGTCCACGCGCCTGGCGAAGACGACGGCCCGCGCCTCGTCCGGCGCCAAGGAGCCCATGACCCGGTGGGTGTCGCGGACCCCGGTCAGGTTGCGCTGATAGGGCGAGCCCACCACGCCCTGGCCGGTGCGGTAGGCGACCTCGGGACCCTGGTGGACGAAGGGCATCAGCACCAGGCGCCGGCCCTTGGCGTCGGCGAGGCCCTTGATCCAGTCGGCGGCCACGGCCCAGCGGCAGGTGGGTTTCTCCTTCTCGTCCTCCTCGGGCTTTTCCGGAACGGCGGAGAGCACCGCGCCGCCGACCACGAAATTGCCGAGCAGCGCCAGAAGGAAGGCGAGGGAGCGGAGCGGAACCGCCCTGCCCGCGACCCTGAGCGCCCCGTCCCATTCCATGATCGCCGCCAGCATCATCGCCCACGGAATGACCATCATCGCGCCCGTATACGCCGACCAGCGCACCTGATACAGCGATAGCGGCAGGAAAATGGCGAACGCCACCAGGAACAGAACGTGCAGCCCCCGCTCCTCGACGTCGAGGCGCTTGGCGAGCCGCCAGAGCGACCAGCCCCCGGCCAGCAGCCCGGGACCGAGAACGAAGACGGCCTTGGCGATGATCTCGGGCTCGCTCCCGATCAAGGGCTTGACCTCGGAAATCCACTTCAGCCATTCGGCGTGCATGTAGGGGTCCACATGGACGTAAGGGCCCTTGAAGAAGTCCGGGAACAGCGCGGCCATGACGCCCGCCGGAATGGCCGCCGCGACCAGCCCGGCGACAAGCCTGCGCCCAAGGCCGCCCTCGCCCGCGACCGCCATGGCCACGGTCCAACCCGTCGCCATGGCCATGGTCAGGGTGGCGTGAACGATGGAGATTTGGTCGTATTGGATCGCCATGAAGTCCATGGGCGGCTTGTCGAACGCCAGCGCCAGGGCGGTCATGAACGCGAGCCCCCAGCCATACCGGACCAACAGCCCAAGATGGCGGCCGTCGCCCATCAGCCACATGATCCCGAGCGCGCCGTTGGCGACCAGGACCGCGAGCAAGCCCTCGGGGCTGACCCAAAGCCCGACGCCCGCGAACACTCCGAGGATTGTCGCCAGCTCCGGCCTGGCGTCTACGCGGGTCAGCCGCATCAGCCCGGCGACGCCGACGAAGAACAGAAATAGCTGAAGGCTGTGGTGGTCCGGGCGCGCGATCAGGAAGTACGACCGGCTCACCGGCTGCAGGCAAAACAGCACCGCGAACAGCGCGAACGTCCAAGGCCCCATGATCCCCCGAACGCCCCACCAGACGACGAGCAGGGTCGCGACCTGCAGGACGGGACTGACGGCGAGGCCCCAGACGCGGATCGCCTCGTTCGCCTCCATGAAATACATAAGGGGAAGCGCGCCCGCGACGAGCAACAGATCGAACGGACGGGTCCAATGCAGCGTTTCGCCGCGGGGCGCGTTGGTCAGGGGCGAGAGGCGGTCATACCAGTCCCAACTCGCCCACAGCCGCTCCACCTGCATCAGCCGCATGTAGCCGTCGGGCCCGGCCAGGTCCCCGTCCGGCCCCAACAGCGGAAAATCCCCGAGCGCGACGAACAGGCCCTGGAGGACCAGAACGGCGAGGATGGAGGCGGGAAGGGCGTGGCGGAACGGCATGGAGCCTCATACGATCAAAGCGGGAGCATCCTATCACAGGGGATCGGGGCCAGGGATGACGCCCGTCACAAATCGGATCACGATAGAAAGAACTGGGACCAGCTCGGCGGCGCCAGCGCCAGGCGGGGAAAGACCGCGAGCCCGCCGAGCCCGATGGCGACGGCGTAGGGAAGCTGGTCGCCCATGCCGAACCCCTTTTGCAGCAGCGGGACCCTGATCAGGATCGCCTGGCCCGGCGGCGTGCGTAGGACGAGCACGATCACGGCCATGATCCCGCCCGCGACCGCGGTCGCGAGCGCGAAGGGATAGAGCCCGTCCAAACCGGTCCACAGCCCGATGGCCGCCATCAGCTTCACGTCCCCGCCGCCGAGCCGCCCCATGGAGAACGGGATCAGCCCGAGCGCCAAAACGCCGACGCAAACGCCGACGTGAATGGCGAACGCGGTCCAGTCCAACCCCGCGATCAGCCCGGCCGGGACGAAGGCCAGGGCGAGGCCCACGGGGATGGGATTGGGAATCCGGCGGCAGTCGTAGTCGTTGACCATGGCGAAAACCACCAGGACGACGAAAACGAGGCTGAGGATCATGTGGGAAATTGTCAGAAGTTGGTCCACGGCCATTCTCCAAGCGAGCGGAAAAGAGACGCCCCGCCGCTAAACGCAGGCGGGGCGATCCCGTGAAACCATTAAGAGAAGCCTGGCTTACCCTTTACAGGTTATTCGCCACGTCGTTGAACATGTTCTTCAGGTTGTCACCCACCAGGTAAATGGCGGCGATGATCGCGATGGCGATGCCGGCGGCGATGAGGCCGTATTCGATGGCGGTGGCGCCTTCCTCATCCTTCCAAAGCCGGGTGACGGTGTTGGTCAACTTTGCCATTGGACTGTTCTCCAAATGTGTCGTAGCAGAGTGTGGGAAGCCCAGTGCGGAGCTTCTCCAACATCGAACCTGCCTAAATTTCAATCTGATGTCAAGTGATCTCCATCACATTGCGGCGAAAATGTGGCGGGAATAAGGCCGCAATTGCTTTTGCCCCGCGAGGATGTAGAATTACGCGAGCAGGGGCGAAAACGGGAGAAATCCTCGTGAAATTGCTGCGCCATGGCCCGCCGGGGGAAGAAAAGCCGGGCTTGATCGATGCGGGCGGCCGCATCCGGGACCTCACCGGACACGTTTCCGACATAAACGGCGAAACCCTCGCGCCGGACCGCTTGGCCGCGCTGGCGGCGCTCGATTCGGAGGCGCTGCCCGTGGTCGAGGGCGCGCCCCGCTTGGGCGTCCCGGTGGCGGGCGTCGGCAAGATCCTCGGCGTCGCGCTCAACTTCCCGGAAAAGCCGGGCGAGGAGCGCCCGGACGAGCCCCGGGTCTTCGTCAAGCAGACCACGGCGCTGAACGGCCCCGACGATCCGGTGGCGATCCCAAAAGGCTCGGAAAAAACCGATTACGAGGCCGAGGTCGGCGTGGTGATCGGACGCAAGGCCCAATACGTGGACGAGGCCGACGCGCTGGATTACGTCGCGGGCTACGCGGTCCTGAACGACGTGTCCGAGCGCGCGTTCCAGGCCGGGCCGACCGGGCTTTGGGGCCGGGGCAAGGGTTGCGACACCTTTTGCCCGCTGGGCCCCTGGCTGGTCACCCGGGACGAGGTCCCCGACCCCCAGAACCTGGACGTGTGGCTCGAGGTGAACGGGGAGCGGCGGCAGGCCGGGAACACATCCGCCATGTTTTTTTCCGTCGCCTATCTGATCAGCTATTTCAGCCGCTACATGACGTTGCTACCCGGAGACGTGATCGCCAGCGGCACCCCGCCCGGCGTCGGCTGGAAGATGGACCCGCCCCGCTTTCTCGCGCCCGGAGACGTCATGCGGCTCGGCGTGGCGGGGCTCGGCGAACAGCGCCAGGAGGTCATGGCCTGGCGCCCGTCGGACGAATAAGGAGGAACCGGCCATGAAATTTTCCATTCCCGCCCTCGTCCTCGCCCTGGCCTTGGGCGCGTGCTCGTCCGCGCCGGAGCCCGAGACCGGCCCGGGCGAGATCGGCCTGGCGCCCGGCCGCGCCGCCATTAGCGAACCCGTCTACGGCCAGCCCATCCGCTTGGACGTGGCGCGGGTCCAGGTGGCGCGGGAATACCGCGTTCCCCGGGGCGTCGGCGGAGCCGTTTCCGTGGACCTCGGCGACTATATCGACCGCTGGGCGGCCCGGCGCATCGACGCGGTCGGGCAAGGCGGACGCGTCCGCCTGATCGTCGAAGCCGCCATGGTCGACGAGCGGTTCGAGCGCAAGGCGCTCCCCAAGACCATGGAGTTCGAACGCTACCGGGTCTTCGACGGCGCCGTCCGCATCCGCATCGAGGTGACCGACCCGGCGACCCAGCGAATCGGGTTCGCGAGCGCCAGGGCCCACGCCCGCCATGAGCTTGCGGAGGACGCCGACGAGGACGAACGCGACGCGCTACGCAAGCAAATCGGCAATCAACTGTTGATGGATATGGACAAATCCCTCGAAGACAGCGTCCGCGCCAACCTAAAGGCGTTCCTGCGCTAGCCGAAACGGCGACGACTTGTTATAATTTCCGCATATAGATCTGGGGAGTCAATCATGCCGCAACGTCGCATCGAGGAAGTATTCCGAGGCCACCCGTTGGTGTTCCTTCCCAAAACGGCCAGCGTCCGGGACGCGGCCAAGCTGATGACGGAGAAGCATGTCGCCGCCATTGTGGTGATGGATCATCCCGACACCGCCGCGGACGGCATTTTCACCGAACGCGACCTGGTGGAGCGGGTGGTCGCCCCCGGGCTCAGCCCCGAAGGCACGCCGCTGTCCAAGGTCATGACCGCCGACCCGGTGACCGTGTCCGTGGACCACACCGTGCTGCAGGCCATGGCCGAGATGCGCGACAACGAGCTTCGCCACCTGCCCATCACCAAGCACGGCCGCATCATCGGCCTGATCTCGGTGCGCGACTTCATCGGCGACGAGGTGGCCGAACTGGACCACGAACGCGCCGTCGCCAAGGGCATCTGGGAGCATATGCGCTAGGCCCGGCCGGCCGCTTCGCCGTTCCGGTCGATCAGCAGGACCTCCACCTCGGCCGCGCCGTCCAGGGCGCGGAGGGCGTGGCCTTTCGCCCGCCTCGCCGCTTCGTCGCCGAGCGGAATCCCTGCGCCGCGCGCCATGGCCAGGACCTCGGCCGCCGTGTTGGCCCCGCGCGCGGATTCCACGAAAACCGTATCCGCGCCGAGCGCGGCGGCCATGTCCGCCAGCCGGTCGAAATCCACCCGGCTCGCGCGGGAGTGCAGGTCCATGGCCCCGCCCGCGAGCTTGCAGCCCTTGGCGAATCCCAAAACCAGGCTGAGCCGTCGGACCGGATTGCGGCGCAGATACTTGAACAGCCCGCCCGCGAACCCGCCCATGTCGAGCACGGCTTCGTCAGCAAGGCCTAGCATGCGCTTCGCCGCCGCCTCGGACGCCGCGCCCGTGCACGCGGCGAGATGCCGATGGCCGCACGCCAGCGCCACGTCCACGCCCCGGTGCAGGGAATGGATCCACGCCGACGCCGAATAGGGCACCACCACCCCCGTCGTGCCCAAAATGGACAGGCCGCCGACAATCCCAAGCCGAGGGTTCAAGGTCTTTTCCGCCAGCGCCGCGCCGCCCGGGATGGAAATCTCCACCTCCACGTCCATGTCGGCGCCCGCGGGAACCGCGGCGCGGGCCAGCGCGTCCCGGATCATGCGCCGGGGGGCGGGGTTGATGGCGGGCTCGCCCACGGCCAAGGCGAGGCCTGGTTTGGTCACGGTCCCGACCCCTTCGCCCGCGACGAAGGCGAAGCCGGACCCGGGGGCGCGCTTTCGCGCCGTGGCGACGACCAGGGCCCCGTGGGTGACGTCGGGGTCGTCGCCCGCGTCCTTGACCACGCCCGCGCTCGCCTCGGTTTCCTCCAATTGGGTCATGGCCAGGGGAAAGGACGGCGCCAGGCCTTTGGGCAGGGAAATCGTCACCGGGTCTGGAAAGCGGCCGGTGTTCAACCCCTCATACGCCGCGCAGGCGGCGGCGGCCGCGCAGGCCCCGGTGGTCCAGCCTCTGCGGAGCGCGGGCTTATCGTTCACGAGCGGGTCACCACCTCGCCGTCCTCCTTGACGAAGGTTCCGATGTCGGGGGCGTCCAGCATGTCAAGCACCGCCTCGGATGGGCGGCAGAGCTTGACCCCCTTGGGCGAGCACACGATGGGCCGGTTGACAAGGACGGGGTGCTCCAGCATGGCGTCAAGCAGGGTCTCGTCGTCCACGGACGGGTCGGTGAGGCCGAGCTCCTCGGCCGGGGACTTGGTGGTCCGAAGCGCCTTGCGGGGCGTCAGGTCGGCGGCGGCGAACAGCCCCAGCAGCTGGGGCCGCGTCCATCCGACCTTCAGGTATTCGATCACCACGGGCTCAGCGCCCGCGGTCCGCGCCATCTCGACCGCGTTCCGGGACGTCCCGCATTCGGGATTGTGGTAGATGACGACGGCCATGGCGTTTCGTCCCTCGTTTTGGGTTGCGCTCGGCTCCGGATGAAAGCCGCTTCGGCCCCGGGGGTCAATCGTTTCGGTCTTGCCGCCGGACGAGGCTTGGACTAAATCAACGGCCGGAATCGGAGCGGGAGCCATCCATGGGGGTTATCGAACGCGCGGGCCGGTTCGCGGAAAGCGCGGCCGTCCAGAATTTCATCACGGTCCTGATCGTGATCAACGCCGTCACGCTCGGCATGCAGACGGCGCCCGAGATCATGGCCGACATCGGACCGGCGCTCACCTTGCTCGACCATGCGATCCTCTGGGTGTTCGTGGCCGAGCTCGCCGCCAAGATGGCCTGGCGGGGCCGGGATTTCTTCAAGAACGGCTGGAACCTGTTCGATTTCGCCATCGTCGGGATCGCGTTGGCCCCGGCCACGGGCGAGATGAGCGTGCTGCGCGCGCTGAGGATCCTCCGCGCGCTCCGGCTCATGAGCGTGGTGCCCCAGATGCGCCGGGTGGTCGGCGCGCTGTTCACCGCGATCCCGGGCATCCTGTCGGTGGGCTCGATCATCCTGCTTCTGTTCTACGTCAGCGCCGTGCTCACCACCAATTTCTTCGGCGAGGCGTTCCCCCAATGGTTCGGCGGCATCGGCGAAAGCATGTACACCCTGTTCCAGATCATGACGCTGGAAAGCTGGTCCATGGGCATCGTGCGTCCGGTGATGGAGCAATTCCCCTGGTCCTGGGTCTTCTTCGTGCCCTTCATCCTGGTCACCAGCTTCGCCATCCTGAACTTGTTCATCGGCATCATCGTCGACGCCATGCAAACCCAGCACGAGTTGGAGGAGCAGGAGAACGCGAGCGGCGCGCCCGATCCCATGATGGAAGAGATCAAGAGGCTGCGGGCGGAAATCCGGGAGATGCGGGCGCTTCTCGAAAAGCGTTAGACCCCACCCAAATTCCAACGGCGCTTCAAATCCAGCCCAAATACGCATGGCGATGCGTGAAAATTGTTAGTATATATTCGCCAATGCATTTCGGCTGGAGGACATCATGGGGCGGACGGAGTGCCTGCGACAGCTCGGCCGCCTCTCGCTGTTCACCATTCTGTTTTTGGCGTTGTTCGTTTTTATCGGCAAACGCGAAGGCGCGGCCGCCGATCCCAACGTTTTATTGGCGAAAACCGAAACCGGACAGGTCCAACTCGCCCAGTCGGACGGCGCGGGCGAGCCGCCCGTCCCGCCTGACCTGCGCAAGGTCAGCCTGCGCCTGCAGTGGAAGCACCAGTTCGAATTCGCCGGTTTCTACGCCGCCCGGGAGCAAGGGTATTACCGCGACGCGGGCCTGGACGTGGAGATCAGGGAATACGAACAAGGGGTCGATATCGTCGATGAAGTGCTGAGCGGGGATGCGACCTTCGCCACTCACTATTCATCCATCATCAAGGACTGGATGAACGGCAAGCCTCTGTTTTTCCTGGCGAACTACATGAAGCGCTCACCGCTCGCCCTGGTGACCCGGCCGGACATTTATTTCCCCGCCGAACTGAAGGGCAAGCGGGTGATGGGCGAGCCCGGGGAGCTCGCCAGTTCGAACTTCATGCGGATGTTCTCGCGCTTCAACATGACGCGGGACGACTTCATCACGGTCCCGCACACGTTCGACATCGACACGTTCATCAACGGCGAAGTCGACGCCATGACGGTCTTTTTGACCAACGAGGTGCATTCCCTCGCCAAGAGGCGGGTCCCGTTCAACATTCTCGACCCGAACAACTTCGGCGTTCCCTTCTACGACATCAACGTCTTCACCTCCAAGGCGTTCCACGACGCCGATCCCATGACGGCGGCGGCGTTCGTCGAGGCCTCCAACAAGGGCTGGCGTTACGCGCTCGAAAATCCCGACGAACTCGTCGACCTGATCAAGGCGAAATACGACAGCCAAAAAAAAAGCCGCGAAAGCCTGGCGTTCGAGGCCAGGGAGACCCGGCGCTTCGTCCAGCCCGGCGTCTATCCCCTGGGCTCCATCGACCCCACCCGGTTCAACGCCATCCAGGAGGTGTTCGTCGAGAACGGGCTCGCCGAGGAAATCCGCGACCCGACCCCGTCGATCCTGCAAGGCTCCTTGCTGATGTCCTCGATAGGCGGCGGCGCCGGCGCCTCCGAAGGGTCCGGCGTGTCGCTGAGCCGGGAGGAAAAAGACTGGCTCGCCGCCCACAGCGTGATTCCCATCGGCGCCGACGGCGCCTGGCCGCCCATCGACTTCGTGGACCCGCAAGGGGGCCACGTGGGGATCGTCGCCGATTACCTGGACCTGCTGGAGAAAAGACTGGGCGTGACCTTCCGGGTGGAGCCCGGCCCCACCTTCAAGGAGATGCTGAACCGGGTGAAAACCGGTGATCTGAAGGTGGGCGCCCCGATCTCGCGCAAGAAGGACCGGACCGACCATCTTTATTTCACCGAACCGTTCTTCGACGTGCGCTACGCCGTCACCACCCGCGACGACTTCCGGGAAATATCCGGGCTCGCGGACCTGGTGGGCGCGACGGTGGCCATCGAGAACGGCTATTTCCTCATGGGCAAGCTTCGCGAGGACCATCCGGGCGTCCGGCTTTTGCCGGTCGAGGACACCCGGGCCGCCCTGCAGGCCGTGTCCTGGGGCAAGGCGGACGCCTACGTGGGCAACCAGGCGGTGGCCCAATGGATCGCCCGCGAGGCGCAGTTGTCCAACCTCAAGTCGGTGGCGGATTCGGGGTATCCTCCGAACCCCCAGCGCTTCGCCGTCCACAAGGACCCCGAATGGGCGCCCCTGGTGGAAATCCTGAACAAGGGCCTGGCCAGCATCTCCCTGATCGAGAGGCAGGAGATCGCCCAACGCTGGATCGGCGCGACGCGCCGGGTCCGGAAACCAGCGAGCGCCTTGAAACTCTCGGAGGAGCAGCGCGCCTGGCTCGCGGAGCGCCCGGTCCTCCGCCTCGGCGTCGATCCGGATTGGGCGCCCTACGACTTCGTCGACGACCGCAAGACCCACCAGGGGATCGCCGCCGAATACCTTCGATTGCTGTCCGCGCGCCTCGGCGTCGCATTCCAGCTCGTCGAAGGCCTATCGTGGTCCGAGGTGCTGGAGCGGGCCAAGGCCGGCGAGCTCGACGTGGTCTCGCTGTCCCAGGCGACGCCGGACCGGCTGACCTATCTCGATTACACCGATCCGGTCATTTCGTCCCAGTGGGTGGTGATCGCCCGGGAAACGCACCCGGTCGTTTCCGGTCTCGGCGACCTCGCGGGGGAGCGCATCGGGCTGGTCAAGGGATACGCCGTCGACGAGCTGATCCGCAGGGAGCGCCCCGAGCTCTCGATCGTCGGGGTGGACAACAGCCTGCAGGGGCTGCGCATGACCGCGACCGGCCAGCTCGACGCCTTCGTGGAGACCCTCGGCGTCGCCAGCCGCCTGATTTCGGAGCACGACCTGGTCAACCTGCAGGTCGCGGGCGACACCGGGCTGGATTCCGTGGACCTCGGCTTCGGCGCGCGCAAGGACTGGCCGGAGCTCGCGGCCATCCTGAATCAGGCCCTCGACTCCATCACCCATGAAGAGCACCAGACCATCCGCAACAAGTGGATCTCCATCAAAAGCGCCCGGAAAGAGCGGCCGGAGATCACCTTCACCGACGAGGAAAAGGCCTGGCTGAAGGCCCACGGGAAAATCCGCCTCGGCGTGGACGCGCAGTATCCGCCGTTCGAGTTCCGCGACGACGACGGGACCTATGTCGGCATGACGTTCGACTACGTGCGGCTGATCGGCGAGCGCCTAGGGATCGAAACGGAAATCGTTCCCGATCTTTCCTGGGAGGAGGTTCTGGAGGGGGTGAGGAACAGGACCATCGACGTCCTGCCCTCGGCGATCCGGACGGTGGAGCGCGAGGCGTTCATGAACTTCACGCGCCCGCACATGGAGTTCCCGCCGGTCATCCTGACCCGGGTCGACTTTCCCCTCATCGGCGGCATGAGCGACATCGCCGGGCGCAAGGTCGCCCTGATCAAGGGATACGCCGTCACCCAGCATCTCGACAACAACTACCCCGACACGCCCAGGCTCATGGTGGACACGCCGCTCGAGGCGCTCCGGGCCGTGGCCGACGGCGCGGTGGACGCGGCGATCATGAACGTCGCCGTCGGGACCTTCCTCATCCGGAAGTACAACCTCGCCAACCTCAAGATCTCGGCCCCGGCGGACATCGACCTGCCCGGCCTGTCCATGGGCGTGCGCAAGGACTGGCCGGTGTTGAGGACGCTCATCGACAAGGCGCTCGACACCATCACGCCCGAGGAGGAAACCGCGATCCGCGCCAAGTGGGTGGCGGTGAAATACGAGGCGAGCATCGACATGGCCAAGGTCCGCCAAGTGGCGATCCAGGTTGGCCTCGCCGCGACGGCGGTGCTGATCGTCATCGTGGTCTGGAACCGCAAGCTGCAGCGCGAGGTGGTCCAGCGCCGCGACGCCGAGGAGGCGCTGGCCCGCGCCAAGGACGAGGCCGAGGCCGCCAACCGCGCCAAGTCCGCCTTCCTGGCCACCATGAGCCACGAAATCCGCACGCCCATGAACGCCATCCTCGGCCTGTCGCAGCTGGCGCTGCGCGCCGACCCGCCGCCGAAACAGAGGGACTACGCGAACAAGATCCACGCGTCCGCGGAAAACCTTCTGATGATCATCAACGAGATCCTCGACTTCTCCAAGGTGGAGGCGGGGCGGCTGGAGCTGGAGGCAACCCGCTTCCGCCTCGACACCGTGTTCAACAACGTCGCCGCCGTGGTCGGACACCGGGCGCAGGAAAAGGGGCTGGAGTTCCTTTTCGCCATGGAGCCCGGCATGCCCCGCATCCTGGAAGGCGACCCGTTGCGCGTCGGCCAGGTTCTGATCAACCTCACCGGCAACGCGGTGAAGTTCACCGAGGCGGGCGACGTGGTCGTTCGCGCGTCGGTGGCCGAGCGGGGCGAGGACCGGATCAAGCTCCGCTTCGACGTCGCCGACACCGGCATCGGCATGGCCCCCGACCAGACCGAAAAGCTGTTCGAGGTGTTCACCCAGGCCGACAGCTCCACCACCCGCAAGTACGGTGGCACCGGCTTGGGCCTCAGCATCTCCAAGAAGCTCGCGGAAAGCATGGACGGCGATATTTCGGTCCGAAGCGAACTTGGAAAGGGCAGCACGTTCTCGTTCACCGCCTGGTTCGACCACAACTCCGATTGGGACGTGGAGCCGCTCGCCGTAACGCCCGACCTCAGGGGCATGCGGGTTCTCGTGGTCGACGACAACGAGATTTCCAGGATCGTGCTCAAGGAGACCATGGAGGGACTGTCGTTCCGGGTCACCGCCGTCGATAGCGCCGAGACGGCCTTCGAGAAGCTGGAGAACGCGGACGAAAACGATCCCTATCGCCTGGTTCTGATGGACTGGCGAATGCCGGGCGGCATGGACGGCATCGAGGCGACCGAGCGGATCAAGAGCCACAGGACCCTCAGGGAAACGCCGACCGTGGTCATGGTCACCGCCCACGGCCGAGAAGAAGGCCGCGACCAGGCCGAAGCGGCGGGCGCCGACGCCTACATGCTGAAGCCGGTCAGCGAGTCCATGCTGTTCGACACCATGATGGAGGTCTTCGGCCACGAACTGGAGACCCCGCCCTCGAAGCGCCTTCTGGGCATGGGGGCGGAACTGGTGGAATCCGCGCTCGGCGGCGCGTCCGTGCTTCTGGTGGAGGACAACCCCATCAACCAGCAGGTCGCCTCCGAATTCCTGGAGCAGGCCGGGGTGAGCGTGGTCATCGCCAGCCACGGCGCCGAGGCGCTGGACCGGCTCCGCGATCTTGGAAGCGAACGGTTCGACGCGGTGCTCATGGACCTGCAGATGCCCCAGATGGACGGCTTCGAGGCGACCCGGCGCATCCGCGAGCAGGCGAAATACAAGGACCTTCCCATCATCGCCATGACCGCCCACGCCTTCGAGGAGGAGCGCCAGCGCTGCCTCGACGAGGGCATGAACGACCACGTGGCCAAACCCATAGACCCGGACAAGCTGCTGGCCACGCTCGCGCACTGGATCGCGCCGAAAGGGGCCAGGCCCACCGCGCCCTTGACCAAACCCGCTCCCGACAGCGGTCCGGAGCTTCCGCCCATCCCGGGCGTCGACGTCAAGGCGGGCCTCGCGCGGGTGCGGGGCAACGGCAAGGTCTACGTCGATCTGCTCAGGGCCTTCCGGCGCGGCTACGACGACAACGCCGCCGACATGTCCAAGGCCCTCGATCGCGGCGAGCCCGAACAGGCGAGGCAGATCGCCCACACTTTGAAAGGCGTGGCCGGGAACCTCGGCGCGACGGAGGTGGAAAGCGCGGCGACCGCCATCGACCGGCATTTGAAAAAGAACGCGATGGAGGCGGTCCCGCCGGAGGTGGCGCGCCTCGCCGCCGCCCTGGACGAGACCATGGCCGGGCTCGACCGGGCGCTCGCGGACCTCGACGCCCGGAAGGAGCCGGACGCGGGCTCGCCCCGGGCGTCCGCGTCCGAGGCCCGGTCCCAGCTGACCGAGCTCGAGGGCCTGCTCGAGAGCGCCGACGGCGACGCGGTCAACTACTGGGAAAGCGTGTCCGCCGGGCTGGCGGGAACCTTGGACGCCGCCGCCCTGGAGACGATCGAGACCTCCATCAAGGCCTTCGACTTCGAAACGGCGCTCTCCGCCCTCCGCGCCTCCGCGCCGCCCGAAGAGGGATAGGCCGGTTTCGCGCTCTAAAATAACCGGCGGGCCGATGGGGAAGCCATCGACCCGCCGGGGGGGCTGGACTGCGTCCCGCGCGAAGGCGCGGCGGAATGTTTCGCGATCAGGACGCCATGCGCAGCCTTTCCGGTGGGAATCTGAGGGTGACGACGACGCCCGCGCCCCCGGCGCTTTGGATGTCGAGGACGCCGTCCTGCATCTCGACCAGGCGCTTGCAGATGTGCAGCCCGAGGCCCGCGCCCTCGTAGGGCCGGCTGTAGATGTCGCCTCCGGTGGCGAAGGGCTCCACCACCCGGGCGATGTCTTCCTCCTCGATGCCGACGCCGGTGTCGGTGACCCTGATCAGCAAGGAGCCGTCGCCCTCGAGCCTCGCGTCGACGGCCACTTCGCCCTCGGCGGGGGTGAACTTGACGGCGTTGGACAGCAGGTTGACCAGCACCTGGCTGAACCGTTCGGGATCGCCGTAGAAGGCGGGAAGCCCCGTCCCTATGCGTTGGAACAGCTGAATCCTGCCTTCGGCGGCGCGGTCCCTGACTTCGGCCATGGCGGCGGCGACGACCTTGTGAACGTCCATTTCGGTTTCGTTCAGGACCATGCCGTCGATTTCCAGCTTCGAGACGTCCAGGATGTCGTTGATGATGCGCAGCAGGTGGTGGCCGGATTCGTGGATGTGGACCATGTAGTCGCGGTACTGTTCGCCCAGGGGGCCGAAAAACTGTCCCTTGCCCAGCTCGGAAAACCCGATGATGGCGTTGAGCGGCGTGCGCAGCTCGTGGCTCATGTTGGCCAGGAATTGGGATTTGGCCCGGTTGGCCTGCTCCGCTTGGCGCTTTGAGGCCTCCAACTGGGTCTGGGCGCGGACGCGCTCGGAGATGTCGCGGATGATCGCCGAGAAATAGAGGAAGCCGTCCACCGACCACGAGGACGCCGCGATCTCCACCGGGAAACGCGCGCCGTCCCGCCCAAGGCCCGTGGTCTCGCGATGGCTCCCCGCCTCGCAGCAGGCCGCGTCCGTCGCCTCGGAGATTTCGCGCATGCGCTGGATCGCGTCGCAGTCAGGCAGCATGGACGCGAGCGGGACGCCCAGGACCTCGCGCTCGTCGTATCCGAACATCTCCTCCGCGCCCTCGTTCCAGAACAGGATGCGCCCCTTTTCATCGGTGGTGACGATGGCGTCCACCGTGCAGCGGACCAGGGCGCGGAAGCGGGCCTCGCTTTCGCGGACGGCGCGCTCGGTCTCGCGCCGGGCCATGCCCAGGCGGTGGGCGCCGTGCAGCTCCGCGTGCAGGGATTCCTCGCGCCGGGCCAACGCGTCGTTCCGGCCCATCATGGCGGCGACGGCGAGAACCAGTCCCAAAACGCCCAGAAGCGCGCCCAGGCCTTCGGGCGAGGCCGCCCGCGTCATGTCCCACGCGGCGGCGCCGAACAGGGACACCAAAAGTCCCAAGGCGCCGGCGGCCAAGGCGAAGGCCATCAGGTTGCGGTGTCGTCCCAAGCCGAAGGATTGTCCGTTGCGGCCGTCCAAACCCCAAAGAACGGCCAGGGCGATAAAGCAAAGCACGGTTATGGCTTCAAGCATGCGCGCCGCCGATGGCTTTCGCCGACCGGCCCCCCGAGTAGCCTTCCACATTCCCGCCCATCGGACGTCACTATAGAGGGTTATTGTAAGCGGATGATGTGGGGTCGGGAGGATTGTTGTAATATTTTGTAAGATTTTGAAAGGAATTAGTAATAGTGAATATTGCCAAATCGCCTCATTCGAATTCCACCGGCGCCGCGAACATATAACCCACGCCCCGTATCGTCTTGATGATGAACGGCGACTTCGGATCGTCGTTCAGCTTGCGCCTGAGCTTTCCGATGGTGACGTCGACGCTACGGTTCATGGGGTCCCAGTCGCGGTGGGACACGGAGTCGAGAAGCTGCTCCCGGGATACGGCCTTCTTGGCCCGGCGCACCAACTCGGACAGAAGATCGAATTCGTGGGTGGTCAGGTGCACGGGCGCGCCGTCGCCGTTGGCGAGCTCGCGCGCGGCGAAGTCGAGACGCCAATCCAAGAAGCGCGCCGCCGCCTCGCCCTCGCTCTTATCCTCGACGGGCGCGGCGGTGGCCGCGCGGGCGCTCGATCGCCGCAGCAGGCTGCGGATTCTGGCCAACAGCTCCCGATTGTCGAAGGGCTTGGTCACGTAGTCGTCGGCGCCCATCTCCAGGCCCACGACCTTGTCTATGGGGTCGCCCTTGCCGGTCAGCATGATCACGGGGATGTCGGACGCGCCCCGGACGCCGCGCACCAGGCTGAGCCCGTCCTCGCCGGGCAGCATCAGATCGACGATCAACAGGTCGAATTCCCGCTCGGCCATGGCCTGGCGCATGGACGCGCCATCGGCGGCGATGGTGGGCGCGTAGCCCTCCGCCGTCAGGAACTTCTCCATGAAATTCTGGACCGCGGGATCGTCGTCGACGACCAGGATCCGCGTTTCGCTCGCCATGCCTTGCCCTCGAATTGGGACATTCGTGGCATGCTAGGCGTATTTACAAAACTTTACAATAGGCGTTTCGCGCCGGGCGTAGCGCATCAATCGCGCAACTCCCGCTTCGCCCGTTGCAGGCAGCGGTTGGCCCATTCCAGCTCCTGGCGTTTCTTGAAGACGTTCTGGTTGTAGCGCTTGGTCGAGGCGTCGAAGTCGGCCATGTTCTCCTGGATCATCTTGTTGAGGGACGATCCCTTCAGCCCCAGCTCGCGGCCGCGCTTGGCCACGATCTGGCGGAACTGGGCGCGTCCCGTCCGGTTGTCCTGCATCAACTCGTTGGAGATCTTGCCGAAAATGCGCGCGGATTTCGCGTAGGACTGGAAATCCGCGACCTGCTCGCCCCAGAACGTGGTCGGCGTGATCCAGGACCGAATCAGATCGACGATGTCGCTGGGGTCGCAGTCGCCGTCCAGGTTGGCGTTGAACTTGTCCGTCGGCGGGCTGGGGCCGCAGCCGCCGAGGGCGAGGATGGCCGCGAGGAGGGCCGCTGGAATGATGGCGCGTTGCATTGTCGGGACGCCCGTCGTGGCTCTTGGTTTTTTCGATCCTACCATACCGCAGGGCCAGCCGCTAACTCACCTTGGCCATGCGCCACTGGACCACGGCGCCGCCGCGCTCCACCGGGCCGGTGACGACGATCTGCTCGGTGCGGCGCATGCGCGACCCGCCGAGGTAGACCGCTTCTTCCAGCGCGATGTCGCCGCCGGTGGCGAGGAACTGCCAGCCCTTGCCCCTCGGCAACCGGAGCAGCACGCCGCCGCCTCCGACCAGAAGCGACGCCTTCACGTCCGGGTGCAGGTAGAAGCGCACGGCGAATTCGCCGGTCCCGGGGCCTTCGACGAAATCCTCGCCCCGGATCTCGTGGCCCTTGCTCGACATGAACAGGGAGCGCTTGTGCAACAGGCCGAACGGGGCCATGTAGCCGTCGTGCTCGGCCTCGATCAGGGCGCCGCCGTTCTCGCTCCCGCGGGCGCAACGCACCGACGACGGACGCCGCCCGATCCCGCCGTCGGCGTTGATCTCCGAGGAATTGGTGTCGTTGACGGTCATGGTGGTGTGGGCGGCGGTGGCGCGGGCGGCGGCGGTCCAGGCCGCGGTGGCGCCCGCCCGGCGGCCCACGTTGACGAACACCCGCTGGCCGCCGATGCTGAGCTCGAAGCTGAGCGCGCCCGCGTGCGCGTCCAGGTCCAGCCCCGGCGACGGCGGCCCGCCCACGTCCGCGACCAGAACCGTGTGCCCGGCGGACAAGCGCTGGAACCCGGACCGGGGCGCTTCGGCCAGCGGGCGGTTCTTGACGTCGCAATGGGCCAGCAAGTCGTCGAGGGAATCGCGGTCGCCCTCGTCCGCGCCGTTGAACTGGACCAGCCCGCCGTCGCCGAGCCTAAGCCCCATCACCAGGGGCGCCATGCGCTCGATGGCGTCCTGCAGCGCGCCGGGGGTCTCGTGGTCGGCGTCGCGCATCAGGGCGCGGACATCGACGAGATAGCGCAGCACCCGCGCCGTCGCCGCCGGGTTGCGGGACGCGTGGCCGCCGTCGGACAGGATCTGGCGGTCGATTTCCGCCACCAGGCGGTGGAGCGCGGGCTCCAGCGCGTCGTCCATCCCCGGCACCGAAAGCGCCGCGTACATCAGGCCCTTGACCGCCAGGAACCCCCGCTCGTCGGGTGGGCCGCCGTCGGCGTCGTCGGCGAGGCGCGCCGCCATGTCGTGGATGGCGCGCAGGAACGCGGCCTCGAATCCTTCGTCCCGGTCCATCATCATCTCGCGGTAATGGGCGAGGCAGGCTGAAAGCCGCTCGCCCACCACGTCGGCGCGCCAGGGCAGCCCCGCGCGGCGCTTGTGCCGGGCGATCCAGCCGCCCGCGAGCGTCCGCGCCTTGGCGCGCGCGATGTCGGATTTGATGGAGCAAAGATCGTTCAGCCAGCGAAAACCGTGCAGGGCCTCCAGGGCGCGGTCATCCATCTCGGCCTTCCAGGGATCGTCGCCGAGCTCGATCAGCTTGCCGCCGAACGGCAGCGCGTCGCCCAACAGCGCGACGCCCAGGTCCTGGTCGCCCTTCCAGGGCTCGCCGGGCAGCACGCGCGGAGGCTCCAGCGTCCGCTTCTTCAGCGAACGCTTGAACAACCGAGAGCGTTGGATAATGTCCCGCATGGCCAACCCCGGACGTTTCGCCCCTGGGAGCGGATCCGGCGAAACCCCGCCGCCATCCGCGCGCCATCGCTTGGTATCAGAGTCGCAAAGTCGCCGCAAGCGGCTGCTCTAGCCTTCCAGCTCGATCGCGTAGTTCTCGATCACCGTGTTGGCCAAGAGCTGCCTGCACATGTCCTCGACCGAGGCCCGGGCCTTGTCGCGGTCGGTCTCGGTTAGCTCGAGCTCGATGAACTTGCCCTGGCGGACGCCGTCCACGCCGCCGAAGCCGAGCGCGCCCAACGCATGCTGCACCGCCTTGCCCTGGGGATCGAGGACGCCGGGTTTCAATGTCACGTGCACCTTGGCCTTCACGTCGAACGTCTCCTCGCTATTGGGTCACTGCATCACGGTGGGGCCCTTGATGTCGCCGGGGCCGCTTTCGGGCAGGATGCCGAGGCGGCGGGCGACTTCCTGGTACGCCTCCTCGACCTGGCCCAGGTCGCGGCGGAAGCGGTCCTTGTCCATCTTCTCGTTGGTGCGGATGTCCCAAAGGCGGCAGTTGTCCGGGCTGATCTCGTCGGCCAGGACCAAGCGCATCTGCTCGCCCTCCCACAGGCGGCCGAACTCCACCTTGAAGTCCACCAGCCGGATGCCGATGCCGAGGAACAGGCCGCTCAGGAAATCGTTGACCCGAAGCGCCATGGACATCATCTCGTCCAGGTCCTGGGGCGCGGCCCAGCCGAAGGCGGTGATGTGCTCCTCGGTAATCATGGGGTCGCTCAGCTCGTCGGACTTGTAGCGGTACTCGACGATGGAGCGGGGCAGCGGCGTGCCCTCGGCCATGCCGAAGCGCTTGGCCAGCGAGCCCGCGATGATGTTGCGCACCACCACCTCGATGGGGATGATCTCCACCTCTCGGATAAGCTGTTCGCGCATGTTCAGGCGCCGCACGAAGTGGGTCGGAATGCCGATCTCCCCCAGCCGCAACATCAAATACTCGGAAATCCGGTTGTTCAGGACGCCCTTGCCGGTGATGGCTCCGACCTTGCCGTCGCCGTCGGCGTCGTCCTTGAAGTACTGGACCAGCGTCCCAGGCTCCGGCCCTTCGAACAGCACCTTGGCCCTGCCTTCGAAAATCTGCCTTCGTCTCGCCATGGGATGGGTTCCGGTATGGTTGCGCGACCGCGCACGGGGTTGATTGGCTTCATATAGCAGGTGTGGGGGGGGAAGACAATCGCCGGGGCGTGAAGGGGTTACGCCATCCAGTCGGGCTTCCTCGGCGTGATTTTCGCCTCGCCGGAGACCAGATCCCCGCCGTCTTCCAGCGCCTCGAGCCTGAGAAGCGCGAGCCCGACGCCGTTCCCGACCGAGCGGATTTCGCCCATGTCGCTTCCGTCCCGGGTAATCGCCGCGCCCGGGGCCGGAGCGGGGCCTTCGATGTCCACCGGGGCCAGGCGTTTCTTGAGCAGGCCACGGTACTTGGTCCGCGCCGTGACCTCCTGGCCCAGGTAGCAGCCCTTCTCGAAATCGACGCCGCCGAGCTCCTCGAACCCGGCTTCCAGCAGCACGGTCTTCTCCACGATCATGTCGCGGCTGCCGTCCGCGAGGCCGAGCCCCATGCGCAGGGCGTCCCATTCCTCGACATCGCCTTCTGTCAGGCCCGCGCTCTCCATCACGGCGGAAACCCCGTCCCGGGGCAGGACCGCGCGCGCGCCCATGGCGGACAGGCGGGGATCGACGAACGCCACGCCGCCGCCGAACGCGCGCGCCGCCCCGGGCTCGTCCGAAAGACCCAGCGCGGCCAAGGCGCCCGCGCCCCAAATCCCGATCACGACCAAGTCATCCGACCGGTCGGCGAGCGCCACCTTGGACCGCAGCTTGTACATGGTGAGGCGCTTCAACAGGTCCGCGGCCCGCGCGCCCTCGCAATCCAGCAAGAATCCCCCGTCCAGCTCGGCGATGAAGAAGTCATGGAGGTATTTGCCCTGGGCGGTGAGGAAGGCGGCGTGGATGGCGCGGTCCGGCCCCGCCTTGTTGACGTCGTTGGAAACGAGGCCTTGAAGGAACGTGGTCCGGTCCTCGCCCTCGACCGCCAAAACGCCCCGGCTTTCCAGAACCGCGTAGAAACTGTCCGCCATGCCTTCGCCCCATGCTGATTGGTTCGGGGGGAAAGTTGGGGGACGGGGCGCGGTTTGGCAAGGGGGATTACGCCCGCATGCGCTCGTCCAGCACGTCGAGAAGCGACGCCGCGCCGTCGCGGGACGGCGCGGGCGCAACCTTGGACTCCATGACGCCGAGCGATTCCAGATACAGCGTCACCGCCGTGTGCGCCACGTATTGCAGCGTGACGCCCTGGCCCAGGACGTAGTCCTTCAGCCGCAGGTATTCTTCCGGCTGAAAGCGGACCGTGACCGCCTTGCGTTTGGGCGGCTTTTCGGCGGGGACCGCATTGGCGGCCCGGGGACGCGGCGCATCCCGCCCGGCCAGGAAGGCGAGGGCGGGGTTGGTGAAGGCCGTGGCGCGGACCGCGGGCGCGGCCTCGCCCTTGACGGCGAATAGCCTTGTCGGAGTCGTCATGGGCGGCCCCTTCACGACGCGGCGCGCCGGCGCCCGAAGGCCTTGCGCGGCGGATGGAGCGTCGCGACCGCCGCGTCGTCGACAACCGCGTTGGCCGCCTTGACCGCCGGGGACGAAACCATGGCGGGCTTGGAGTTGCCGAAGCCGTGATGGAAGGCCATGGGCGAGACCTCGAATTCGAGCCGGGCCTTGACGTATTCCCAAAGCGCGTGGATTTCCAGCGCCGAGCCGCCCTCGGGGTCCAGCTCCATCACCGTGCGCCCGTCGATCATGCTGGACGCGTAGTTGATGCGGTGGTGCAGCGTCACCGGGGCCACGGTCCCGTGCTGGGACAGCGCCACGGCCGCCTCGTAGGTGATGCGAGCCCGCACCGAGGCGTCGTTGACCACGAACACCATGGGCTTGTTGCGCTTTTGGATCAGCCGGACGGTGGCGCCGACGGCGCGCAGGTCGTGGGGACTCGGCTTGGTCGGGATGATCATGTGGTCCGAGAGCCGGATCACCTCTTCTATGGATTCGGTGATGGCCGGGGGCGTGTCGATGACCACCAGCTTGATCCCGGCGTAGAGCATTTCCTTCAGATTCTCCTCCAGGTCGGGGAGGTGGCTCTGCATGAACAGGGGCGCCTCGGCCTCGCGCGCGTTCCACCACGCGGACAGGCTGCCTTGCGGGTCCGTGTCGATGATGGCGACCGGCCCGTCCCCGGCGCGTTCGGCCTGGACGGCCAAGTGCCCGGATATCGTTGTCTTCCCGGAACCGCCCTTTTGGGAGACCACGGCGACTGTTTTCATGGCGAAACTCCAATAAACCTGCCAATGACCGGACGCCCGATTAGGAAAATGGTAACCATTGGGCCGATACCCGGCAGTGACAGCTGTCACTCGGGATTTCTGTTTCAATGATGACACGGGAATTTCAATTCTTTACAATTGTTTACAATCTTTTTTGATATAGTGCTTCCGTTCGCTGCGGTGCAAAACAATAGAGGGAAGGGAGTTTCGTTTCCGGGTTAAGTAATAGCGTGGATGACCCGCCGTCTCTACGCGACATCCGGTACGAAGCAACCGTCAAAGGGCGGCAACAACCCGCCCAGACGGACCGCACGGAACCCGAACTCATCGGCTGCCCGATGTAGGCGTCGCCGGACCAGGCTTTCAGTCGGCCCGGTTCGGTATAGAAGGGGACCGGCATCGAAGAAAGGGATCGTTCCAATGGGACGGTCCCTTTTTTCTTTGGGATTTACCTCGCCTTTCGCCCCATTACGCAAATCGCTGGGACGGGAGACAGGGGCAGCTCCCGCGTCTCGATCGCGCCGAGGCCCGCCGCCTCCATGGCGTTTCGGATCGCTTGCGCCATGTCCATGGCGTCTTGGCGGGTCGGCTTGCGGTGGCGGGGCATATGGGTCGCGGCGACAAGCCCGCCCGGGGACGCGACGGCCGCCATGTCGGCGAAGGCCCGCGCTTTTTCCGCGACGAACTGGATCACGTTGACCGAGAAGATCTTGTCGAAGGAGCCTGGCAGCTCGACCAGGGCGTCCAGGCCGCCGAGCCGAACCGCGACCCCCTCGACGCCCGCGAGGCGTTTTCGCGCCTGGGCGACCATCGTCTCGGAATGGTCGAGGCCGAGGACGCTTCCCCCGTCCAGCGCCCGGGCGCAGGCCTCGAGCCCGATTCCCGGGCCGCAGCCGATTTCAAGCGCGCGGTCCCGGGGCCCCAGGTCGAGGAGGTCCACCGTCCACAGATTGCGCGCCCGGTTGGACGGGCGATGGGCCATGATCCACCCGGCCGCGCGACCCAGCGCGCCCTTGGGGTGGCGGAACTGGGCGACGATGGCATGCCGGGCGCTCACGCCGCAATCCTCCCGCGGCCGAAGGCCCTGGCGGACGCGCCCGCCACAGCGGCGACGGCGGCGACCAGGATTTCAAGACCGAGCGCGTGCTTGAACCGCATCTCGGGCGCCTGGAGCAATTCGACGGCGAAGACGTTCCAGGACCAATGGATCATGATCCCGCCGACGAACAGGGCGGCGGCGGCGATCAGCACGGACTTGGCCGCATGGCGCCAGGGGCGTTCGGAATGGATTGTCATGTCGCGTCTCCTATCGATGTTTCGCGTTCGATCAAGGCCCGGTTCAGGGCGTCCAGGGTTTCGCGCGCCGGACCGATCCGATCCGACGGCATGGCGGCGGCCAGGTCCTCCAGCACCGCTTTCTCGCGTTCCCGTATGACGTCGAAGGCCCGCCGCCCCTGGGGCGTGAGGCGCAATAGCGGCGATCGCTTGTGCGCCGGATTGGGGCGCTGCTCGGCCAAGCCCGCCTTGATCAGCGCGTCCGCGTTGACCTGGATGTGCTGGCGCGAAACCCCCTTGGCCCGGGCGATGTCCGGGACGGTCCTGTCCCCGTCGTCCGCCGTCGCCTCCATCACCGCGCGCATGGAGGCGTTGACGCCGAGGTCGCGATGCATGTCGTCGGCGAGCCCCTTCAGACGGTTGAAGCAGGTTCGCACCGAACGGATCAGGCCGTAGAGATTGGCGGCTTCGGGGGTCATGGGCTCGGCCCTCTAATTGACAAGCATATTGTCAATATGAGTAATGACAATATGCTTGTCAATTTATTTATCAGTTTGATTATCGGGAAGCCAGATGGCGGGCCAGGAAGACAAAGACCTTGTCCTCCGCCCCGTGGGCGACCAGGTTGGCGTGGCCCGCGTCCGGGAACCAATGGGCGGTCTTGGGCTCGCGGGCGCTTTCGAACAGTTTCCGCGCGAACTGGACCGGCAGCACCGTATCCTTCTCCCCGTGCAGGACCAGGACGGGGGCGTTCGCGTCCGCGATCCGGGCTTGGGCGTCGAAACGGTCCAGCAAAAGCCACCGCGCCGGAATGTATGGGTGGCGGTGGGCGGCGATGTCGGTCAGCGACGAATACCCGGCCTCGATCACCAACGCGCCGACGGGATCGCCCCTGGCCCCCTGCTCGGCGGCGATGCGCGCCGCGACGCCGCCGCCGAGCGACATGCCGTAAAGGACCACGTTCGACGCCGCCACGCCCTTTTCCTTCAGGAACGCCATGGCGGCGCGGGCGTCGGCGTAGAGGCCGTCCTCGGTGGGCTCGCCCGGATTGCCGCCGTAGCCCCGGTACTCCACCAGCAGCGCCCCGTACCCCGCCCGGGCGAAACGCCGCGCCTTGGAAACGACGCCCGCGATGGTTCCGCCGTTGCCGTGAAGAAACGCGATGACCGGGCGACCGGGAACCGGCAGCGACCAGGACGTCAGGGTCAACCCGTCGTCTGTCCGATAGGACACGGCCCGCATGTCCTGCGGCCTGGCCGGAGCCTCGGTCTTGGGGACGAAAATGATCTGGCGCTGGGCGAGGAACATGCCGCCGACATAGGTGGCGTAGAACACGGCGAAAGACAGGAACAACGCGGTGAGGAAAACGCGCATCATAAACGCCATGCGAATCCTCTCAGGGATTCAGCCGATACCCGCCGGGCTCGGTCACCAGGATCTTGGCGTTGGAGGGGTCCTCCTCGATCTTTTGGCGCAATCGGTAGACGTGGGTCTCCAGGGTGTGGGTGGTGACGCCCGCGTTGTAGCCCCAGACCTCGTCCAACAGGACGTCGCGCCCGATCACCCGGCTTCCGGCGCGATAGAGGTATTTCAGGATGGCGGTTTCCTTGTCGGTCAGCCGCACCTTGCGCTCGTCCCCGTCCACCAGAAGCTTGTTGGCGGGCTGGAAGGAATAGGGCCCGATGGCGAAGACCGCGTCGTCGCTGCGCTCGTGCTGGCGAAGGTGCGCCCGGATCCGGGCCAACAGAACGCCAAGCTTGAACGGCTTGGTGACGTAGTCGTTGGCCCCGGCGTCGAGGCCGAGGATGGTGTCCGCGTCCGTGTCCGCGCCGGTCAGCATGATGATGGGGGTCTTCACCCCGTTCTTGCGCATCACCTTGCAGGCCTCGCGCCCGTCCATGTCGGGCAGGTCCACGTCCAGGATGATGACGTCGAAATGGTCGTCCTTGGCGCTGTTCACGGCGGACATGGCGGTTTCGGCGACGGCGGTCTCGAAGTCCTCCATCATGCCGAGTTGCTCGGCCAGCATCTCCACCAAGGTCTCGTCGTCGTCGACCAGAAGAATCTTTCTTCCGTTGCCCATGGCGGCGATTTCCCCTTGGCCCGATAAATCGCAGGTGGGGCCTATTTTCCAACGATAAGGGCTCGCATGCAAGGCGTTGGGCGATTCGTGCTTTCTTCGCCGCGCCATCGGGGCTATCTACTCCCCATGCCTCATCGCTTCGAACGCATTCCCATGCCCGCCTCCCGCGAACCGGCCTCGTTGCTGGCCGTGGACCGGGCCGTGTCCGAACTGCGGCGCGGACGCTTCGTCGCGGTGCGCGCGGCCGAGGGCCGGTCCGCGCTGGCGCTGGCCGCCGAGGCCATCACGCCCCAGGGGCTCCAGGCCCTCGCCGACCTCGCCCAATCCGGCCCGACGCTCGCCATCACAGCGCGCCGGGCCGAGGTGCTGGGCCTGATGTCCCCGGAAGGCGCCGTCGTCACCGTCACGCCCAAGGACGCGCTGGACGCGGGCATGGTCCGCGACTTCGCCGACCCGCTGGCGGATTTGACGACCGAGGCGTTAAAGGCGCTGGCGGGCAAGGTCGAACTGACGGAATCGCCCACCTACGGCTGCGACAGCGCGTCCGTGGGCCTGGCCAAGCTCGCCCGCCTGCTGCCCGCCGCCGTCACCGCCGAAATCGAGGCCGGCGACGCCGACGACATCCTGGCCTGGACCGCGCGGAACGACATCCTCGGCGTCGACGCCGGCGACATCTTCCAATACGAACACACCATGGCCCGCACCCTGATGCCGGTGAGCGAGGCCCGGGTGCCCCTGGACGACGCCGAGGAAACCCGCATCATCGCCTATCGCCCGGTGGACGGCGGGCTCGAGCACCTGGCGGTCATCATCGGAGAGCCCTCCCCGGACCAGGCCGTCCTCACCCGTCTCCATTCCGAATGCTTCACCGGGGACCTATTGGGGAGTCTTCGCTGCGACTGCGGCGACCAGCTCCGGGGCGCCATCGCCGAGATTTCCCGGGCGGGCGGCGGCGTGCTGCTCTATCTGGCCCAGGAGGGGCGCGGCATCGGGCTGGTGAACAAGCTCCGGGCCTACGAGCTGCAGGATCGGGGCCTCGACACGCTCGACGCCAACGAGCAATTGGGCTTCGACGCGGACGAGCGGGTCTACATCCCCGCCGCGCGCATGCTGCGCCATCTGGGATTCGGCAAGGTCAGGCTCATGACCAACAACCCGGCCAAGGTGGACGCGCTGGCGCGTTTCGGTGTCGAGGTGGCCGAGCGCGTCCCCCACGCCTTCCCGTCCAACCGCCACAACGAGCGCTACCTGCAAACCAAGGCGGCCAAGGGCGGACATTTGTTCTAGGCGCCTGCGTTTACCCTTTTTTCCCGGCAAATTCTGCCCGATCCCCACGGATTGTCGGGGTGTTGGAATTTTATCCTCCTGAAAACCAAGGAAAAAACAATTGGCGCCGGTCTTGCGTGTTCTCTTTCCGCTTGGAGGAGAATAACCCATGAGAATCATGGACCACCCGTCGGCCTATTCCCCCTACGCCCTGCCCATCGCCGGGCCCTCGGGCGACGGCGGCATTCCCGCGCAACACGGACAACCCAACCAGAACAGCGGCGAGGTCGAGGAAGCCGAGGACGGTGGCTTTTCCTTTTTCGGCCAGGACGGTCTGACCTTTTTCGACCTGGTGGACGCGGTCAACCCGCTCCACCACCTGCCGGTGGTGGGCTTCGCTTATCGCGCCATCACCGATGACGACTTGGCCCCCGCCCCCCGCGTCGCGGGCGGCGCGCTTTACGGCGGGCCCATCGGCGCCGCGGTATCCGCCGCCCAGGTGGCCCTGGAGGCCATGACCGGCGACGATCTTGGCGGGCACGTCATGACCGCCGCGCGCGAATGGGGCCTGTTCGGCGACGAGGACGCCGATCCCGAAACCGAAATCGTCGACGCCTCCGAAAGCGAAATCGCCCAAGCCGAGAGCGGCGAACACTTCGTCCTTGGCCCCGACGCCGCGCCCGAAAACCCGGAAGCCTGGGCGTCCGCCGCCATCCATGACCTGAACGCGGCGGGCCGGGGCGCGGGCTTCGAAGGCGAGGACGACGTGGCCGAACTGGCCAGCTTCGCCACCGCCGCCGGGGGCGACCCCGAGGTTCTGCCGCCAGACGCCTGGGCGGTCAACGCCATCAACCAGCTCCACGCCGCCGGGCGCGCCGCCAATATGGACGTCGCCGCCCGCGAACCGCAACAGCCCGCCTCCGGCGCCATCGGAACGGCGGCGTTCACCGCCGAAAGCGCCAAGCCCGCCGAGGCCGCGGCCCTGTTCGCCGCCCCTCCGACCCACCACGCCGAACTGGCCGATTGGGCCGCCGGCGCGATTCAGGACTTCGAGCGCGCCGGACGCGAGGCCGATCTGGCCCGGGGCGCGACCCCGGACAAGGTCGCCGACGCCGCGCCCGCGCCCAACGGCGGCTGGTTCTCGGACGTGATGCTGTCCGCGATGCTCAGCGCCCAGGAGCAGCAAGACATGGCCGTTCTCACCACCGCCCAGCTTCCGCCTTCGATGCTGGTGGTGAACGATTAGACATCCTCGGCCCCCCGGGCCAAGCCCGGGGGTGACGGATATGGGCGAAGCGCCTTAAATTAGAAGCATGGAGATCCAAGTCACTCCGGACGGCGTTCTCGTCTGGCCAGGCGGCAGGGTTCGCTGCGCCTTGGGAAAGGGCGGCGCGCGCCGGGAAAAGCGCGAGGGCGACGGCGCGACTCCGGTCGGGCGCTTTCCCCTGCGCCGCTTGCTCTATCGCCCCGATCGCCTGGAAAAGCCGGAAACCGGCCTTGTCGCGGCCCCCATCGCCGAAAACGACGGCTGGTGCGACGATCCCGGCCACGCGGCCTATAACCGCCCGGTTCGCCTGCCCTTCGACGCGGGCCACGAAAGGCTGTGGCGCGAAGACCACATCTACGACGTCATCGTGACTCTGGGCCACAACGACGACCCGCCCGAACCCGGGCTCGGCAGCGCCGTGTTCCTGCACGCGGCCAAGCCGGAATACGCCCCGACGCGGGGGTGCGTCGCCTTGGAGATCAAGGACTTGCTGCGGTTGGTCACGGATTGCGGGCCGGGGGATGCTCTGATCGTCAGCCCTTGAACGGCGGGCGGGACCCGAAAATGGCGGTTCCGACCCGGACGTGCGTGGCGCCGAAGGCCACGGCCACGTCGAAATCGGCCGTCATGCCCATGCTGAGGCTTGCGAGCCCGTTCCGCTCGGCCATGTCGCGCAAAAGCGCGAAGTGGAGCGAGGGCTCCTCGTCGTATGGCGGGATGCACATCAGGCCCGCGACGGGAAGATTATAGGTTTCCAGGCATTCCTTGACGAATCCGTCCACGTCGGCGGGCAACACCCCGGCCTTTTGGGGTTCTTCCCCCGTATTGACCTGGATCAGGCAGGACGGGCGGCGGCCCGCCGCGTCCATGTCGCGGGCGAGCGCGCGGGCGAGCTTGGGCCGGTCCACGGTCTCGATCACGTCGAACAGATCGACCGCCTGGCGGGACTTGTTGGACTGCAACGCGCCGACCAGGTGGAGATCCACGTCGGGAAAGGCGTCGCGGAGCGCGGGCCACTTGCCGTCGGCCTCCTGGACCCGGTTTTCCCCGAACACCCGGTGCCCGGCGTCCAAGGCCGGGCGAATCCGGTCCGCGCCGTGGGTTTTCGAGATGGCGACGAGGGTCACGTCGGCCGGTTCGCGCCCGGCGTCAAGGGCGGCGTCGGCGATTCGGGCCTTGACATCGGCCAGATTGGCGGCGACTTCGGAGGCCATGGCATTCCTTTCCAAGCCCGGAGAACGACGATGAGGACCCTAGCAGACCTGGCGCGGCGGCTCAAACGGCCGGGCGAACGGTTGCCCCGGGTGTTCTTTTTCACCGATTCCCGTCGCGTGCCCGCCCCCCTGGCGGCGATCAAGGCCTTGCCCGACGGCTGCGGGGTGGTGTTTCGCGACTACGAACGGCCGGACCGGGAGGCGCTGGCCGGGAAAATGGCGGCGGAATGCCGCAAGCGGCGCCTGGTCCTGCTGGTCGCGGGCGACGCGGGGCTCGCGGCGCGGGTGGGGGCGGACGGGATCCACATGCCGGAATGGATGGTCTGGTCCAGGCCGGGGCCGATTCGCCCGGGTTGGTTGGTCACGGCCGCCGCCCATTCGGCGCGGGCCGCCCGGCGGGCGGAATCGCTGGGCGCGGACGCGGTCTTCGCCTCCCCGGCGTTCCCGACCAAAAGCCATCCGGGACGAAAGACGCTGGGCGTTTCGGGACTGGCCAGGATTCGAAAGGCGACGAATCTTCCGGTCTACGCGCTCGGCGGAATCGACGGGGCCCGGGCGGAAATCCTGCTGCGGGCGGAGATCCACGGATTCGCCGCCATCGAGGCGCTTTTGGAAAAATGACAAAGGAAAAGGGCGGTCCGAAGACCGCCCTTCCCTTAGTCGAAGCGATTTGGATCGTGATTAGAAGGTCACGACCACGCCGCCGGCAATACCCCAACCTTCGTTCTCGTTGGCGTCGCCGGTGGAGGCGTCATCATACTCGGCGCGGAAGATGCTGCCCTGCAGGTTGACGCCCGGACCAATGTTGTAGGTGCCGCCGACGGTCAGCCAGTTGGCGTCGTCTTCACTCTGGGTGCCGTTGCCGTCGACCGAGGTGCGCGCCGACGAGGCGTAGGTGACGCTGACGGCGTACGGACCGGTCGCGTAAGAGACGCCGAGGTCGTAGAAGTAGCCGTCGTTGAGGTTGGCGGTCGTCATGGTCTCTTCGCGACGCTCCCAGCTGCCGCCGACGGTGAAGCCCGCGAAGGCCAGGTTCATGCCGACCTGGTAGCCCCACCAACCGACCCAAGGAGCGGCGGTGCCGTCCATGGCCTTGGCGTAGCTGCCGTCCATGCCGATCTTCACGCCAGCCAGGGTCTCGTCGTAAGCGAGAGTGACCGAGTGCATCATGGGATCGGTGGTGCTGACGGCGTTGACGGGCTGAGCCTGGCCATCGGCGACCTGGTTGTACTCGGGCGTGAAGCTGTAACCCACGGCGAAACCGTAGAAACGCGGGGTGACGTAGGTCACGCGGTTGATGTCGGCCACGTCGTTGAGACCGTTGGCGCCCGCCACGGTAGCGGCGGCCGGAGCCGAGAAGAACGCGCTAACCGGAACGTCGCCGGCATTGACGTTCAGCAGGCTCTTGTTCGGAGCGCGGTGGCCCAGAGCCCAGGCGGCGCCCTTCGCGGAGCCGAGGGTCAGGGTGCCGAGCATGTCGCTCGAGAGCTGCATGTAGGATTCGTCGATGTTGGTGGAGCCGGCGCCCTGGGGGTTGTCGGCTTCCAGCTCGACCTTGACCTTGACGGAGATGCCGTTGTCCAGCTTGGTCGAACCCATGAAGTGGATCTCGGTCGCGGACTTCTGATCAAGGGAATTGACGTCGATGTTCCTCGCGCGCTCGTAGTCGCCGTCGTTGTCGACCCAGCCGAAGGCCTGAGCCATGAAACCACCGACGCTCAGCTTGATCGGCTCGGCGGCTTGCGAGGGAGCCGCAAACGCGGTAGCGGCGGCAAGGGCTGTACCAGCCAGCAGAAACTTTTTCATATCCGTGTCCTCTCTCTGTCCATCTAACGGGCAGGCCATGCCCGCCACCACGAAACGCCGACATTTAGACAGACCCCCCCCGTTAGGGTCAAGCAACGCAAACGTCTTTGCGCACAGAAAAGTCAACACTGTGGCTTGAAGGCAACAAATCGCTAAGAGCCGTTAATATTTGCGCGTTCAAACGGGCTATTTCGGCGATTCGGAAACGTCCAACGACAAAAACGCAATATGTCAGGCGGCGGCGGGGCGCCGTATGCGATTGGCTCCGCTGCCCTATGGCGTCCTGGCGACGCTCCCTTTATAAAGAACGCCGAAGTTCGGTTTCGAGGAGCCATCCACACAGGATCAGGGGCGATGCGATGAAACTTTCGAAAACGCGGATCGGATGGAAGCGCGCCGCGGCGGCGTCGCTGTCCTTGTCCTTGTTGATCGGCCTTGCGGCGTGCGAGGGCGGCAAGGCGATTGATACAAGCGAAACCAGCGAGAACGACACCGCGCCCATGGAGGCTGGGGAAAGGGAAAGCATTTTCGGCGAGGGCGGCCTGACGCTTTTCGGCGGCAAGAAGAAAAAGACCGTCGAGGAAGGCGGGGGCATCGGCGTCAACAGCTTTTTATGGCGCGCGTCGCTGGACACCCTCGCCTTCATGCCGGTCAATTCCGCCGACGCCTTCGGCGGGGTCATCATCACCGACTGGTACACGCCCCAGGACACGCCGACCGAACGGATCAAGCTGAACGTCTACATCCTCAGCCGCTCGCTCCGCGCCGACGGGGTGCGGGTGTCCGTGTTCCGCCAGGCGTGGGACCCGGCGTCCGGCTGGCGCGACCAGGCCACCCCGGCCAAGGTCGGAACCGAGCTGGAGGACGCCATCCTGACCCGCGCCCGCCAACTCAGAAACGAATCCCTGATCCAATAGCGAAGACCGCATGCCCAGCTACGACTTCAAGACCACCGAATCCAAGTGGCGCGCCGTTTGGGAGGAGAAGAAGACCTTCGAGGTCTCGGAAGACCCGGACAGGCCCAAATATTACGTGCTCGAGATGTTTCCCTATCCCTCGGGCCGCATCCACATGGGCCATGTCCGGAACTACACGCTCGGCGACGTGGTCGCGCGCTACAAACGGGCGCAGGGCTTCAACGTGCTCCACCCCATGGGCTGGGACGCCTTTGGCCTTCCGGCCGAGAACGCGGCGGCCGAGCACGGCGTCCATCCCGCCGCCTGGACCCGGGACAACATCGCCGCCATGCGCGACCAACTCCGCGCCATGGGCCTGTCCTACGACTGGTCGCGCGAAGTCGCCACCTGCGAGCCCGATTACTATCGCCACGAACAGGACATGTTCTTGCGGTTCTGGGAAAAGAACCTGGTCTATCGCCGCGAATCCTGGGTGAACTGGGACCCGGTGGAGCACACCGTGCTCGCCAACGAACAGGTGATCGACGGCAAGGGCTGGCGTTCGGGCGCGCCGGTGGAGAAGCGCCAGCTTTCCCAATGGTTCCTGCGCATCACCGCCTATGCGGACGATCTCTTGAAATCGCTCGAAACCCTGGACCGATGGCCCGACCGGGTCACCTTGATGCAGGACAAATGGATCGGGCGGTCCGAAGGGGCCTACGTCTCTTTCGAGATCGAGGGCCGCGAGGATCGGCTCAGGGTCTACACCACCCGGCCCGACACCCTGTTCGGCGCCTCGTTCTGCGCCATCGCCGCCAACCATCCGCTGGCGGTGGCGATGGCCAAGGACGACAAGGCGCTGAAGGCGTTCTGCGAGGAGTGCAACCGCCTCGGCACCAGCGAGGCCGCCATCGAATCGGCGGAAAAGCAAGGCTACGACACGGGCTTGCGGGTCAAGCACCCGTTTATCGAGGGACACGTTCTGCCGGTCTACGTCGCCAACTTCGTTTTGATGGAGTACGGCACGGGCGCCATTTTCGCCTGCCCCGCCCACGACCAGCGCGACTTGGACTTCGCCAGGAAGTACGGCCTGCCGGTGATCCCGGTGGTCGCTCCCAAGGGCCGGGCGGACTTCGAGATCGAGGACGAGGCCTACACCGGCGACGGGACCTTGGTGAACTCCGACTTCATGAACGGGCTCGACGTGGACGCGGCGAAGGCGCTCGCGACCCATCGGCTCGCCGACATGGGTTGCGGCGAGGGGGCGGTCAACTTCCGGCTTCGCGACTGGGGCGTGTCGCGCCAGCGCTACTGGGGCTGCCCCATTCCCGTCATCCATTGCGACGCCTGCGGCGCGGTCCCGGTTCCCCGCGACCAGCTTCCCGTCACCTTGCCGGACGACGTTGTCTTGGGCGAGGCGGGCAATCCCTTGGAGCGCCATCCGACCTGGAAGAACGTGGACTGCCCCAAATGCGGCAAGCCCTCGACGCGGGAGACCGACACCTTCGACACCTTCTTCGAATCGTCTTGGTATTTCGCGCGCTATTGCTCGCCCAAGGTGGACGACAAGCCGTTCGAGCGGGCGGCGGTGGACTACTGGCTTCCGGTGGACCAGTACATCGGCGGCATCGAGCACGCCGTGCTCCATCTTCTCTATTCGCGTTTCTTCACCCGGGCGATGAAGGACTGCGGCTATCTGTCGGTCAAGGAGCCCTTCGCGGGCCTTCTGACCCAAGGCATGATCTGCCACGAGACCTACAAGAACGACGCGGGCGAGTGGCTGTTCCCCGACGACGCGGCCAAGCGCAAGGAATCCGGCGAAAAGATCGTCGTCGGCCGCTCCGAGAAAATGAGCAAATCCAAGAAGAACGTGGTCGATCCCGAACGGATTCTCGATACCTACGGCGCGGACACGGCCCGGTTCTTCATGCTGTCCGACAGCCCGCCCGAACGCGACCTGGAATGGTCGGACGCGGGCGTCGAGGGCGCATGGCGGTTCGTCAACCGGCTGTGGCGCCTGATTTCCGAGCCGGAAAAGGCGTTCGCGCCCCCGGACGCGGCCAAACCGGACGCCCTGGGACCCGAGGCGGACGCCGCCCACCGCGAAGCGCACCGCTGCGTCGCCGCGGTCACCGAGGATCTGGACAAGTTCGGGTTCAACCGAGCGGTGGCCAGGATTCGCGAACTGGCCAACCACCTGGACGGCCTCGCCGGGGACGGGGACGACGCGGCCTGGGCGCGGCGTTTCGGGTACGAAACCCTGATCAAGCTCGCCGCCCCCATGATGCCGCACCTCTGCGAGGAGCTGTGGAACGCGCTCGGGCGCGAAACCCTGCTGGCGGACGAGCCGTGGCCGAGCTGCGACGAATCGCTTCTTGAATCCGAAAGCGTGACCGTGGCCATCCAGGTGAACGGCAAAAAGCGCGGAACGGTCGATCTGCCCAAGGACTGCCCGAAGGACAAGGCCGAGGCGCTGGCCCTCGCCGTGCCCAACGTCCAGTCCGCCATGGCGGGCAAGACGCCGAGAAAGGTCATCGTGGTGCCGAACAGGATCGTCAATGTGGTGGTGTAAGCGCGTCCTTGTCGTTTCGATCGTTGCGGCCGCGCTGGGCGCCTGCGGCTTCCAGCCCCTGTACGCCCCAAGCGCGGACGCCGTCGACGCCGACGTGGAAGCCGCCCTGGCAAACGTTCGGATCGAGCCCATCGAGGATCGTGCCGGGCAAAAACTGCACAACAATCTCATGGATCTGCTCAACCCGCGCGGCAGGCCGAAAAACCCTCGCTATGTTCTCAAGGTGCGATTGCATGAGAGTTCCGAGGGCGTGCTGACGAGCAAGGAATCTTTCACGACCCGAACGCACTTGAGGATTGCCGCGACGTTCGACCTTTCGCCCATTAATTCCAAGTCCGCCGTCTATTCCGGCAAGGAAAGCGTGGTCAGCAGTTTCAACGTCATCAGGAATCCGTTTTCCACGGCTGTCGCTGAAGAATCGGCGCGAACCCACATCACGCGCGAAATCGCCCATGGCGTCCACGCCAAGCTGGCGGTGTTCTTCAGGTCCCTCGCGAAGGAGCCGCCCAAGGAAGAGCCCAAGTGAAGTTGACCGAGGGGCAGGTCGAATCCTTCCTTCGCAAGCCCGGCGCGGACGTCGCCGCCGTGCTGTTCTTCGGGCCCGACCGGGGCCTCGTGCGCGAGCGCGCGGACCGCTTGGCCAAGGTCGTCGTCGGCGACGCGGACGATCCCTTCCGCGTGTCCGACCTTTCCGCCCAGTCGATCAAGGAGGACCCGGCCCGGCTCGCCGACGACGCGGGCGCGCTGTCGCTCGACGGGGGGAGGCGACTGGTGCGGGTCCGCGACGCGGCCGACGCGGTCGCCAAGGCGCTGGGACCGGTGCTGGAAGGACCCGGCGGCGGCGCGCTGGTGATCCTGGAGGCCGGGGAGTTGCAAAAGCGCTCGGCGCTACGCAAAACCGTCGAGGCCGCCAAGCATGGCGTCGCCGTCGGCTGCTACGGGGACGAGGGCCGAAGGCTTTCGGACGTGATTTCGGAGACCCTGGGCCGCCATGGGCTGCGGGCGTCGCCGGACGCCGTCGCCTTTCTTTCTTCACACCTGGGCGCGGACCGAGCCCTGACACGCCAGGAGCTCGACAAGCTGGCGCTTTACAAGAACTTCGAGGGAACCGTGGAGTTGGACGACGCCCTCGCCGTGGTCGGCGACGCCGCGGGCGTGTCCCTGGACCAGCTCTGCCTCGCGGTCGCGGGAGGAAACGCCGAGGCGCTGGAAACGACGTTGGAGCGCCTGCGGGCCGAGGGGACGCAGCCGGTGGCTGTCCTGCGCGCGGCGGGCCGCTATTTCACCCGCCTGCATCAAGCCCGCGCCGCCATGGCCAAGGGCGCGTCGGCGGACATGGCGGTCAAGGGGTTGCGCCCGCCGGTGCTGTTCACCATCGCCAAGCCGTTCCGCCGACATCTCGAACTCTGGAACGCCGACGCCCTCGCCCGCGCGCTGGAGCGCCTGATGCAGGCGGAAATCGAATGCAAGACCACGGGAATGCCCGCCGAGGCCATCGCGGGCCGGGCCTTGCTCGGGCTTTGCCAGTACGCGAAGAACCTGTCCAGGCGGCGTTAGAACGGAAACTGCATCCCGGGCGGCATCTCGATTCCGCCGGTCAACTCCTTCATCTTTTCGGCCATGGCGCCCTCGACCTTGGACTTGGCGTCGTTGAAGGCGGCGACGATCAGGTCTTCGAGCATCTCCACGTCGTCCGGCCCGGCGATCATGGACTGGTCGATCTTGACCTTGCGGGCCTCGGCCTTGCCGTTCAGCGTCACCTCGACCATGCCGCCGCCCGAGCTTCCGACGATTTCCATGTCGGACAGCTCCGCCTGCATGTCGGACATTTTCTGCTGCAGCTTCTGGGCCTGCTTCATCATTTGGCCGAGATTCTTCATGGCGCCGGGTCTCCAAGGTCGAGCGAATAGGGACGCAGGTGTATAACAGGATCGGAGGCGGAAGTCATGCGGCACAGGAGCCTGTTGGTCTTCGACATCGAAACCGTTCCCGACGCGGACGCGGTCCCGAGGCTTTGCGGCGTGGACGATCCGGACGTCCAGGCCCGGCGCGCGGCGCTCGAGGCCTACCACCTGGAAATCACCGACGGCCGAAACCCGTTCCCGCGCCAGCCCTTCCACCGGGTCGTCGCCATCGCCTTCCTGCTGGCCGAGATCGACCGCGACGGAGAGCGCGAGGCCTATTACTTGAACGAACTCCGCGCCGGAGGCGACGAGAGTTCGAGCGAGGCCGAACTGGTCGCCGGGTTCTTCCAGTTCCTGGAGCGCCACAAGCCCCGCCTGGTCTCCTTCAACGGCAGGGGCTTCGATCTTCCGGTGTTGAAATACCGCGCCATGGTCCACGGGGTGGCGGCGCCGTTTCTTTATGACTCCGGCGACAAGTGGAACAGCTACGTCCAGCGCTATTCCAACGACTGGCACTGCGATCTGCAGGACGTGCTGTCCGATTACGGCGCATCGGCGCGGTGCCGGTTGAACGAGATCTGCGCGGCGTTGGGATTTCCCGGGAAGCTGGACACCGACGGCGCCCAGGTTTCGGAGCTTTGGGATGCGGGCGCGATCAAGGCGATCCGGGATTACTGCGAGACCGACGTCTTGAACACCTACCTGGTCTACCTGCGCCACATGTTGCACCGGGGAACCGTGTCCAAGGACGACTACAACCGCGCCGTGGCCGACCTGGTGTCCCTGATCGAAAACACCATGGACGGGCGTCCGCACCTCGGCGAATTTCTCGCCGCGTGGGGGGAGGCGTCGGGAAGCCGGTTCGCGCTGTAGGGTAGCCCCCTACTCCATGTCGATGTTCTTCCCGCCCGCGCGGATCTTGATGGTCTTGACCTCGGGCTCGGGTACGCGGCGCTCCAGGTCCACGTGCAGGAGGCCGCTGTCGAGATCGGCGCCGGTCACCTCGATCCCCTCGGCCAGCACGAAGGCTCGCTGGAACTGGCGCGCGGCGATGCCCCGGTGCAGGAACACCCGGCCCGATTCGTCCTGGCTGTTGCGGCCCCGGATCACCAGCTGATTGTCCTCGACCGACACCGACAGGTCGTCCATGGAGAACCCCGCCACCGCGACGGTGATCCGGATTTGGTTTTCGCCGATCTGTTCGATGTTGTAGGGCGGATAGCCCTCGGCCGAGGTCTTGGCCGCCCGGTCCACCAGGCGCTCGAAATGCTCGAACCCCAACAGAAGCGGGCTGTCGAAAGCGGATATGCGGGTCATGGGCGGGCTCCTTCTGGTGGACATGATTCGGGATGCCGTGTGGAAAATCAATATCGACATGTGGATATGTCGGTGGACGATTCGGTGGACAACCGGTGGGCAAGGATCGGCGGCGCGCCGAACCTGGGAATTTCCGCCTGATATGTCCGTTTTTGCTCATGGCGCCGAGGGCGGTTCGGGGAGTAGCATCCCGTCGTAATTTCATCCCACTGGGGACCGAAGATGAACGGGAGCATCAAGATCGCGTTGGCCGGATGCGCCTGCGCCGCGACTCTGTTGTGGACGCTCGGCGGCTGGACGGACAAGGCCCAGGCCTGCGCCGGGGGCTATCATAATCCGGCTCATCATGTTAGAAACATTGGATATTTCCCGCCGCCCCGGGCGTTCTGGACTCCATCTGGGTTGTGGCGTCAACCCGGGAGTCCGCAAGGGTTGCGGCGTCAACCCGCGCGCGGCTGGCCCCGGCCCGTTCCCGCGCGCTGGGCCGGTCCTTCCGACCCGACCCGGGCCTGGCTCGCGCCCCAAGGCCCCCGGCCCAGCCAGCAGGACAGAATTCACACGCATTACCCGCCCCATCCCGCCTACGGCTACGGCCCCGGCCCCCGCGGGCGGTACGCCGCCCGGCCCCGATACGACTGGCGCGGACGTCCGCTCGCGCCTTGGGGCCCGCTCCCCGCCCAGGCGCCCAACAGCCAGACGCCGCCGAAAGCGAAGAACGCGGGCTGCGACTGCGATTGCGAACGGCGTAGCGTCCAGTCGCCCCCGACGCGCCAGAATTGGCCGGCCCGGCCCGGTTGGGGCCCGCGCCCGGCCGCCGTTTGGGGCCGCCCGCCCGCGCCCCGGCCCGTCCGATCCGACGCTCAGCCCTTGTGGGCGCGCTATTGGGACTGGTACCGGGGTCCCCGGAACAACTCCCCCATCGCGATGGCCTACGCCCGGGGCTATTCCGACGCCATCCGAGGCGTGCGCGACTGGGTGTGGACTCCGGCCAGTTGGACCCCGCCCGCGCGGACGGTTCGAAAGCCCTATTGGTACTGAGTAATTCTTTACACCGCCGCCACGGCCCCTTAATTTCCGTTCGCGGAGGCGACATTTAGGAGGCGGTTTGGGAGTCCCATGCCAGAGGGACCGATACATTTCTATCGCGCCATGCTCACGCGGGGCGAGCTGACCCCGGACACGGCCCAGGAGCATTGCGTCGAGAAACTCGAAGGCCTGTGCCACGCGCTGCACGGCTACCAGCCCCAGACCGGCATGGGGGGCTGGAAGGCCCGTTTCGGCCTGTCGCGGCGCAAGGCGGAGCCGCCCCAGGGGCTTTACGTCTATGGCGGGGTCGGACGCGGCAAGTCCATGCTGATGGACCTGTTCTTCAACTGCACCCCGGTGGAAAAAAAGCGCCGGGCCCATTTCCACGAATTCATGCGGATGGTCCATTCGCGGCTCAACGAGCTGCGCAAGACCCACAAGGGCGAGGCCAAGGAGCTGGTGCCCGAGTTGGCCGACTGGGTCGCGGGCGACGCGTGGCTGCTCTGCTTCGACGAGTTCCAGGTGCTCGACATCGCAGACGCCATGATCCTGGGGCGCCTGTTCGAGGCCCTGTTCGAGCGCGGCGTGGTGGTGGTGACCACGTCCAACCGGCCGCCGCGCGACCTTTACAAGGACGGCCTGCAGCGCGACCTGTTCCTGCCCTTCATCGACATGATCGAGAAGAAGCTCGACGTGTTGGAGCTGTCGGGGACAACGGACTACCGCCTCCAGACCATGCGCCAGATGAAGACCTACATCTCGCCGGTCAATCCCCAGACCGACAAGGAACTGATGGAGGATTTCTGGCGCCTGACCAGCGGCGTCGAGCCCGCGCCCGAGCACGTGGACGTGCTGGGCCGCAAGGTCCACATCGGCCTCGCCGCCGATGGGGTCGCCTTTGTCGGCTTCGCCGACCTTTGCGAACAGGCGCTGGGCGCCAACGACTACCTCGCCATCGCCAACAAGTACCACACCCTGGTGATGAAGGGCGTGCCCCGGCTGGGCAAGGATAACAAGAACGAGGCCAAGCGCTTCGTGACCCTCATCGACGCGCTGTATGAACGCAAGGTCAAGTTCGTTTGCTCCGCCGAGGCCCCGGCCGAGGAGCTCTACATGGAGGGCGAGGGCGCGTTCGAGTTCGAGCGCACGGTCTCGCGCCTGATGGAGATGCGCTCGGAGGAGTACATGGAGCTGCCGCACATCATGGCGGGGGAGTACGATATCTGATCGCCATTAAGGCCAATTCCAATAACAAATTGATATTACACGGCTTTTTAAAAATCAGTGGCGAAAAATCCCTAAGAACACTCGGTTATTGTCCTGGAAAGGAAAAACCCATAGAATATGGGTGTGTCGGATATGCTGCGGCGTTTCCGTCCCGGGTGGCGTAATTTCGGTTTGTTGAGCAGTTTTGAGATAAAGGAGACAGGGTGATGAGTGACAATGCTGGTGCTGGCGTGATGCAAGGTGGTAAGTCCGGCGGCGACGCCATGGGTTCGGCCGGCGCGTCCGGTTTCGCCTGTGGCGGCAGCGGTTCGGGCGGTGGTTCGGGCTCGGCTTCCGGCGGCAGCTTCGCCTCGGGGACCGGCGTCGGGATCGGCGGCGACGCTTCCGCGAGCGCGGGCGCCATGGGCGCGGCCGGCGGCGACGTGACCGACAACACCTCGATCGGTTCGATCAACGTCAGCTCGTAAATCCCTCGGGATTTCGAGTTCCTTACGGTAACGGCAAGACGACGGAATGGATTCATTCCGTCGTCTTGTTCGCTCCGGGCCCATTTCCGACGCCCGAACGGGCGCGCCTGGAGTCTGCACAAGGGCTATCCGAATATGTCCCCGGACAAATTGAAGGCGATCCTTTCGGCCGTGGCCGAGGGGAAGGCGTCGGTGGACGACGCCATCGGCCAACTGCAACGCGCGCCCATCGAATCGGTGATGGAGGAAGGCAAGGTGGTCGCCCGCCTGGACACCCACCGCCGCATCCGCCACGGGTTTCCGGAGGTCATCCTGGCCGAGGGCAAGAAGCTGTCCCATCTGACCGAAATCGTCCGCTCCGCGCTGGCGCACGGCGAGAACCTTCTGATCACCCGCCTTTCCGAGGAATTCGCCGAGAGCCTGTGCGCGGAGTTTCCCGACCTGCAATATTCCGAAACCGCGCGGTGCGGCTATCGCGAGATCGAGGACAACCCGCAACAGGGCCTGGTCGCCGTGCTTTGCGCCGGGACCAGCGACATCAACGTGGCCGAGGAAGCGGTGCTGACCGCGCGCCTGATGGGCGCCAAGGTCGAGCGCCACTACGACGCGGGCGTCGCCGGCCTCCACCGGCTCTTGTCCGCGGGCGACCTGTTCCAGCGGGCGCGGGTGTTCATCGTCGCCGCCGGGATGGAGGGGGCGCTGCCGTCCGTGGTCGGCGGGCTGGTGGACAATCCGGTTATCGCCGTGCCCACGTCCGTGGGCTACGGCGCGTCGTTCAACGGGCTGACGGCGTTGCTCGGCATGCTGAACAGCTGTTCGGCCAACGTCACCGCCGTCAACATCGACAACGGATTCGGCGCGGGCTACGTCGCCGCGCTGATCAACCGCCTGGGTGAAGGCTGAGGCCATGCGAATTCACCTGGACCTCGGCTCCGGCATCGCGGGCGACATGTTCATGGCCGCCTGCTTGGATTTGGGGCTGGACCGTGACGAATTGAAAGCGGCGCTCTCGACCATGCCGCTGCCCGACGGCTGGGACCTGATCGCGTCCAAGGACAAGAAGGCGGGCATCGCGGGCACCCACGTGGACGTGGCCTATCCCCACGAACACGCCCACCGCCACCTGTCCCACATCGCCGAGATGATCGAGAATTCCGAGCTGCCCGCCCCGGTCCAGGACAAGGCCAAGGCCATCTTCCGAACCCTCGCCGAGGCCGAGGCCCAGGTCCACGGAACCACCCCGGAAAAGGTCCACTTCCACGAGGTCGGCGCGGTGGACTCCATCGTCGATGTCTGCGGCGCGGCCTACGCCTATTGGCGATTGGGGATCAAGGAGGTCACGGCGACCAAGGTCCCCACCGGCTCGGGCTACGTGGTGTGCCAGCACGGCCGCATGCCGATCCCCGTGCCCGCCGTGGTCGAGATCTTCAAGCGCCACGACGTCCCGACCGTCCCCGACGACATCGAGTCCGAACTGGTGACGCCGACCGGCGCCGCCATCCTGGTCAACATCGTCGACGGCTTTTCCGCCTGCCCCTTGGGCCGGGTGGATCGGATCGGATACGGGCTCGGAACCCGGGACCTGCCGGGCCGCGCCAACGCGCTTCGGATCCTGGCCCAAGACGAAGACGCCACCGACGCCGACGGCCCCGCCCTGATCCGCGAGACCATCGCGGTGCTGACCACCAACATCGACGACATGAACCCGGAATGGTACGGCGGCCTGTGGGAAACGTTGATGGACGAGGGCGCGGTGGATGTTGCCATGATCCCCATGACCATGAAAAAAGGACGGCCCGCCGTCAGGCTCGAGGTCATGGCGCCCTTGGGCAAGGAAAACCGCTTGGCAGCCCTGATCCTGAAGAACACCACCGCCATCGGTCTCCGGGTCCAGCAAATGGACCGCTTGATCCTGCCGCGCGAGTCGCTGGAGATAGAAACCCCCTGGGGCAAGGTCCGGGCCAAGGAGGCGGGCGGCGTGGCCAAGGTCGAGTTCGACGACCTCGCCCGCCTGGCGAAGGAGCGGGGCTGGTCCCTGCCCGAGGCCGGGCAGCGGGTCGCGCCCTATCTGGCCGACAAGGACCAATAACATGAAGACCGTGGCGGGAATCGATCTGGTCCCGGTCCCCGGCGGGTCGTTCCGCATGGGCGACGGGTTCGGCGACGGGTTCCAGAACGAGCTGCCGGTCCACGAGGTGGCGGTGGACGATTTCCACCTCGGCCGCTTCCTCGTCACCCAGGTCCAGTGGGAGGCGGCCATGGGCGCGAACCCGTCCACGTTCGCGCTCGGCCCCGACCATCCGGTGGAAACCGTGAGCTGGTTCGACGTCCAGGACTTCCTCGCCGCCCTGAACGCGAAGGCCGAGGGAACCTTCCGGCTCCCCACCGAGGCCGAGTGGGAGTACGCGGCCAGGAGCGGCGGCAAGGACGAATATCTGGCGGGCCTCGCGGACCCCGACCTGGCCCCCGAATACGCCTGGTACGACGACACGGCGGGCAAGCAGACCCAACCGGTGGGCAAGCTCAAGCCCAACGGGCTCGGCCTTCACGACATGTCGGGCAACGTTTACGAGTTCGTCGCCGACGTCTTCGCCCACGACGCCTACGCCCACCACGCGCCCCGCAACCCGGTCCACCGGGGCATCGGCGAGGACCGGACGATCCGGGGGGGAAGCTGGCGGAGCTACAAGGTCCTCTGCCGCTGCTCGGACCGGTCGAACCACGGGCCGACGTACAAGGACAGCTACGTCGGCGTCCGCGTCGCCTGGAGCCCCGCGCCATGACCGCAACCCACGTCGATCCCGTCACCGGCATGCCGTTCGTCTTCGTCGAGGGCGGACGCTTCGACATGGGCGACCTGTTCGGCGACGGCTTCCCGGACGAGCTTCCGGTGGTGCCGACCAAGGTCGGCGACTTCTGGATCGGCCGATATCCGGTCACTCAGGGCCAATGGCGCAAGGTCATGGACTACAACCCGTCCATGTTCAAGAAGGGCGACGACTATCCCTTGGAAATGGTGAGCTGGGACCAGGCCCAGGACTTCATCGCCAAGCTCAACGAGCTGACCGAGGGCGGATACCGCCTGCCGCGCGAGGCCGAATGGGAGTTCGCCGCCCGCGACCGGGGCCAAAAGCGGAAATGGGCGGGCACCAGCGACATCGAAGAGCTGGTCGACTTCGCCTGGTACGACGCCAACTCCACCTTCCGCACCCATCCGGTGGGCCTGAAGAAGCCGAACGCGCTCGGCCTATGCGACATGAGCGGCGGCGCCCACGAATGGACCCACGAGCTCTACTTCACCGACGCCCACGCGGCGCTGGCCTCGGGCGCCAAAATCCCCGAGACCGGCGGCTCGCACCGGAGCTTCCGGGGCGGCAGCTGGAAGCGCCACGCCGAGGGCCTAAGATGCTCGCGCCGCATGGGGGGCCTGCCCGACCAGGGGTTCGGGACCTATGGGCTCAGGCTGGCGAAGGACGCCTAGAATTAGGTCTGACTTAAAGGGATTCGCTCATTCTTTCGTCATGGCCGGGCTTGACCCGGCTATCGACGGCGATGATCCGCTCCGCGACCTCGCCCATGTCCGAGGCGTAAACGCCCGGGCGCAGGTAGAGCGGATGGTACGGCGCGCCAGAACGGTCGATGTAGGCCGCGCGCATGCCCGCAGACATGGCGCCGTGGGTGTCCCAGTCATGGGTGGCGACGAGGCGCAAATCCTCGATGTACCGCCCAAGGCGCTCCGCGCCGAAGCGATAGACCTTGGCGTCGGGCTTGAAGCTTCCCGTTTCCTCGACCGAAAGAACCTCGTCGAAATGATCTTCGAGCCCGGCGTTGGCGATCTGGCTCGCCACCAGCTTTCGCGAGGAATTGGAGAACGCGACCGTCCGGTATCCTCCCGCCCGCAGGCGCGCCAGGCCGGGCTTGACGTCCGCGTGGGGCGCAAGGCTTGCGAAACCGGCGAGGATTCCGTCCTTTTGATCCGGGGACACCGCCGCGCCCCGGCGCGCGGCCAAGGCGTCCAGCGTGGCGGCTGCCAGATCGGCGAACCCGGTCCCAACCCCGGTCAAGGCGCAGACGGTCGACGAATGCAATAGCATGGCGAACCACGTGGACGCCGCCGCCGCGTCGCCGAACGCCGCCTCGAACCCGGGCCTCAGTGACGAAAGGTCCAGAACGGTTTCGTTGATGTCGAACAGAACCGTGTCGCGGGGCATGGGTTCAGCAAGGCCCGACGCAGCCGCACCCCCCCGGCTTCTCGGCGGTGATGATGGCCGAGACCACGTAGTTTTCGATCCCGCGCCCGGGCGCCCAGTCGGCGATGCCGGCGCGGCTTTCCTCCTTGACGTCGATCCGGACCCGGGCGAAGCCCGCGCCTTCGAGCCAGGCCTGCAGGTCCGCGACCGGGCTCGCCCCGGTGACGCAACCCGACAGAAGGTGCGCGTCCTCCATCATGTCCCGGGGGAACGGCTGGGTCGCGACCACGTCCGAGATGGCGATGCGCCCGCCCGGCTTCAACACGCGGAAGGCTTCGGCCAGGACCTGGGGCTTGTCCGGCGACAGGTTGATGACGCAGTTGGAGATGATCACGTCCGCCGTCCCGTCGGCGATGGGCAGGTATTCGATCTCGCCAAGCCGGAACTCGACGTTTCCGTATCCGCCCTTTTCCGCGTTGTCCCGCGCCTTGGCCAGCATTTCATGGGTCATGTCGACGCCGATCACCCGGCCCCGGAGCCCCACCTTGCCCGCGGCGAGGAAGACGTCGAAGCCGGCGCCGGAGCCCAAATCCACCACGGTCTCGCCCGTCTTCATGTCGGCGATGGCCTGGGGGTTGCCGCAGCCGAGTCCCAGGTTGGCGCCGTCCGGCGCCTCGGCCATTTCCTCGGCGGAATACCCGAAAAAGGAGGACATTTCCTCGGCCGTCGGGATCCTGATGTCGGGGGCCGGGCCGCAACAGCCGGACGCGCCCCCGCTCGCGGGCGCGCAGCAGCCGGAGTTGCCGCCCTGGGTCGCGATGCCGGCGTAGCTGTCGCGCACGGTCTTGCGCACGTCGTGATGGTCGGATTCGGGCACGGGCGGCTCCTTGTCGAGGGTTGGGACAATTCCGGAAGAGATAGGAGATCGGCGCGCGATGTCAAGGCGCGCATGGAGCCTGGGGAGGCTTGGCGTAATACCAAGCGGCGCGAGCTATGACTTGCGATCGCTTGGCAGCCTGCGAAGCGGGCCGGCGATTATGCGCCGAAAGCCAAGCATTCCGGAGGAATGCGCCCGGCGATTGAGGGATTGGAGCCGGTCAAGTCCTTGGCCGGCTGTATAATGGGGCTCGCCGTTTCTTTCGTCATGGCCGGGCTTGACCCGGGGGTGACGGGGGAAGGGGCGGGGCGGTTCGTTTTTGGATGCGGCGGGCGCTAGGACCCCAGCGCCGCCTCCAACTCGATGACGTCCGCGTCGCGGCGGTGGTAGCCGGTCTCGTCGATCAGGGCGCGGGCCTTGTCCAGGTGGTCGCGGGCGTCGGGAACGCGGTTTTGGGCCAAGCGCAGCCGCGCCCATTCCAACTGCGCGTCGGCCATGTGAAGCCGCATGGGCCCGCGCTCGGCGATGGCCCAGGCCTCGTCCAGGTCGCGTTCGGCGTCGTCGAAATCCTCCACCGTCCGTCCCAGCGCCGCGCGGGCGAGGAGGCCTCGGGGGAGGAATTCGTTGTGATGCGCCCGGCGCAGGCCGTCCACGGCGCGGTCCAGCCACGTCCGGGCCGCGTCCGCGTCGCCCTCGGCCAAGTGGGCGCGGCCGATGGTCAAGGCGTCGAGGGCGATGTCGAGAAGCCAGATGTTGCCCTCGGCGACAACCCTGGTGTCCCTGGCCCGCTCCCGCGCCTCGGACGCCCGCCCGCGCGCCAGCAGAAGGTCGCAGTACCGGAAGCCCTGAAGGGAATAGAGGATGGGATCGCCGGGCTGGAATTCCTTCTGCATGGCCTCGGCCTCGCGGAACAGGACCTCGGCCGCGTCGAGGCCGCCCGCCTGATGCAGGGCGTCGGCGTGGACAGTCCTGTTGATCATGCGCCGGCCCGCATCGCCGCCGCGCTCGGCCAACTCCACCGCCCGCGCGCCCGCCTCCTCCGCGAGCGGCACCGCGCCGAGGGCGAGGTGATGCTGGCTCATGCTGGAGGCCTGGACGGCGGCGTCTTTCCAGTCCTCTCGGGCGATGACGCTTTCCAACCCCGCCGCCATGGGCGCGGCCGCTTCCCCGAACCGGCCCAGCGTGCGGAGGCGTAACCCGGCCGCGTTGAGAAGCCAGGACCGTTCGCGTTCCTCCAGCGCCTCCACCGGCTTGGACCAGGGCGTCTCGAAAAAGCACGCCGCCGCCCCGAGGTCGGGGCCGTAACCGCCGAGCTCTCTCGTGGCGAAAAACTTGTCCTCCCGCATGATCCGCCGCCAATACACCTCGTCAAACGCCTCAGCATACCGCCCGGCGGCGCAGCCGTGGGCCACGGCCTGGTAGAGGGGGGCGAGGCCGTCCAGGGTGTCGGGGAGGTCCTCGGTGGCGTCGCGCAGGTGGTCGTAGAGGCGGGAATGGGCTTCCTTCCAGGCCGCCTCGTTCTCGCGCTTCAGCGCCGCGCCGAAATGCTCGCGCACCAGGGGGTGGGCGTCGAGCGGGGCGTCGTTGGGGCCGTCGAGCAGCAGGCGTTCGTCGCGAAGCGTCGCCAGCGCCTCGGCCCAACCCTCCTCCCCAAGCCCGACCAGGTGTTCGGTGAAGTCCTCGATCGCCGGGGCCGCCGCCACCACGTTAATCAATTTCCATTCCGCCGGACGGTCGAACAACCCCAGCAGCCGCAGGATGGCGCGTTCGGCGTCGCCCAGGTGGGGCTCGTACGATTCCATCATCCGGCGCGCGTGCCCGCCTTGTTTTTCATCGACCTTCAACACCTTCACCTTGTCGCGCTTGCGCACATCGCCGCCGTGGATGCGCTTCAGGTATTTCCCCAGCAGGTCCAGAGCCAGCCCGTGGCCGCCGAAATCCTCGGACGCCTGCTCCAGCTCCACGTCCATTCCCTCAACCCCATGGGCGCGAAGGATCGACGCCCCCGCCTCCTTGGACAGGGTTTGCAGGTCGTGAACCCGCGCCTGGGCCCCGTCGAAATGCTCGACGTCCGCCACCGCGACCCGGGTGGCGATCAGGCACAGGCCGGGGTTGTCCAGCGCCAGCTCGCGGACCACGGCGGCGAGGCCCGGGTCCTTGATCCGGCCGAACACGCCCGGCGCGGCGTTCTGCATCGGCTCCAACCCATCCAGGATCAGCAGCGTCCGTTTCGCCCGGATGAGCGCGACCAGCCGGGCGGCGCGCTCCTCCGCCGCGCCGTCCAAGGGGTTGGGGTCGCCGAACCAATTCAGGGCGAAATGGATGAAGGGCTCGGCCGAGGTTTCGGCCGTTTCCTTCTGCCCCTGGTTGTAGAACGACCAGCCGAACACCCGCTCCGCCCCGCGCCAGTTGTCGGATTCCATGTCCTTCAGCCACCGCCACGTCAGCGCCGACTTGCCGACCCCGCCGAAGGCGACCACGGACTGCATGTGGATGTCCTTGTCCTCCCACGCTTTGTCCAGCATGGCGAGCTCCGCCTCTCGGCCGAACAGCCGCCCGGAAACGACGGGGAGCTTGGCGGTGTGGGAGGCGAACGCCATCTCCCGTTTGGCCTTGGCGTCCTCGACGGCGACGTTGATCGTGTTGATTATTATGTTGCCGCCATCTTGTTTTATTCCGACCTGATCCGGCATGCGTCCGTCCCGTTTATTGCGCTCGCCGAGAATACCATAAGACGCGCGCCCGGGACACGATCCCCGGACGCTAGAAACATCTCGCCAAGAATTGCGTGGAAAAAGCCCGCTTCCCGCTCGCCCTCGAGGCCTCCGAGGGCGGCGGCGTTCCCGCAGTCAGGCGGAACCCGGAAAGGGGAAGCCCCGCGCCGTTTCGAGGGGGAGGGAGGGGGAGGGGCGGCGCGGGGCTTGGAGGGAGCCGGTTGTCTTTGGCTGTCGAGACCCACCATGCCCCAAACCCGCCCGCCGGTCCGTGACCGTCGTCACAAAACCGCTTGTTGGCGCGGCGGGGGGAAAGGGCCGCCGTTTTCCAAGGGTGGATGGCCGGGTCGAGCCCACGGCTGTCCGGTTAAGAAAAATCGGCTGAACATTAAGCCACGATAATCAATCACACACCGTCATGCCCGCGCTTGACGCGGGCATCCACGAAACTCTTGCGCGGAACCGAAAGCGTGGATACGCGGGTCAAGCCCGCGCATGACATCTTTTCAATGTTTCCGATGGTGTGTTTTCTATTACCGCGGATCATGTGGGCTTAACCGGACAGCAGTGGTTCGAGCCCAGCCATGACGAATGAAAGAGTGAATCCCATTAGTCCCGATACGCTCTAGCCCGCGCGGGATGACGACGAATTTGGCTCGATGTCCGGAATTGCGGAGGGGGGCTACCCGGCCAACTGCGCCTGGGCGGCGTCGTCGAGGGGCTCGTCCTCGGTTCCGTCCTCGATCAGCAGGTTGATCGGGGCCTGGGAGGCGGCTTCGTCCACGTGCTCCTCCATCCGCTTGCAGTGGCCTTCCAGGTAGGCCCCGTTCTCGATGGAGAGGTTCTCGTGCAGGATGTCGCCGACCACGTGGGCGGTGCGGGCGAGGCTGACGTTCTTGCCCTTGATCTGGCCGTTGACGGAGCCGTGGATGCGAACGTCGTCGGCGACGATCTCGCCCTTGACCACGGCGGTCTGGCCCACCAGCAGGATGTGGCTGCGGATGTCGCCGTCGATGGTTCCGTCCACCTGGATCTCGCCCTCGCAGTAGAGATCCCCGACCATGCGAAGGTCGGCGCTGATCAGCGAGGGCGCGGCGCTGCTTTGTCCCGCGCTACCGGCGACCAGAGACTTTCCGGGCTGTTTCTTTTTCTTGGAAAACATACCTTCCCGCTTTGATGAACTTCATCGGGTCGCGCGTTTTTCCCTTGAAGACCACTTCGTAATGAAGGTGGGCCCCGGTGCTGCGTCCCGTATTCCCAAGGAGCCCGATCTTATCACGAAACGAAACTTTCTGTCCCTTTTTTACGAGCACTTTGTGCAAATGCCCGTAGCGGGTCTTGATTCCGGCGCCGTGGTCGATCTCGACCAGCTTGCCGTACTTGCCCTTCCAGCCCGCGTGGGTGACCACGCCGGGCGCGGTGACGCGGACCGGGGACTTCAGCGTGCCGCCGAGGTCCAGGCCGTAGTGCATGGCCCATTTCCGGTTCACCGGATCGCGGCGCTTGCCGTAGCTGCTGGTGACGTAGTAGCCGTCGAGCGGCACGGCCAGGGGCACGCGGATGATGGCGTCCTGGAGCGTCTCCCAGCGGCGCAGCCTTGAATCGAGGCCGATCAGGTCGCCTTGGAGACGGCTCGCGGGCGCGCCGTTTTTCTTGGCGGCGAAGAACGGACCGCCCTGGCCCTTGGCGCCGCCGGCGGCCTTGGCGAGGGCGTCCGGATCCAGTCCGGTCAGCTCGATCACCCGCTCCATGTCCTCGATGGCGCCTCCGGCGCTTTCGGCCAGGCGGTTGACGGCTTCGGTCTCGGTTTCCTCGAGCTCGGAGAGGCGGGTCTCAAGCCCCTTGATCTTGCGGCGCATGCGGGCGCTTTCGAACAGGGCCTGGTTGCGCTCCTGGGCCACGGACTGCAGGTCGGACTCCACGGTTTCCAGGTCGTCGCGAAGCTCGAAGTTGCGGCCGGCCATTTCGCGCATGCTGGACTGGATGTTGTTCAGCTTGCCCTGCAGGTCCTCGCGGACCGAAACGATGCGCGCGCGTTCGTCCTCGGTGTGGCGCAGCTGGCTCTCGACGGTCTTCAGGTTCTGCTGCAGGGCGGCGTTGCGCTCCACCAGCTCCAGCATGGCGTTGCGGCTGTCGTCGAGCTTGATGGACAGCTCGGTGAAGGAGCGCTGGTAGTCGGACACCTGCTTCAACAGGCTCGAATAGGCGAGGCGGTGGTTGAAGATCTCCGCGTTCTTTTCCGCCACGATCCGGCTGTGGAAGATGTAGCTGTAGCTGGAAAACGCGGTCCAGCAGAGCGCAAGCGCCGCGAGCGCGGCCGCGCCGAATTGGGCTCCGCTGCCGAGACGGAAGAAGTTCACCCGTCCCTCGGTGCGGAAAACCAGCTGGCGTTCGGGAAAAAGGCGCTCGATCAAATCCCGGGCGGCGGCGTACCAGTCCCGCAAAAAGTCAGCCCGTTCCATGCGTTACCCCTCGGGTCGTTTTTGCTGGGGGTCCCCCTGACCGCCCTTTCCCTTGGTCCTATCCCCTTCCCTTTGGGGCCTTGGGAAAAAACCGGATACAGGCCCGATGGGGCCTCACCCCTTGACGGTATTCACAAACGCTCGTCCATGCAAGCGTCGAATTCGGCGAATCCCCCCGGATTCCATGGCGTTTTATCATTTCCATCCTTTCAAAACGATTAATCGGGCCTTGTTCGCCGCCGCTTTTCGGCGATGATGGCTCGCGATGTCCGAGACGAACGTGCGATTGACCGAGCCCGACGCGCTTCTCGCGACCTGGTTCGGATCGGGGCTTTTGCCCAAGGCGCCCGGGACCTGGGGGTCCCTGGCGGCGCTTCCGTTCGCGTGGGGAATCGCGACGGTTTGGGGAAGCTGGGGCCTGTTGGCGGGCGCCGTCGCCGTCTTCGCCCTTGGGGTGTGGGCGTCGGACCGGGTGGCGCGGCGGCTGGGGCGCGAGGACCCAGGCCTGGTGGTGGTGGACGAGGTCGCGGGCCAATGGCTGACCCTGTTGGCGGTTCCTCCGGATGTATTGCTTTACGGCGTCGGGTTCGTCCTGTTCCGGCTGTTCGACATTTGGAAGCCCTGGCCGGTCTCGTGGGCCGAGCGGACGTTTCCCGGCGGCTGGGGGATCATGATCGACGACGTGGTCGCGGGGCTATACGGGCTGGCCGCGTTGGCCGCGCTGGTTCATTTCGGGGTGGTCTAGCCATGTACTCTAGCAAGCAACGCCGCCTCGCCGCCCAGGTCCTCGCCGCATGCCGCGCCAGGGGGCTTTTGATCGCCACGGCGGAATCGTGCACCGGCGGCCTGGTTTCGGGGCGCCTGACCGCCGTCGCGGGATCGTCCAGCGTGGTGGACCGGGCCTTCGTGACCTATACGAACGAAGCCAAGACCGACATGCTGGGCGTCGCCCCGGACCTGTTCGAGACCAAGGGAGCGGTCAGCGAAGACGTCGCCCGGGCCATGGCCGAGGGCGCGATCGGAAACTCCAACGCCGCCCTCGCCGTCGCCATCACCGGAATCGCCGGACCCGGCGGCGGGACGGCGGAAAAGCCCGTCGGGCTGGTGCATTTCGCGACGGCGCTCAAAGGCGGCGAAACGCGCCACGAACGCCATCGATACGGAGGCGATCGGGAATTCGTCAGGGAGCGGGCCGTGGAAACGGCTCTGCGGATGCTGCTGGCCCTCGCTCTCGATCAAGGGTCTTGAAGACGTAATGGTCGTCGCTCAGCGTCCGTCGTAAAGCTTCGCCGCCCGCTTCTCGAACGCGCCGACCATCTTGTTCACCGCCTCGCCGAAAACGACGCCGATGGCCTTTTGCAGCACCTTGGATCGGAACTCGAAATCCACGTGGAAGTCCACCACGCAGGTTCCGTCGGGGCCGGGCTCGAAGATCCAGTGGTTGGTCAGGTACTTGAACGGGCCGTCCCTGTAGGCGACCTCGATGCGTTCCGACGGGACCAGATAGACATGCGACGTGAACCTCTCGCGGAACGCCTTGAACCCGATCACCATGTCGGCGACGAACCAGTCGTCGCCCCGCGACTTGATCCGGGTCGCCGCGCACCAGGGCAGGAACTCGGGATAGCGCGCGACGTCGGCCACCAGATCGAACATCTGCTCCGGCGCATGCGGCATGGGGCGTTTTTCGGTGTGGACGGGCATGGGGGGATTATACCCCGAGGCTCCTTCGCGCGGCGCGCAATTTTTCGAAATCCCGGTCCGCGTGATAGGACGACCGGGTGAAGGGCGAGGAGGCGACCAGAAGGAACCCCTTGGCCTCGCCCACCCGCTTGTATTCCTCGAATTCGTCGGGTTCGACATAGCGCGCGACCGGGGCGTGCTTGGGCGTCGGCTGCAGGTACTGGCCGATGGTCATGAAGTCCACGTCGGCCGAGCGCAGATCGTCCATGACCTGAACCACCTCGGCCTTGTCCTCGCCGAGCCCGACCATGATTCCCGACTTGGTGAACAAACCGGAGTTCAGCGCCTTGGCCCGGTCCAGCACCTTGAGCGAATGGAAGTACCGGGCGCCGGGCCGGATGGTCCGGTACAGTCTCGGCGCGGTCTCCAGATTGTGGTTCAGGACGTCGGGCCCGGCCTCGACCACGGTCTCGAGCGCGCCGGGCTTGTCGAGGAAATCGGGGATCAGCACCTCGATGGTGGTCTCCGGCGAGGCCGCGCGGATGTTTTCGATGCAACGGGCGAACTGCCCCGCCCCCCCGTCGTCCAGGTCGTCGCGGTCGACGGAGGTCACCACCACGTGGGCCAGCTTCATCTCGGCGACGGCGAGCGCCAGGTTGTCCGGCTCCAGCGGGTCCACGGCGCGGGGCCTGCCCGTGGCCACGTTGCAGAACGCGCAGCCCCGGGTGCAGATGTCGCCCAGGATCATCACGGTGGCGTGGCGCTTGGACCAGCACTCGCCGATGTTGGGGCACGCCGCCTCCTCGCACACCGTGTGCAGGCGGTTGCGCCGCATCAGGCGGAGCGTGTCGCCGTATTCGGGCGACGTCGGCGCCTTGACCCGGATCCATGCGGGTTTTCTGATGGGCTTTTCGGCGGTTCGGACTTCGGTCTCCATGTCCATTGATATGGACCGGAGCGAGACTAGGATCAAGACGCTGCTTGAATAAGGGGAGTTCCGCCCCCTATCGGATGAAGATCACCATGTCGGTCTCGCGGCCGTAGTTCAGCATCAGCCGCGCCCGCTCCTCCAACAGGTCGGGGTCGAGGGTTCCCGGGTTCAGGTGGCGGACCCGCTTTTCCAAGGATTGGCGTTGCTCGGAGACTTGGCTCAATTCCAGCTTGGCCTCGGAGACCTGCTTGTTCAGCTCCCACCAGGCGAGGAGCCCGCGCTCCCCGTGCACCAGGTGGTAGGCGAAATAGACCACGGCGAAGACCGCCAGCACCGGCCCGACCACGTGGCGGGCCCTCAGGCGCATTTCGCAAAGAACGCTTTTCACGTCAAGTTCTCCCCTCTTCCATCCGCCTGCGCTTCCCCCCGCGAGCGGACGAACGATGATGAAGCAGAGGGGGTTAAGAAGGGGTTGACGATATCGGTAAAGTCAGTGGGATTCCTGGTCGCCCTTGGGCGTGAAGTGCCCGGCCATGATGCGTTCGGGGATTTGCTCCACCAGGGCTGAGGCCCCTTCCTCGCCGTACATGGCGACGAACTTGTTCAAGGTGCCGGACAGGCTGACGATGGCCATCTTCTCCGGATCGACGCCGCGTTTCATGGCTTCGTCCCACATGGCGAAGAACCATTCGATGGCGACTTCTTTTTGCTCGTCCTCGGAAAGGACGGGCGCGCCGTTGTCCTCGCCGCTCTGATCTTGGTTTTCCGTGTCGGTCATGATCGCTCCCCGCCAGAAGCCGCGCACGCTACCACGATAGGCACGGCGGCGCCAAGGGTCAGCCGGTTTCGGGATGAATGCAGGTCTCGCCGGGGCAGGCGTGGACCTCGACGGTCAGGTGCGCCAGGTCCTTCTGGTGGGCGAGAAGAGCGCGGTAATGGTCCACCGGCCGAGGCTGGTGGGTGACCACGGACACGATGGCGCCGAGCCGGTTCGGCCCGACATGCCAGAGATGAATGTCCGAGACCCGGTTGTCGGCGTCGGCCTCGATGGCCTCGCGCAGCCGGTCCTCGCGCTCGCCGGACACGGACGCGTCCAACAGCACGCTCCCGGTGTCGCCAAGCAGGCCCACGGCCCACTTGCCGACCACTAGGGCGCCGACGATTCCCATGGCCGCGTCCATCCACACCCAGCCCCAGGTCCGGCCCGCCAGAAGCGCGACGATGGCCAGGACCGAGGTCAACGCGTCGGCCAGCACGTGCAGATAGGCGGCGCGCAGGTTGTGGTCGTGGTGGCCGCCGTGACCATGATGATGGCCGTGATGGCGCCCATGGTGATGCTCTTTGTGGTGATGGTGGTGGTCGTCGTGATGGTCTTCATGGTGGGCGTGGCCGCCGCCGCCGTGGAGCAGCTTGGCGCTCGCCAGGTTCACCACCAGTCCGACGACCGCGACCATCATGGCTTGGTCGAAGGCGATGGGCAGCGGATTCACAAGGCGGTTGATCGATTCGGCGGCCATCAGCAGCGCCACCATCGCCAGCACCACGGCGCTGGTGAACCCGCCCAGCACCCCGACCTTGCCGGCGCCGAAGGTGAAGCGCCGGTCCTGGGCGTGGCGGCGCGCGAACCAATAGGCGAAGACGGTGATGCCCAGGGCCGCCGCGTGGCTCGCCATGTGCCAGCCGTCGGCTAAAAGCGCCATGGAGTTGAAGGCGAGCCCGGCCCCGATCTCCACCACCATGGTAACGAAGGTGAGGCCGATCACCCACCACGTGCGCCGCTCGCCCCGCTGCAGCGCGTCGGCGTCGTGGAACACGTGATCGTGCCGCCAGTCGTCCATGTGATGGATGTGCATGGAGCGATCATAGCCGGGTTCCGGCTCCGGTCAACGCAAAATGCGGATGCGACGCATTCGCTTTCCCGGGAGAAGAACGCGATCCTTCAGGGCATCTTTGACGGCTTCGGCGACCCGCTTGCTCTTCGCCTCACACCCATTTCCGCATGGTCTCGACCGCCTGGTCGACGTCGATGGGTTTGGCGATGTGGTCGTTCATGCCCGCGTCCAGGCTTTCCTGGCGCTGGTGGTCCATGGCGTTGGCCGACATGGCCAGAACCGGTAGGCCTTCGTGGTCCGGGTTGGCGCGGATGCGCCGCGTCGCTTCGAGCCCATCCATCACCGGCATCTGGATGTCCATCAGAACCACGTCGAACAGCCCGGGCCGCATGTCCACCGCGTCCACCGCGTCCTGCCCGTTCTCGGCCACCACAACCATGGCGCCCTCGGCCTCCAGGATCGCGCGCGCGATCTCCTGGTTCACCTCGTTGTCGTCCACCACCAGGACCTTCCAGTCCTTCAGACGCGCCGCGTCGCCCTCGTCGCGCCCGTCGCCACGGCGGTCGTCCACAAGCTCCAGCCCGTGCAGCAGGGAGCCCAGAAGAACATCCGGGATCACCGGCTTGACCAGAAGACCCGCCGGAGACAGCGCGTCGATGGCGTCCCGGTCGCCCTCCAGCGCGTGCGGCGACACCAGAACGAAGGCCGGGACCCCGTCGAACACTTTCCCCCCAGCCGTCCGCCAGTCCATCAGAACCGCGTCGAACGGCATGGCGCCCAGCGCCGCCTCGGCGTCGTCCCGCGTCTCCGCCGCCGCCGCCATCATCCCCCAGGCCGAAAGCGCCTCCACCAGCGCCTCGCGACCGGTCTCGAATTCGTCCACCACCAGCGCCCGCTTGCCCCGGAGCGCCTCCAGACCCTCCGCCGCCTCCGCGACCTCCGCCGACAGCGGAAAGCCCACCGTGAACGAGAACTCCGAGCCCTCCCCGGGCTCGCTCAGGACCGTCACTTGGCCCCCCATCAGCTCCACGAACTGCTTCGAGATGGTCAGCCCCAGGCCCGTGCCCCCGAACTTCCGCGTCGTCGACGTGTCCGCCTGGGTGAACGGCTGGAACAGCTTGTCCCGTTGCTCCGCCGTCATGCCGATGCCGGTGTCCCGGATGGCGAAGCGCAAGGAGACCGTGTCCTCGCCACGGCCCGCGTCCTCCACCGCCACAACCACCGAGCCCGTCTCGGTGAACTTGACCGCGTTGTTGGCGAAGTTGAGCAGGATCTGGCCCAGGCGCGTCGGGTCGCCCACAAGGTTATCCGGGATGTCCAGGGGCGAGACGATGGCGAACTCGATGTCCTTCTTGCTCAGCACGCCCCCCAGGACGTCGGCCAGGCGGCGCAGGACGTCCGACAGCTTGAAGTCGATCGCCTCCATCTCGACCTTGCCCGCCTCGATCTTGGACAGATCCAGGATGTTGTTGATGATCGACAACAGCGAATGGGTGGCGTTGCCCGCCTTCTCCACGTAGTCCCGCTGCTGGCGGTCCAGCTTGGTCTTTTTCAGCAGGTGGTTCATGCCCGTGATCGCGTTCATCGGCGTGCGGATCTCGTGGCTCATGTTGGCGAGGAAATCCGACTTCGCCGTGCTCGCCTCTTCCGCCGCCCGGCGCGCCTCGGCGAGCGCGCGCTCCTGCAGCACGCGCTCGGTCGCGTCGTAGACCCAGATCAGGGAGCAGGGCTGGCGGTCGAAAAAGATTTTCTGCAGGCTGATCAGCGCCCAGGCGTCGGAGTCGTCGGCGGCGGTCAGCTTGAACTCCACATTGATGAAGCCGCCCTCGCCCTCCATCAGATGGCCCAGAAGCTCCTCTTCCTCGGCGCGCTCGAACGAAAGCCGGAAGTCCCGATGCCCGTCGTCCGTCCTGACCCAATGGCCGAGCTTTTCGAACTCCTTGTTCCAGAAGATGTTACGCCCGCTGTAGTCCGCGATGGCGATGGCGATCGGGCTTTCCGTGATCAGCTCCAGAAGGTTCTTTTCGCTTTCCTCCGCCGTTTCCTTGGCCTGTTGGCTTTTCCACATGGCGTCGGACAGGCTTTCGGTTTGGGCCTGCAACTCCTCGGTTTGGGATTGCAGCTCCCCGACCATGCGGTTGAAATTCTCGGCGAGAAGGCCCAACTCGCCCGAGGCTTTCGTGACGGCGCGGGCGTCGAGGTTTCCCTGGGCGACGTCCCGGCTCGCCCGGCTGATTTCCGCGACCGGGCGCGCGATGGCGCGGGACGCGAACAGCGAAATGATCACGGAGATCATCGCGATCACCCCGGCCAACATAAAAGACCGCATGACCGAGCCCTGGATGACGACGGCGTAATCGGCGCGCGGCATGGCCAACGCAACCTGCATCAAGGGCGCGCCGTTCATTCCCGCGCCGATCGGCCCGTCGATGGCGAGCAAGTCCTGGGTCGGGAGCATGGGTTCGAACCAGAACGGCAAATCGGCGTGATCGCCGACGTCGCCGGCGCGCAACATCTCGGCCTTTCCGTCTCCCGTCGAAAGCTTGACGGACAACCCATGAAGGTCGCCGTCCCCGAACCCCCGGCCCCAGGTTCTTTCCTCGGCCGGAACCGTGTTGGCGAGATAATCTAGATAGAGAGCGAGCGCGACCTCGACGATGATCGCGCCGCCGAAGCCGCCGACGTCGGGATCGGCGACCCCGATGCCGGCCAGAAGCACGTCGCCGCCCGACGCGTTTCGGACGATGGAGCAAATGACGGGGGCGCCGGGCGCCGCCTTCTTGAGGTCCTGGAACAGTTTCGCGCTTTCCCGTTGGAGGCTGGTTGCGTCGGAAAGGGTCAGGATATTTCCCTTGCGGCGGGTCCGTTTGCGGCCCTTGACCGCCGCCAACAGGTCGCCCTTTCGGCCATGGAAGCCGATTTTCAAATAAAATTCGTCTTTGTGGTTTCCGGTGATGTTGATGAAGAACCGCTCCACATCGCCCCGCGCGATGAACCTTTCCTCGCTGCCGGAAACGATCAGCCGCCCGATGCTGGGCGCGCGGGCCATCATGGATAGGTCGCCGGACACGTGTTTGGAATAGCTCTCTTCGAAAAAGAGCCGCATGGATTTCAGCGTGCCCGCGAGCCGTTCCTGGGTGGCGTTGAAGATGACTTGGTTCAGATAAAGATGATGCGCGAGGCCCGAGATCAACGCGACCCCGACGCCGGTCAGCGCGAACCAGCGCAGCAAACGGACGAACAGCGTCGGTTTTCTGACGTCGTTCGCGTCCGCGTTATGTTCTAGCGCCTCGCGCACGGATTTCCCTCGAAGTCGTTGTCACATTGGCCCGAGGCTTATTGCGCCCGCGGGTATTTCTCCAGCGCGACGGACTTCTCGACATACTCCTCGACCAGTTCATGGCCCTTCGCGATCGCGTCCAGGCCCAGCATCTCCGCCCGGACCCGGTTGACCAGGAACTTGCCCCGGCTGGGCGCGTAGACGGAAATCGCCTCGGGCTTCTCGCCCTTGGCGAGGATGCGGTCGGCGATGCGGACCGCCTCGAATCCTTGCTTGAAGCCGGAATCGTCCACGGCGCAGAGGAAGCCCTCGGTCACGAATTGCCGCTCGTGAGCGACGGAGGGCTTGCGGATGGTGTTCAGGAACCACGAGCCGACCCGCATGGGGTCGACGGCCTTCCCAGCGGCGTCCTTCAACGTGTTGTGGTTGACGATGAAGAAGGCGTCGACCTTCTTGTCCAGCTCCAGCGCCTTCGCTTTCCATTCGGCTTCCGAGCCGGTGATGACCACCTCCGTGACCGCGATGGGCAGGGCGCCCTTCTCCATCATCAGCGTCAGCTCCTTGGCCTTGGACCGGCCGGTGGGCGAGTCGTCGGAGAGCACGCCCATGGTCTTGACGTCCGGCAGCAGCTTTTTCAGGAACTGCACGCCCTCCATCAGATAGCCCGCCTGATAGACGCCCGTGACGTTGTGTCCCGGTTTTTCCAGGGAATCCAGCAGGCCGTATTTCAACGGAACCCCGTTGACGCCCCAGAACACCACCGGGGTTTCGGTGTCGATGAACTGGTTGCCCACGTAGTTGGCCGCGTTGTCGTCGCCGAGAAGGATGACGTCGGGCTTGAACTCCTCCGCCGCCTGCAAGACTCGCCCGACCGCCGCGTTGATGTCGGCCTTCGTGGTTTTGCGTTTGGTGTCCATCCACATCTTGCGCGCGACGGCGCGGGAGCTCTCGACCATGTCGTCCCGGGTGAAGGCGTCGGCCTGCCCTTGATCGTCCAGATAGCCGAACTCGATCAACGCGGCGGTCACGCCCCGGTTCGTGTCCTGGGACCACAGGTATTCGCGATGATAGCTGCTGACGACCAGCAAACGGCTCTTGGCGTCGGCCGCCGCCAATTCCCCGGCCCAGAAGCAAACGAGCGCCAAAGCCGCGAAAACGCGCAGAATAGTTACCCGCATATCCTATTCCCTTCCTTAATTTCGTTCTTGGTCATCAAGAACTTTGAAATCAGCGGAGCGTTTCCCGCTCCAGTCTCACACCCATTTCCGCATGGTCTCGACCGCCTGGTCGACGTCGATGGGTTTGGCGATGTGGTCGTTCATGCCCGCGTCCAGGCTTTCCTGGCGCTGGTGGTCCATGGCGTTGGCCGACATGGCCAGAACCGGTAGGCCTTCGTGGTCCGGGTTGGCGCGGATGCGCCGCGTCGCTTCGAGCCCATCCATCACCGGCATCTGGATGTCCATCAGAACCACGTCGAACAGCCCGGGCCGCATGTCCACCGCGTCCACCGCGTCCTGCCCGTTCTCGGCCACCACAACCATGGCGCCCTCGGCCTCCAGGATCGCGCGCGCGATCTCCTGGTTCACCTCGTTGTCGTCCACCACCAGGACCTTCCAGTCCTTCAGACGCGCCGCGTCGCCCTCGTCGCGCCCGTCGCCACGGCGGTCGTCCACAAGCTCCAGCCCGTGCAGCAGGGAGCCCAGAAGAACATCCGGGATCACCGGCTTGACCAGAAGACCCGCCGGAGACAGCGCGTCGATGGCGTCCCGGTCGCCCTCCAGCGCGTGCGGCGACACCAGAACGAAGGCCGGGACCCCGTCGAACACTTTCCCCCCAGCCGTCCGCCAGTCCATCAGAACCGCGTCGAACGGCATGGCGCCCAGCGCCGCCTCGGCGTCGTCCCGCGTCTCCGCCGCCGCCGCCATCATCCCCCAGGCCGAAAGCGCCTCCACCAGCGCCTCGCGACCGGTCTCGAATTCGTCCACCACCAGCGCCCGCTTGCCCCGGAGCGCCTCCAGACCCTCCGCCGCCTCCGCGACCTCCGCCGACAGCGGAAAGCCCACCGTGAACGAGAACTCCGAGCCCTCCCCGGGCTCGCTCAGGACCGTCACTTGGCCCCCCATCAGCTCCACGAACTGCTTCGAGATGGTCAGCCCCAGGCCCGTGCCCCCGAACTTCCGCGTCGTCGACGTGTCCGCCTGGGTGAACGGCTGGAACAGCTTGTCCCGTTGCTCCGCCGTCATGCCGATGCCGGTGTCCCGGATGGCGAAGCGCAAGGAGACCGTGTCCTCGCCACGGCCCGCGTCCTCCACCGCCACAACCACCGAGCCCGTCTCGGTGAACTTGACCGCGTTGTTGGCGAAGTTGAGCAGGATCTGGCCCAGGCGCGTCGGGTCGCCCACAAGGTTATCCGGGATGTCCAGGGGCGAGACGATGGCGAACTCGATGTCCTTCTTGCTCAGCACGCCCCCCAGGACGTCGGCCAGGCGGCGCAGGACGTCCGACAGCTTGAAGTCGATCGCCTCCATCTCGACCTTGCCCGCCTCGATCTTGGACAGATCCAGGATGTTGTTGATGATCGACAACAGCGAATGGGTGGCGTTGCCCGCCTTCTCCACGTAGTCCCGCTGCTGGCGGTCCAGCTTGGTCTTTTTCAGCAGGTGGTTCATGCCCGTGATCGCGTTCATCGGCGTGCGGATCTCGTGGCTCATGTTCGCAAGGAAATCCGACTTCGCCGTGCTCGCCTCTTCCGCCGCCCGGCGGGCCTCGGCCAGTTCGCGTTCGTTGCGGATGCGCTCGGTGATGTCGTAGACCCAGATCAGGGAGCAGGGCTGGCGGTCGAACCAGATCTTCTGCAGGCTGACCAGCGCCCACACGTCGGAGCCGTCGGCGGCGGTCAGCTTGAACTCCACGTCGTCGAAGCCGGCTTCCTCGGCCATCAGGTGGGTCAGAAGCTCCTTTTCCTCGGCCCGTTCGAAGGACATGCCGAACACGCGGTGGCCCTCGCCGTCCTCGCCCCAGTGTCCGAACTCCTCGAACTTCTTGTTCCAGAAAATGTTGCGGCCCTCGTGGTCGGCGATGACGATGGCGATGGGGCTTTCGGTGATCATGCCGAGCAGATTCTCTTCGCTTTCCTCCGCCTCCACCTTGGCCTTGTTCAGCTCGTCCGTGCGTTCGCGCACGCGGACGTCGAGCTTGTCGCGGGCCTCGACGACCTCGCGGTTGACCTTGTCGAGCTCGTCCATGCGCGCCTTCGATTCCATGTGCTTCTCGGCGAGCGAGTCGGCCATGGCGTTGAAGTCGCCCGCAAGCTGGCCGAAAACGTCCCTGGGGCCGGGAGCGATGCGGTATCCCAGCTCGCCATCGGCCATCTTGTGGGCGCCCTCGGTGATGGCGCCGACGCGCGCCGTGATCATGCGCCGCAACACCATGGAGCCGAATCCGGCGACGATGGCGCCGATAATGAACAGGAGCAGGAACAGTTTCTGGCGGGTGCTGCTGGTCTCGGTCACCTCGGCGTTGCATCGCTCGATATAGGCGTTGATGTGGTTATGGACGTGATGCAGGGCGTCCACCGACGCGACCCATTCCTCGTGGGTGGCGTCGCCGATCTCGATCAGGGTGTCGGTGACCGAGCCTTCCTGGGCCAGCTCGGTGTTGAACAACACGATCCCCGCCTTGAACCGGGCCAGGGACTGGATCAGATTGTCGAATTCCCTGGCGTATTCGGGGTCGTTGATTTCCTCGCGCGCGAATTCCTCGTCCAAGTCGCGCAACATGGCGATCGCGCGATCGAGGGAATCCAGGACGATATCGATGTCGAAATGCCGAAGGCCGACATAGTTCTCGAACAGCAAATCGAACATGGAGATGGAGCCGGAAATCCGCGCGATCGTCGTTTTCACGGATTCCGGCGTGTCCGGCTTGTTGTGCAGCGCGAAGTATTCGGTTCTGATTCTCGACGAGGCCGACCGGATTTCGTCGATCAGCATGATGCCGGTGTCGTCGGCCGGGTCCTCCTTGGCGTCGTTGACCAGTTCCCGGAAAAAGCCGTCCAGGGCGATGGAAAGCTCCGGGGTCGGGCTGTCCTCGGCGTAAGGATCGGCGTTCGCCATGTCGCGGTCGATCTGGGCCGACAGGGTCTTGATGGAGGCGATGATGGCCAGGATGTCCTTTTCGGTGACCGCCTCGGAGCTTTTGAAGTCGTGGAACGCGCCATGCGCGGAACTGATAAGATTATCGATGACGAACATCTTTTCGTGCGCGGGCGCATGAACCTGGATCACGGTCCGGATGGCGTCGGCGGAAAAGCGGGTGTAGTGGTAGGCCGAAACGGCGAGCGCCGCGAACACGCCGAGGAACAGGGCGATGCCCAGTTTCTCGGCGACGTGATAGCGAATGGCGCCGAAAGGGTTCATTCGAACTCCAGGAACAGGGTTTCCCCGATTTCTCCGCTTCCGAACAGGGGTTCGTCGATGCTGTCGTCCCTTTTGCGCCCGGCGATTTCATAGCGCGAAACCCCGAACTGGTAGGATTTCCCGGGAACGAACTGGATGTCGTCCGCATGCCCGGTGTCCAGCTTGCGGCCGAACTCGACGGTCCAGACGCCGTCCTTCCACGCGCCCTTGGCCCGCACGTCGGCGCGGCTGCCCGTGGGCGCGCGCAGCTTGAACTTGCCGATCTTGTCGCCCTGGAAGCCGCCGATCAACGCGGCGCCGTAGGCGGATTTCCCGTCGTCGCCCGCGCGCAGCAGGTAGAACACCCGCCCCTTCTTGGACAACGTCTTCTTGGCCTTGGGAACCGAGAACTGGTTGTAGACCTGATGCTTGTCGTCGGCGTACCCGGCGTGGTCGGTGCGGTGCGACTTCCAGTACCAGATGTCGGCCTTGTAGGGCGCGTCGGAACTGAGCGTGAGGTCGACCTGGTGGGGCTCCATGTTCCATTTCAGGACGAAGGAGTCCTCGCGCGCCGGGCCGGTGACGTAGGCGTTCTTGGTCTTGTCCCAGACCATGGTCTTGTGGTCGCGGCTTTCGGTCTTGTCGGCGAACGACGTCAGGACATAGACGCTGCCGTCCACATGGACCGCCTTCAACGTCAAGGGAATGTCCGCCACCGCGTCCTGGACCGTGAAGGCCTTGGCCCGCGCCCAGGCCTCGTCGGACCCGTCGCCGTCGATGACCGGGGCCTTGTAGGCCTTGGCCGCGGTGATGGTCTGGTCGGCCTCGGCCGTCGCCCCGGCGAAGGCGAGCGCCGCCGCCACTCCAATGAAAAGAACGCGCATTTCCACTCCCCTTCGCTGACGCCCGCGAGGCTGCAATGCTTTGTTTTGTGTCCCCGGGAGATGATATCGCGATTTTGATTATTGGTGAAGGTCTCAGTGCCGGAACGGGAAGGCGCAAAAGGAAAGGGCGCCGTCGAGACGGCGCCCTCTCAAGACATGAAATCCGAAGCTCTGGACTAGAAGGTCCAGCGAAGGCCCGCTTCCAGAATGTGGTTGGAAAGATTGCCCTCGTCGCCGAGCAGGTTGAAGTACTGCCAGTCGTACTCCATCGTCAGGCCAAGGCTTTCCGTGATGTTGAACATCACGCCGGCGGCGACCTGTCCGCCCGGACCGCCCATGAACTCGAAACCGCCCCTGCCGTCGGTGGAGGTGCCGGAGTCGTCTTCCTGCATGAAGACGTACGCGCCGCCCGCGCCGACGCCGACAAACGGAGTCACGGCCAAGTCGACGATGTTATTTTTATAAAAACCGTACCGGTAGATGTCCCAATACAGGTTCAGGGTCGTGGTTCCGTAACCGTTCTTGACCGAGCTGTCGGTGTCGTCGCCAAAGGCGGCGGAAAGCCGGAAGTCGAGACGGACCTTGCCCCAATCGTAGCCGGCCTGGAGCCTGGCGCCATGGGCGTCCTCGAGGCTGATGCTACCGGTCGACGAACCGCCAAGCTTGCGGTCAACGTCGTCCAGGATGGAGTATTCGTAACCGGCCTCCAGGTAGGCGCCGGTGTCGCCGTCGTCGCTGTTCCAATAGTTGGCGCTGGCCAAGCCCGGAACGCCAAGAGCCAAAGCGGCGATCAGGGCGCCCTTGGCGGATCGAATAAGAGAGATCATCAGTCCCGCTCCTCAAAAGCCTATTGCATTCAAAGATTACAAAACGAAGACACACATAATTTTTTAAAATCCCACGAGACGCAATAGGGTTCGTCGCTTTCGGCGCGTGTTTCACGACACATGTGTCGTTAATGCAACAGAGAGGCCCTACCCCAGATTCCCGAACCAGAAATCCAGGCCGTGGCCAAGGAACTCCTCGTAATCCAGGTAATGCGAGCCGTCGCACGAGAAGTTCAGCGACACGATCCCGTTGCAAACATTCAACGATCCGGCGCGGAGATAGATGTTGTCGTCGCCGAAGCGCAACTCCTTGAACATCTCGAATACGGGCAGGATTTTCTCGTTGGGCACGATGGCGCGCTCGGTGTAGGGACGACGGGGGTAGGCGAGCAGGAAGTTGGGGTCGATCAGCTCGTCCAGGCTGAGGATGCGGTAGACGAAAGGATCGTCGTCGAGCCAGAAAGTCGCCCGCGAGCTGCCGAAATGCAGGTCGCCGTGGAAGCATCCGTGCTCGGTCATCATCTCGAACATCAAGGGAATGATGTCGTCGATGTGAACGTCCATGACGCTTTCCACCCGCTCCTGGTCGAAAAGCTGGCCGCGGATGGCGGGATCGCCCTTGATCTGGCGCCATTCGTGGGTTTCCTCGTAGACGCCCTCGGTCGCGGGCAGCTCGCGCAGGTCGTAGTCGGCGCCCAAAAACCCGACGTGCTCGCCGTCCCGGTCCCGGATCACCTGAACGGCGGTCAGCATGGGCCGCTTGCGGTTCTTGCTGATGTAGGACTCCGACAGCTTGAAATCCGTGATGCCGACGATGCCCTGCATGTAGGGTCGGGTGATGCGGTTGCGGCCGAAATGGTCGGGGTCGGGGCCGTTGCGGGTGATGTTGTCGACGAACTGATGTCCGCTCGCGTCCAGAACGTAGAGGTGCTTGCAGTATTCGATGTCGGACAAGGCCTCGGTCAGCAGCGCCTCGATGGGCTCGCGCTCGCCCATGTTCTCGGCGCATTTCCACGCCAGCTTGCGCATGGCGTTCCCCAGGACGGACGTGAGCATTTTGCGCTGTTCGTGGATGGCGCGCTGCAGGGTGGTGTTTTCTTCGTTCATGGCGGGCCTCCGGACCTGGGGGTTAGGGCTCCTTGACGTCGAGCCTGCTGACGGGAATGGGGGAGCGGCCGCCCTCGACCACCACGATCCCGCTGTCGGTGACATGGTAACGCTTGGCGTCCTCCTCCAGATCATAGCCGATCGTGGTCTCGGGCGGAATGATGGCGTTCTTCATCAAGATGGCGCGGCGGATTTTCGAATGGCGCCCGATTTCGCAGTTGTCATGGAGCACGCACTGGTCCACCTCGGAATAGGAATGGACCCGGACGTGGCGGCCCAAGACCGAGTCCTGGACCCGGCTGCCGGTGATGATGCAGGCACCCGACAGCACGCTGTCGATGGCCTGGCCCCGGCGGCCCTCGTCGTTGAAGGCGAGCTTGGCCGGGGGATCGGCGTAGCCCGCCGTGCGCACCGGCCACTGCCTGTTATAGAGGTTCAGTTCGGGGTCGATGGCGCGAAGGTCCATGTTGGCGTCGTAATAGGCCTCCAGCGTGCCCACGTCCTTCCAATAGGGGGCCTTGCCCTCGGGCTCGCCGGGGATCTTGTTCTGGCCGAAGTCGTAGGCGAACACCCGATCCTCCTCCAGCATGCGGGGCAGGATGTCCTTGGCGAAGTCGTGAGAGCTTTTCTCGTTCTTCATGTCGTTGCGCACGGCGTCCAGCAGCGCGTCGGCGCAAAAGGCGTAGTTGCCCATGGAGCCGAGGATCTCGCCGGGCCGCCCCGGGATGGTCGGGGAGTTGGGGTCCTTTTCGTGGAAGCCGGTGACTCGGCCGTCCGCTTCCACCTCGACCGCGCCGAAGTCGGAGGCGTATTTCCGATCCATCGGAAGCGCCGACACGGTCGCGTCCGCGCCCTTGGCCATGTGGAAGTCGACCATCTGGCGGATGTTCATGCGATAGATGTGGTCGGCGCCGAACACCAGCACCACGTCGGGCTTGGATTGCTCGATCAGCGCCAGGTTCTGGGCGATGGCGTCGGCGGTGCCCCGGTACCAGGTCTCGCCCGGGGATCGCATCTGGGCCGGCACCGGGATGATGAACTGATGGCCGAGCTGGCCGCCGAAGCTCCAGCCCTCGGTCAGGTGCTGCAAGAGGGACTGGCTGCGGAACTGGATCAGCACGTAGACCGAATAGATCCCCGAATTGATCAGGTTGGACAGCACGAAGTCGACGATGCGGTACTTCCCGCCGAAAGGCACGGCGGGCTTGGCCCGGTCGTTGGTCAACGGCATCAGCCGCGTGCCCTTGCCGCCCGCGAGGACGAACGCCAGAACCTTGACCTGCATGGATCCTCCGAACTTATTCCGGGGTTTCGGGAACGTCGGCGGTCTGCTTGGCGCGGAATTCGTCGAGGGCCTTGGCGGCCGCGTCGTCGCTCAAGCCCAGGATGGCGGCCGCCAGCAGCGCCGCGTTCTTGGCCCCGGCCTTGCCCAGCCCAAGGGTTCCGACCGGAACGCCGGGCGGCATCTGGGACATGGCGAGCAGGGCGTCGAGCCCGCCCATCATCTTGCCCTCCATGGGCACGCCCAGGATCGGCAGCGGGGTCAGGGCGGCGGCGGCGCCCGGAAGGGCGGCGGCCATGCCCGCGCCCGCGATGATCACCTTGATCCCCCGGCCCTTGGCCGCGACGCAGTATTTCTCCAGCCGCGCGGGCGTGCGGTGGGCGGACATCACCTTGGCCTCGCAGGAAACGCCCAGGGACTCCAGGGTCTCGACCGCGGCCTTCATCGTCGGCCAGTCGGACTGGCTGCCCATGATGATCCCCACTTGCGGCGCGTCGTTGCTCATTCTCGATACTCCGTGTCTTACAGGAAGCGGCGCATTATAGGGGGTGGGCGGCGGCGTTCAAGTTAAGCTCTTTTTCGCCCCCCGGACGCCGAGAGGGAGCGCATGCGGCGCGCCGCTTGAGCGCCATTAAATGATCAACGCTCGACCGGCGCCCATTCGGCCTCGCCCGGCCGTCCCGCGCAGAACAGCCACGCGGGCGGTTGGGCCGGGCGCTCCATCGACGGCAACGCGATCAGCGACGACGACGTGGTGCAGAACCCGGTGTCTGTGACCACGCACATGGCCTCGGCCCGGCCCGAATCGCCCTCGAAGTCCCGGGACGCCAGCAGGGCCTCCCAGCCCGCCCAGTCGCCCTTGTCCACGTCCGGATGGGACGCGGCGCGGAAACGGGGCAGATGCAGCTTCTGGCGAGGCGAGTTCTCGACGTCGTTCAGGTCGTGGGCGGTGAGCATGTTGAGCCCCGCCTCGACCTGGAACCCCTCGACCGCGTCCCCGGTGTTGCGCAGCCAAAAGACCTCCCGCCGGTCCGCCACCACCATGTTGAAGGGGCGGTAGGCGTCGGGGTTCAGATGCTCCAAGGCCTCGACGGCGGCGGCGGCCTCGGCGTGGTCGAGGGCTTCGAGCGGCAGCTCCCCCCGGCTCCGTTTCCCCTCGGCCGGGCCCAGGGTGCCCTCGCGGTTGAGGATCGCCGCCGCCACGCCCATGTCGTTCATGCCCATCCAGGTCCCGCCCGCGAGCTCGTCCATTCCGGCCGCCACCTCGGGCCGGTCGGGCCAATGGCGCGCGGGCGGACGCCACGGCCGATCGACCATCTCGTCCCGGTTGGCGCCCAGAACAACCGGCCAGTCGTGGCCGGGGCGGTGAAGGATGACCACGGTGCACATGGGGGCAGGGTACAGGATGGGGCGGCGGCCCGAAACCCCCGCTCCATTAACCGATCCTTTATCGAAACCCCGTTTAATGGCCCGAAGTGGTTTCATCGGGGGAGTCCGACCATGAGCCAAGCCGTGGCCAAGACGTTCGGCGTCGTGTGGATGCCGTTGGCGTTGCTCGCCTCCGCCGCCTTGCTGCAGGGCGCGCTGGACGCGGCGCCGTGGCATGTGGGCGACGCCATCGGGCATGGGGCCTACCTCGCCGCCGTGGTCGGCGTCGCGCTGTGCGCCCGGTTCAGCCGCTCGCGCGCCGCCTTCGCCCTGGTCCTGGTGGCGCTCGGCCACTGGATCGCGGCGTCGCTGATGGGCGCTGGCATGGATCGGGGGCCGATGGGCCAGGTGGCCTACGCCTTCTACGCCGTGTTCCTGCCGGTCAACATGGCGTTCCTGGCCTTGCAGGAGGACCGGGGCTTCTTCACCGACGCCGGGCTGTTCAACATCGGCGCGATCGCGGTCCAGGTCCTGCTTGTCGCCTTCGTCGCAACCGGAGCCGGCGGGCTGATGGCGCAGGACAGCGCGGCGGCCATGCAGCAGACGGTGGCGGATTGGTTGCACGCGCGCGCCTTCCCCAAGGTCTTCGACGCCTGGACCTGGCTGCCGCAACCGGCGCTGTTCACCTTTCCCATGGCGCTCGGCATGCTGTTCATTCGCGCCGCCGTGACCCGCCAGCCCATGGACGCGGGCATGTTCGGCGCGCTGGCGGCGTCGGGCCTCGCGCTCCATTCCGCGGGCCAGGGCGTGATGCCGTCGGTGTTCTTCCTGACCGCGGGCGTGATCGTGATCGCGGCGGTGATGCAGGATTCCTATCGCATGGCGTTTCGCGACGAGCTGACCGGGCTTCCCGGGCGCCGCGCCTTGATGGCGGATCTAAAGAAGCTCGGCAGCCGCTACGTCATCGCCATGACCGACGTGGACCACTTCAAGCGCTTCAACGACACCTGGGGCCACGACGTGGGCGACGAGGTGCTGCGCATGGTGGCGGGCAGGCTCGAGCGGGTTTCGGGCGGCGGGCGCGCGTACCGCTACGGCGGCGAGGAATTCACCGTGCTGTTCCCAGGCCGCGACGTCCACGAGGCTTGGCCGCACCTGGAGGCCCTTCGCGCCTCGGTCGAACACGCCCAATTCCACGTCCGGGGCGACAACCGCCCGGACGACCCCCAGGACCCCGCCGAAACGCGCGGGGAGGGCGGCGGCGAGACCGTGAGCGTCACCATCTCCATCGGCGTCGGCGCCCCGAACGACAGCGAAGCCGTCCCCGAAACCGTGATCAAGTCCGCCGACCAGGCGCTCTATCGCGCCAAGGAGGGAGGGCGGAACCGGGTTTCGGAGTGACGCGAGTCAGGCGACCGATGAAACGAGCGTCAGGCGCTCCTTAGGAAGCGCGATGATGGCCGTGGTGCCGGCGTTCTTGCGGCTTTCGATCGTCAGTTCGCCGCCGTGAAGTTCGATCAACCCCTTCGTCAGCGGAAGGCCGAGGCCGGTGCCCTCGAATTTGCGGTCCAGTCCCGAGTCCGCCTGGCCGAACTCCTCCATCGCCTTCGACAGCTCCTGGGGCGTCATTCCGACGCCCGTGTCCTCGACGCGGATTTCCAGACCGCCGTCCGGCGTCCGCGCCACGCGCGTCGCGACCGATCCGTTCTCGGGCGTGAATTTGACGGCGTTGGACAAGAGATTGAGCAGGGCCTGCTTTATCCTGCGCTTGTCCGCGTGAATCCAAGGGACACCGTCCGGGACGTCGGTTTCGATCGAGACGCGACCGGCCTCGGCCCTCGGCGCGATCAAGCGATTGCAGGATTCGACGAGCTTGGCGAGGTCCACGTCCTCCTCGTCCAGCTCCAGCTTCCCGGCCTCGATGGCCGACACGTCGAGGACGTCGTTGATCAGCTCCAAGAGATGCGCGCCGGAATGATTGATGTCCTGGACGTATTCCAGATATTTCTCGTTCTCCATCGGGCCGAAAATTCCGTGAAGAATGCTGTCCGAGTATCCGATGATGGCGTTGAGCGGCGTGCGGAGCTCGTGCGACATGTTCGCCAACATCTCGGACTTGGCCCGGCTCGCGGTCTCAGCCTGCTCCTTGGCGATCCGTATGTCCTGCTCGGCGAGCTTTCGTTCGGTGATGTCCTCGTGGATGGCGACGAAGTGGGTCGGCTCGCCCTCTTCGTCCATGACCCGCGAGACCGTGAGCGCGGCCCAGAACGCGCGTCCGTCCTTGCAGCGGTCCTTGATCTCGCCGAACCATTGGCCATCGGACATCAAGGCCGACCACATTTCCGAATACAGCGTAACCGGGGTGTCGCCGGATTGCAGGATCGACGGGTTCTTTCCCATGACCTCCGCAGGCGCGTAGCCGGTCAGGTCCGTGAATCGGCGGTTCACGTATATGATCCTGGCGTCGAGGTCGGTGATCAGGACCATGTGGGGGCTTTGCTCCACCGCCTGGGTCAGGTTGCGGAGGTCGCGGGTCCGTTCCGCGACCCGGCGCTCCAAATCGTCTCGGGACCGCCCCAATTCGTCGCGCGCCGCCTCCAGCTTGGTCACGGTCCGGCTTAGGCGCAGGTGGCTGGTCATGATGGCGTCGCGCATGGCGGTGAACGAACGGGAAAGCCTGCCGATCTCGTCATCCCGGAACGGCTCTACGCGCGCGGCGTAATCGCCGGACGCCATGGCGTCCGTCGCCGCGACAAGGGTGTTCAAGGGAAGGGACACGTCCTTGCGGATCACGAAAAAGAAAATCAGGATTTCGATCGCCAAGGACAACGCGCCAAGAAGAAGCACGATGCCCGCGGCTTCGAAAGCGACCTTGGAGATCAGCGCCTTGGGATAGACCGTGACGAAGAACCATCCCGGCTCCTCGATGGGCGCGATCGCTAGAAAGTGGTCGTATTCCTTGAGCTCGATGACGGCTTCGCCTTCGGGCTTCGAGAGGACGGTCTCGAAAAGATCGGCAAGATGCTTATCGCCGAATTCCTTGATATCGAGGCCTCCCCCCTTGGTCTTGATGTCCTCCATGATGTCCGGATGGGCGATCAGGCGGCCATCCTTGCGGAAAATGACGTTGTAGGCGCCGTCCAGCCGGTCGTCGATGGACCGGGCCATGATGTCGTTCAGGGTGAAGTCCTGGCCGATGGTCGCGACATGCCTGCCGTCGATGTCCACCGGGGTCTCGCCGGAGATCATCCAAAGGTCGGCGCGCGGGTCGTACAGCACGCCGGTCCACGCCATCTTTCGTTCGGGATTGTGTTTCTTGTCGGCGATCCACACCCATTCCTCGGTCCGCATGTCCAGGTCGGGTCCGGAGGTGTGCGCGTAGTCGGGCACGTCGGGGTAGTACCCGACCAGGATGTTTTCCGGCGTTGTAAAATATAGGTTTTCGAACCGTTCGTTCCAGGCGGGGCCGAACTGATTGGACAGGTGATAGAACGCGAGCACGCGGCGTCGCAGGTCGGCGTCGGGGGTGATGGACTTGTCGATATAGGCGAAGGCCCGCCTGGTTCCGTCGAAACCGTCCAGCCGGTTCCGGATCACCCCGTCGGGAAAGCGGACGAACAATGCGTCGAATTCTGCGCGGGGGTCGGCCTCGCCCATCTCTTCGAGCCGCCGAAGCAGCTCCGCCTTAATGCGGGCGTGCTGCTCGCTCGCAAGGACGAAATTCTCGCGTTCGCGGTGGCCGCGCTCGGCTATATATTTCTCAAGGGTGTCCAGCGCGGCGTCCGTGGTCGTCGCGTAGATGTGGTAATACGCCAAGCCCGTCATCGCGGCGATCACAAGCGCGATGCGCAGCCCGATTTTCCACAAGGTTCTCCGTGCGACACTTCCCCCGGTCATTTTGCCCGCTGCTCGGTTGCCGTGCCCAGTCATTCAATATGAGCAAGATGGCATGCGCCTTCAAGAGCGCCGCCGTTTCACGCGGGATTCAGGGAATAGGCCGTTTTGCTCGGGTTGGGGCGTGGTTATTCCTTCGGAACGGTTGGAATGGCCCATTCCTTCTTGGAGGGAGCCTGTTCCTTCGGCGCCTCGACCGCGTTGGGGGGCGCGGGGGGCGTGTAGGACTCTGGAATGGCGAAATCCTTGGTCGGCTTGGTCCGAGCCGGGGCCGCATGCTCCTTGGGCGGTTCGGGCGGCGCGTAGGTCTCGGGAATCCCGAAGTCCTTGGTCGGCTTGGGCGGCGCCGGAGGTTGCTTCGGCGGCGCGGGAGGCGCGGCGGCCTCCTTTGGCGGTTCGGGCGCCTTGGGCGGCTCCATGGGCTCCGGCGAAGGCCTGGGCGGCTTTGGCACGTCCAGGGTCCTGGCGAGCTTGGGCGTTTCCGGCGCGTCCGACGGCTTGGGCGCCATGGCCTCCTTGGCCTCCAGGGCCGCCTTGGCCGCCGCCGGGATGGTGAAGCTTCCGATTTCCTGGGGCTCAGGGGGTTCCTCGGCCGGAGCGGGTTCGGGCTCTTCCGGCTCGTCGGGGGCCTCGGCGGCCATGGGTTCCGGGGCCGGCTCGGGCTCCTCGGGTTCGGCCGGGGCTTCGGCGGCCATGGGCGCGGCGGGCTCCTCGGGCGGCTCCGGCTCCTCGGGTTCGTCCGGGATCTCGGACTCCGCGACCGGTTCCGGCTCGGCCGCCGCCATGGGCTCTTCGGCGGGCCCTTCCGGCTCGGTTGGGGCTTCGGGCTCCTCGATCGGCTCGGGGGTTTCCGGTTCTTCGTCCGGCTCGGGCGCGGGCGGCTCGGGCGCTTCCGGTTCTTCGTCCGGCTCGGGCTCAGGCGGCTCGGGGGTTTCCGGTTCTTTGTCCGGCTCCGGCTCCTTGTCCTCCGCCGCCGCCTCGGGCTCTTCGTCCGGCTTGTCGCCCTCCGCGTCGTCGGTTTCCTCCGACTCCTCGCCGTCCTCGTTTTCCTCCTCCTCGTCCTCCGATTCCTCTTCGGATACCTCTTCTTCCCCCTCCTCTTCGGATTCCTCCTCGCCAGTGCGGCCGAGCGGATCGGGGCCGAAGCGGTTGTGGTCGGGGGTGCCCTTGAAGAAGCCGAGGTATCCCAAAAGCGCGAACGTGCCGAGGAACGGGACGAGTTGGACCAGCTGCCACCAGGCCTTCTTGTCGAGATCGTGCAGGCGCTTGGCGTTGATGGCGACCTGGGCCCAGGTCACGCCGACGAAAAACCCGAAGGACGTGATCTTCAAAATGATGTCGATCACCGCGACGATGATGCTGGGGCCTTCGGTGGGAATGCGCTCGATCGGGTGCTCTTTCCAGCGGAACAGGCCCTTTTGGACCGCGTCGGGCTTTTCCGGGTCGGGCGGCTGAATCTGCAGGGCGCCCCGGGCGTAGCCCAGGTCCACCGTGTGCTCCATGCCCTTGGCGGACTCCTCGGAAGGCGTTGGGATCACCACCGAGCCCCGTCCCGCGCCGACCACCATGTGGTCCTTGCCGTGATCCATGGCGAAGTTGCGGGGCTGGTGGTGGCTGAGGTCGATCTTCTGGCCCGACGGGATCATCATCGCGAAGCTGAACAGGATGCTCCAGACCAGGATGCTCGCCGCCAGGATGGGCAGCACGCCGCGCACCCAGAAGACCTCCCGATTGATCCGGCCCTGGAAGGAGAACAGCAGCCATATGGGATAGGATTTGCGCATGGCCCCGCGATTGGATTGTCGGCGTCGCCTGGATTGTCACATCGCCGTCGATTCCGATCAACAGCGTTCGTCACAGGCTCCGCGAGAAAATCCGTCCCCAGATATCGAAAACCAGGTCCCGGCGCCCGTGCTCCCACACGCCGACCAGCGACGGGCTCGCGTTGGCCTCGATCAGCTTGGGCGCGCCGCCATGCAGGTCCTCGCAAAAGAAATCGATTCCGCAATAGGCGAGGCCGAGGCGCTCCGCGATTCCCAGCGCCCAGGAACCGATGCGGTCGGGGACGTCCTCGAAGACCTCGGCGATGGTCCCGCCCGAATCCAGGTTGTAGGCGGGGGCGCATTCCAGCCTCTCGCCCGCGCCGGGAATTTCGTCGAGGCGGCGTTTCAGGAAGTTCGTCTCGGGCGTCCGGCGCCCTTGGTCCGAAACCAGCTCCCTGACGGTTCTCCGCCCGTCGCCGGTCACCGAGGCGCGGGCGCGGCGATAGGCGAACAGGGGCCGTCCGTCCATGACCAGCACCCGGTATTCGTCCAGGACCACGTATTCCTGAACGATGGCGATGTAGTCGTCTTGGGCGAGGCGCCTCAGCGCCGCCGCCAACTCGTCCGGGTCGTTCGCCGTGTCCGCGCCCCGGCCCTTGGCTCCCTGGTTGGGCTTGACGAATACCGGGTATCCGTTGCGCGACGCGAAGTCCATGGCGGGCGCCACCCCATGCCCGACGCCGTAAACCGTCCGCGATTCGTCCCGAAGGAACGCGCACTCCCAGGCCGGGACGTCGACGCCGATGTCCTCGAGGACCGCGTAGGAATAGGCCTTGTCGCGGGCGAGCTGGGACGCGGCCGCGGTGTTCAGGGGATGGTAGGGGATGGTGGAGAACCCGGCGAAGAATCGCCTGCCGTTCCGCGAAATCTCGATCAGGTAGGCCCCGTGCCGATCCGCGATGCGCCAGTCCACGCCGTGACGCGCGCAGGCCTCGATCAGGATATCCGCCGGTTTCGGCCGCGAGCTCAAGGCCCATTTCCGTTGGCGGCGAGCGCGTGGGCGGCGAGCGACAGGCTGCCCGCGACCAGGACCCGTCCGGGATTGGGATTGGCGGCCGCGATGTCCTTCAACGCGTCCTCGAGCGACGGGGCCTGGGCGCAATGCACCATGTTCAGGGCGCTGGCGGCGTCATGGACGGCCTGGGCCGAATGGGACTCGGCCTGGAACGCGGGGAAATCCACGGCGGTGAGCGAAAGGCAGCGCGGGGCGAGTTTCTGCAGGAAGGGAACCGGATTGCGGTTCTTCATCATGCCGAAGACCAGGTGCAGGGGCTTGCGCTTCCATTTCCGCGCCTGCTGGGCCAGGGCCTTGGCGGCGGCGGGGTTGTGGCCGCCATCGACCCAGAGCTCCCAGCCGTCCGGCAACGCGTCGGCGAGCGCGCCGGTCTCCAGATTCTGCAATCGCCCCGGCCATTCGGCCGACTTGATCCCGAGCGCCATGGCGGCGTCCGGAACCTTGAAGCCCCGAAGTTGCTCAAGCGTGGCGACGGCGAGACCGGCGTTGCGCACCTGATGGCCGCCAGGAAGCGACGGGTTTGGAAACCTCCGGCTCCAATTGCCCTCCTGATAGCCCCAGCCGTCGGGAAAGGTGCGGGCGTACCAGTCCACGCCCTCGTGGAACACCATGGCCCCGGCCTTGCGCGCGGCGTCGGGGATGATCCGGTTGGGCACGCGCTCCTGGTCGGCGAGCACGCAGACCACGCCGCGTTTCAGAATGCCCGCTTTCTCCCTGGCGATGTCGGCCAGGGTCTCGCCCAGGTATTCCTGGTGGTCGAGGGACACCGGCGTGATCACGGTGAGCGCGGGCTTCTCGACCACGTTGGTGGCGTCGAGCCTGCCGCCAAGGCCGGTTTCCAGGATGGTCACGTCCGCGGGCGTCCTGGAAAAAGCCAGAAGCGCGGCGGCGGTGGTGATCTCGAAAAAAGTGACGGGATCGCCCGCGTTGGCCTTTTCGACCTCTTGCAGCAGTTCGGTCAGGGCTTCGTCCGTAATCAGCTCGCCCGCGAGCCGGATGCGTTCGTTGAACTTGAACAGGTGCGGCGAGGTGTGGACGTGGACCCGGTATCCGGCGGCCTCCAGCATGGCGCGGAGGAACGCGATGACGGATCCCTTGCCGTTGGTGCCCGCGACGTGGACGACGGGCGGCAAGGCCCGTTCGGGATTGCCGAGCTTGTCCAAAAGGCGCGTCACCCGGTCGAGAGAGAGATCGATGGTCTTGGGATGCAGAGCCGAAAGGCGCTCGAAAAGGCCGGGGTCAGTCAGGGGTCGGCTCCTTGTCCGGGCGGTTCTTGGAGGTTTTCAACGCGTCCTCCTTCATGGCGCTCAACAGCTCCACATGGGGCAGCGGCAGGACGATGGCCGCCGGGCCCGGGTTGCTGAGCAGGCTGACGATGCGGACCAGCGCGTCGCGGAGCTTGTGGCGATGGACGATCATGTCGATCATGCCGCGCTCCAGCATGGCCTCGGCCCGCTGCCCGCCCTCGACGGCGTCCAGCGGCGCCTCGGGACCCAAGGCCACGGCCGCGCCGGGCTCGGCGATGGTGATGTCGCCCAGCATGGCGAACGAGCCGGTCGCGGTCCCCACCGTGGGGTCGGTCAGCACCGTGATCACCGGAAGGTCGGCGTTTTTCACCTCTTCGATGGCGAGCGTGGCGCGGGCCATCTGCATCAGGGCCAATGATCCTTCCTGCAGCCGGGCCCCGGCCGACGCGGTGATCACGATCAAGGGCGCGCCCTGGACCACGGCGAGGCGCGCGGCGCGCACGAAGGCCTCGCCCGCCGCCACCCCCATGGTGCCGGACATGAACCGGAAGTCCTGGGCCGCGGCCACCACGCCGATCCCGCCCATGCGGCCGTAAGAGGCGACGAGGGCGTCGTCGCGGCCCGATTCCGCGTGGGCCTCGCGCAGGCGGTCCGCGTACTTGCGCCGGTCGCGGAAGCGCAGCGGGTCCTGTTCGGGCTGGTCCATTTCCACGGCCGTGTACTCGCCGTCGTCGAACAGCATCTCGAGCCTTTGCTCCACATCCAGGCGCAGGTGGTGGTCGCAGTGGCTGCAGACGCCGAGATTGGTGCGAAGGTCGCGATGGAAGATCATGCCCGCGCACTTGGGGCACGTGCGCCACAGCTCGTCCGTCGCGTGCTTTTGCGCGCCCCCGACCAAGCCCCGAAGCCGGGGCGGGACGAAGTTGCGCAGCCAGTTCATGACCCGCCCCTCACCCCGCGCGCGAGCTCGGCGACGAAGCCGAGGGCGGCGCCCGCGAGCCCGGGCTTGGCGCGTCCGTCCGCGTCCAGGTTGTCCCGGATGGTGTTGACAAGCGCCGAGCCGACCACGGCGGCGTCGGCGATTTTCGCGATCTCGGCCGCGTGGTCCGGGGTGTTGATGCCGAAGCCGACGGCGACGGGCAGTCCGGTGTGGCGGCGGATGCGGTCCACGTTGGCTTTGACGTCGTCGATGGCGGCGGACCGGGTGCCGGTGACGCCGGTGATGGAGACGTAATAGACGAAGCCGCCCGCGTCGCGGACCACGGTCGGCAGGCGGGCGTCATCGGTTGTGGGCGCGGTGAGAAAGATGAAATCGATTCCCCGCGCCTTGGCGGGCAGGCAGAGCTCGGCCTTCTCCTCGGGTGGCAGGTCGACGATGATCAGCCCATCGACGCCGACGTCGCGCGCCCGGTCCAAAAAGCCGTCCACGCCCATGGAATAGATGGGGTTGTAGTAGCCCATCAGGATGATGGGGGTGTCTTGGTCCTCCGCGCGGAACGCCGCGACCATGTCGAGGGTTTTAGAGAGCGTCATGCCCGCGGTGAGCGCGCGTTGGGAGCTGAGCTGGATGGCGGGGCCGTCGGCCATGGGGTCCGAGAACGGCATGCCGAGCTCCACCACGTCGGCGCCCGCGCCCGGCAGGCCCTTGAGGATCTCCAGGGACGCGTCCGGGTCGGGATCGCCCGCGGTGATGAAGGCGACCAGCCCGCCCCGGCCTTCGTCCTTGAGCTTGGCGAAGCGGCGCTCGATCCGGGATGAGCCGCTCACTTGACCTCTCCCGCGTCCCAGGCGGAGATGGTTCCGAGATCCTTGTCGCCCCGGCCAGACAGATTGATCACCATCAGCTTGTCGGGCCCCATTTCCGGCGCCAGCTTGCCGGCGTGGGCCAGGGCGTGGGAGGATTCCAACGCCGGGATGATGCCCTCCAGCCGGGTCAGAAGCTTGAAGGCGTCCACGGCTTCCGTGTCCGTGACCGAAACGTACTCGACCCGGCCGACGTCGTGCAGCCAGGAGTGCTCGGGCCCGATGCCGGGGTAGTCGAGTCCGGCGGAGATGGAGTGCGCCTCCTTGATCTGGCCGTCGTCGTCTTGCAGCAGATAGGTGCGGTTGCCGTGCAGCACGCCGGGGCGGCCCGCCGTGAGCGACGCCGCGTGCTCCCCGGTCTCGACGCCCCTTCCGGCGGCCTCGACCGCGACGATGCGCATGTCGGTCTCGTCCAGGAAGGGATGAAACAGGCCCAAGGCGTTGGAGCCCCCGCCGATGCAGGCCAGCAGCGCGTCGGGCTGGCGGCCTTCCAATTCCTGAATCTGGTCTCGAGTCTCCTCGCCGATCACGCACTGGAAGTCGCGGACCATGGCGGGATAGGGATGGGGACCGGCGGCGGTGCCGATCAGGTAATACGTGGTCTCCACCGTCGCGACCCAGTCGCGCAGCGCCTCGTTCATGGCGTCCTTCAAGGTGCCGGACCCGGCGGTGACCGGCTTGACCTCGGCCCCCAGCATCTTCATGCGGTACACGTTGGGCGCCTGGCGGTCGATGTCCTTGGCCCCCATGTAGATGACGCAGTCGATGTCGAACAGCGCGCACACGGTGGCGGTGGCGACGCCGTGCTGACCCGCGCCGGTCTCGGCGATCACGCGCTTCTTGCCCATGCGCTTGGCCAGGAGCGCCTGGCCGATGCAGTTGTTCACCTTGTGGGCGCCGGTGTGGTTCAGGTCCTCGCGCTTCAGGTAAATCTTCGCGCCGCCAAGATGCCGGGTCAGCCGTTCGGCGAAGTAAAGCGGGCTCGGACGGCCCACGTATTGGCGAAGGTAATGGCCCATCTCGGCCTGGAATTCCGGGTCGTTCCTGGCGGCGTCGTAGGCGCGCTCCACGTCCAGGATCAGCGGCATCAGCGTCTCGGCGACGAAGCGCCCGCCATGAACGCCGAAACGCCCGTCCTCGTTCGGTCCGGCGCGATAGGTGTTGAGGGTGCTCATGGCCGCAATAAAGCACAGTCGGGCGGAATGACGGAAGGGTTAGTTGGGACGGGAACGGAAACGGCGCCGGCCTGGGCCGGCGCCGCGTCGCGCGGAAAACCTGGAAACGGGGCTAGCGGCCCATGCGCTTCTTCATCATTTCCTGCTGCTGGCGCTGCTGCATGGAGCCGCCGCCGGACGAGCTGTCGGAGCCGCCGGGACGGGCCGTCCACAGGTAAGCGCCGGTGGCCTCGTCGCGCACCTTGATGGTCCGTCCGTTGCTGACGATGGTGGCCGCGTATATGTTCCACAGGCCCTTCAGGGTGAATTCGGAGCCGGTGACCGTGACGGTCTGGCCTTTGCTGAAGGTGATGTTCGTCTTGTCGGCGTACCACTGCGGGGCCACGTGGACGGTGTAGTTCCGGCCCGAGTCGCTGTTGACGTCGATGTGCAGGCCGACCTCGCCCATGTGCTCGTTGTGCGCGGACGCGACGCTGACCACGGTTCCTTTCATGGTCTTGACCGTCTTCGGGTCGTAGTCCTTCATGTCCTCGGCGCCCTGCTGGTTCGCCGAGCCGCCGCTCTGGCCCGGCCCGAGATTGATGGCCGCCGCCGGAACGGGCGCGAGGAAGGCGGCCGCGAGCGCGGCCGCGCAAATCGTCTTGATAAAGGTCATGTCATTTCCCCCCTTGGGTTCGGGCCTCGGGACCGGGAGCCCACCTCCCTGGCCGTCGGCCCTTGTTGTTATAAAGCCTTCAGGCGTTTCAACTCGGCCACGGCGGCCCAGTACTGGCGGTAATGGGACGCGCCGGTCTTGACCGCCTTGCGGAAATAATTGGCCGCCTGGCCCTCGCGCCCCCTCAACAGGCTTTGCTGGCCCAGGAAGAAGAACGCCACGCACTGCTTTTCCTTCTGGCGCTTGGGATCCTTGTCGCGGGCCGTGGTCACCACCCGGTCGGGGGTGACCTTGCCGTCGAACAGCGCCACGATCACGCCGGGCCAGTCCAGCACGTCCATGCCGCCGCGCAGCGCCCGGATGTCCTTTCGCCGCACGGTTCCGCCCCGCGCCTTGGCCACGTAGCTCCACAGCATGCCATAGGACGCGAGATCGCCCTCGGCGTTCTTCAGAATGGCGTCGAAGTCCCTGGCCGCGTCCGAATAGCGGCCCTCGACGAAGTTCACCACGCCCCGGCCGAACACCGCGTCGGCGTTGCCCGGCTCGATCTGGAGCGCGCGGTTGTAGTCGCCGAGCGCCTTGGACAGGGCCCCCTTGCGCTCGAACGCCAGCGCGCGGCCGAAATAGGCGTCGGCCCCGCCCTTGCGTCGCCGGATCACCTGGCTGAAGTCGCGGACCGCGTCGCCGTACTGGCCGAGTTCAAGATAGCTCCACCCCCGGCCCATGTAGGCGTCCACCGAGCCCGGCTGGGCGAGGATGGCCTTGGAGTACGCGGCGACGGCGTCGTCCCATTCCCCGGCCGTTTCGTGCTTCTGGCCCTTTCCGAGCGCGCCCGAGGCGACGCGCTGGCGCGCCCGGCGCTCCGGCGTCGGGGGCGCGGCGGGCTTGCGGCCGGGCGCGGCGAATTCGGGTTCGGGCGCGGCCATTTCGTCCGTCGCGGTCTGCTCCGCCTGGGACGGCGGCGGCGGGACCAAAGCCACGGCGGCGCCCATAGGTTCGGGTTGGCCCGGCGCGGCGGCGGCGATGGGCGCGCCGAAGGGGTCGGGCTGGGCCGGGGCGGCCATGGACTCCGGAACCGGGTCGGGCGCGAGGCCGACGTCCGTCGGCGTGGGCGCGGGCTCCGGATCGGCGGGCGTGGGCGCGGGCTGGCCCGGCTGCTCCGCGGTCAGGGCCAGGGGGCCGTCACCCTGGCGCTCGGTCGGCGGGGCGAGGGATTCGAAGGCGCCGGACGGCGGGACGCCCTGCTCGTGGGCCGGAGCGGGCGCGGGTTCGGGCGCGGCGGCGGCCGTATGGGGCTCCTCGGGCTCGAAGGCTCCGGACGGCGGCTGGCCGGTGGCGGCGGCCTCGCCCAGCGCGGCCTCCATCTTGCGCTCGAACGGCGTGGGCTCCCGGGGTTGCTCCTGGCTCGGCGGCGGAGGGGGCGGGGGCGGGGGTTCGACGGCCGCCGCCCGATCGACGGGTTCCGGCGCGGGTTCGGTTTGGGGCTCGGCGGGCGCGGGCTCCTCGGCCATGGGCGGCTGCTCTTCGTCGACGCCCAAAAGGCCGGGAATGAAAAAATAGGCTCCCCCCGCCAGCGCCCCAACCACCAAAAGCCCGCCGACGGCGAGAATGGCGACCTTGACGACCATCGAGCGTCCGCCGCCCTCTTCGTCGTCGTCCGCGCCGCCGCTCGGTTCGGCCGCCTTGGCTTCGGCGGCGTTGGCGTCCCGCTCTTCCTTGGATTTTTTCAATGCGTCGAGAATGAAGGACATGGAGGGAAGCCTCACTTGGATTCACTTTCGAGGGCGCCGGGATACCCGTGCTCCTTCAACAGGGCGATGATCTTTTCGCGGATGGGCTCGATGGCCTGGGCCGGGGACAGGCCGCCGAGCTCGATCGCGGCGACGACGGCCGTCGCCATGAGCGTCGCGGCGAAGCCGGACGCCAGAAGCGGCCGCAGGCTGTAGCGCGACGCCGACGGGGCTTGGCCCTGCACCTCTCGGATCGCGGCCTTGGCGATGCGTTTGTCCACCCGTTTGGTCCGGTTCACGTAGGCGGCGAGCAGGCAGCGGTCGCAGATGCTGTTGACCAGGCGCGGCACGCCGCCGCTGGCGCGGTGGATCAGGCGAACGGCGGCGGAATCGAAGACTCGGCGCTCGATCCCCGCGACGGTCATGCGGTGGCGGATATAGCCGTCCACCTCCTTGCGGTCGAGCGCGGTGAGGTGGTAGCGCGCGGTGATGCGCTGGTCCACCTGGCGCAGTTCGGACCGGGACAGGATCTGCAACAGCTCGGGCTGGCCGACCAGGATGATCTGCAGCAATTTGTCGGTGCCGGTCTCCAGGTTGGTCAGAAGCCGGACCTGCTCCAGCACCTGGGGGTCCAGATCCTGGGCCTCGTCGATCAAAAGCGTCACTCGCTTGCCCCGGGCGTAGGCGTCCAGGAGATAGGCGGTGATGCGGTCCAGAAGCTCCTTGCGGCTGTAGGCGGGCTTGGGGTAGTCGATGCCCAACTCGTCGCACATCACCGCCAGAAGCTCCAGGTCGGTGAGGCGCGGGTTCAGGCACAGCGCCACCTCCACGTCGTCGCGCAGGTTCGACAGCATGCGGCGGCACATCAGCGTCTTGCCCGTGCCCACCTCGCCCGACAGCATGACGAAGCCGCCGCTTTCCTCGACGCCGTAAATCAGGTGGCCCAGCGCCTCCTGATGCTTTTTGGTCATGAAGAGGTAGCGTTCGTCCGGCGAAATCGCGAAGGGCTTTTCCGTTACGCCGAAAAAGGTTCGGTACATTCGCCAACTCCGCCGAATCGATATCGGGCCAAAAAATCAGGAACGGGAAAGGTCACATGTTGTTGGCAATATCATTATACATATTGCCCACCTTGTCGATGTAGTAGTTCACCGCCCCGACAATGGCAAGGAAGATTCCAACGACGATAAGCCCGTATTCAATTGCGGTTGCGCCGCTCGTATCCCGCGCCAGGGACCGGCATTGGACGGAAAATTGGGAAAAATATTGAGGGATGCGTCTCGCCGACTTCATGGCAATGCCCTTGCGCTTCTGCGTTGCTCGTTCGTTACCGCAAGCCTCGCCCGGCGGCAGCCAGTATAGCACATTACATGTTGGACAACATCTGTAGTCGCGAATAATCCTTGATGACGAGGGTTTTGAATTTCCGCTCGACGATCTTGGCGCGGGCCAGCTCGCCGATGGCGGCGGCGACCGCCTCCCGGTCGGCGCCCACCTGCTCGGCGATCTCGCCGTGGCCCGGCAGGCGGTTGATGATCCAGCTTCCGTCGCCCTTGGGGTTGGGCTCGGACAGGCGCATGAGCTCCATGTAGACCCGCTGGTGGGGGCTGAGGCTGCTGAGCGCGGTCACCTTGGTGGTCAAGGTCCGGACCATGCCGACGAAGCGCTCCAACAGCGTCATGGCCATGTCCGGGACGGTGGTCAGGATCTGGCGGAACTTTTCGTCGTTCAACCTGGCGACAACGGTGGTCTCGGTGGTGAGCACGCTGGCGGAGCGCTTTTTCTTGTCCACGGCGGACATTTCGCCGAAGGTGTCGCCGGCGGTCATCTCCGCGAGCACGATCTCCCGGCCGCCCCGGACGAAGTCGAGGATCTGCACCCGCCCCTTGACGATGAAATAAACGTCGGAGGTGTCGTCGTTGCGGTCCACCACGATCTGGTCGGCGCTCAGGTGCTGCCATTCGCAGGACCGCTCCAGGCTTTCCAGCATGTCGGGAGGCACCGCGCCTAGCAGGTGGATGTGCCTGAGTGTTCTTTCGTAGTCGTCCACGTGGGGCGATCCTTTACGCTGATTGGCGGAACCCGCTATTCCACCCATCGAACCTTTGATTATCTTGATGGGGATAAGTTTTTCAAGAACGCAAATCCTTTTCCCATTCGCGGCCTCTCCACAATGGCTTGACCATCGTCCGCCCGGCGCCAACAATGGGCGAGGCTCCATGAGGGAAAGCGTGGCGATGGCCGCCGATAACGAAAAGCCGATGCCCGGCGCCGAGGCGTCGAGGGAGGACATCCTCCGGGTCAACGATCTCCTGATCGGGCTCGACGACGCCGCGTTCGAGGCGTTCGTGGAGCGTTGCGCCTTCCATTCCGTCGCCCAGGGCGAGCAGCTGATCCGCGAGGGCGAGGTCCAGCACAACGTTGTGTTCGTGCTCGACGGCTTGGTCCGCATCGTCGGGATCGCGCCCGGCGGCATGGAGCTGAACTACCAGGACGTGGAGGTCGGCGGCTGGTTCGGCGAGATCGCCGCCATCGACAAGGGCGCGCGCTCGGCGTCCGCCTACGCCTACACCGACTCCGAGATCGCCACCGTCCCGCGCGAGGTGTTCCTGAACCTGATCCTGGAGCACCGCCACATCGCGGTGAAGATCCTGGAGCGCCTGTCCCGGATCGTGCGCATCGGGAATGAGCGGGTGGTGACCGTCAGCTCGTTCTCCGGGGTGCAGCGGGTCTACATGACCATCCTGGACCTGGCCGAGCCCGATCCGAACGCGGGTGTCGACAGCATCTGGTTCATCCCCAAGATGCCCAACCACGAAGAGCTGGCGCTCAAGGCCATGACGTCCAAGGAAATGGTGGCCCGCGCCATCAGCCAGCTTTTGCAGATGGGCGTGGCGAGGCGCGAGAAGGGGATTCTCCGCATCATCAACCGCGAGGCGCTCAAGCAGCTCGCGACGCGGGAGTAATACATCCCATACATGACGCAGAGGTCACTGCATGCCGACGTAGACCGGGCGGAACCCGGATTCCGGCCGGGCCAGATGGCGGTCGATGTCCTTTAGAAGACGGGGCTTGTCGTCCGGCAGATCGCCGAACAGGTCGGCGTAGTTGGTGTAGTGGTCGCTTTCCAGCCGCCCGGACGACACGTCGAGGCGTTCGATCATGAGCCGGGTCTCCCGCAACACGCCGTGGGGCGACAGCATCTCGAATTCGCCGCTTTTCACCGCGCGCAGCATGAGCGTGTCCACCTTGGGCAGGAAGGTGCGGAGTCGAATGAAATGGGGCTCGATGGCGTTGAGCGCGTCCGCCGTTCCGATCGCGTGTTCGCGGGTCAGCGCCTGGCCGCCGAGGCCCAGCACCACATAGAGGCTGAGCTCCATCCCCGCGTCCTTGACCAGGCGTCCGGCCTCGACGTGGCAGGCCTTGTCCGCGCCCTTTTTGACGCGCTTCAGCACCTCGTCGTCGCCGGACTCCAGGCCGACGTGGATGCGCGCGAGCCCGGCGTCGCGAAGGCGGCGCATGCCTTCCGCGCCCTTCTCGACGATGTATTGGGACGAGCCATAGACGGTGATGCGTTCGAGCTCGGGAAAAACCTCGCGGGCCGAGGCGCAGACGGCGGCCAGATCGTCGGTGGGCATGGCGATGGTGTTGCCGGCGGGCAGGAACAGGCTGCGAACCCCCGGGCCATAAGCCTTCTTGGCTTCATGCAGGTCCTCGACGATGTCGGCGACGGGCCGAACGCCGTAGCGCGGGCCCTTCTTGTAGACCATGCAGAACGCGCATTTGTTATGCGGACAGCCGAGCGTCGCCTGGATCAGCAGCGAGTCCGCCTCGCTCGGCGGACGGTAGATGGGACCTTCGTAGCGCAAGGCTCAGCCGAACTTGACGTCCACCACCTCGTAGGACTTGTGCCCGCCGGGGGTGGTGACCTCCACCGTGTCGCCCAGCGTCTTGCCGATCAGCGAGCGCCCCAAGGGCGACGTCACCGACAACAGGCCCTGCTTGATGTCCGCCTCGTGGCTGCCGACGATCTGATAGGTGGTTTCCTCGTCCGTGTCCTCGTCGACCACGATGACCGTGGCGCCGAAGCGCACCGTGTCGCCGGACAGCTTGCTCACGTCGATGGCTTCGGCGCGGCTGATGATGTCCTCGAGCTCGGCGAGGCGGCCCTCGATGAAGCTCTGGCGCTCACGCGCCGCGTGGTACTCGGCGTTTTCCGAAAGGTCTCCGTGCTCGCGCGCCTCGGCGATGGCGCGGATGACCTCCGGCCGATCGACGGTCTTCAACCGCTTGAGCTCGTCCTCCAGTCGCGTCAGGCCCTCCGGGGTCATGGGGATTTTCTCCATGGACCCTATCCCCCCATGTCATTGAAAACGCAAAAACCACCGCGAACCCCACCGTTGGGTTCCGCGTGGCCGTTAAGCACGCAGGATGTAAGCGTAACCTAAAACGTATTGCTAAAATAGGACTGTAACGGCGCGACTTCAAGTCCGTCGCCGTTGCACAGCACTTCGACCGCGTCCACGGCGGCGCTTGCGCCTGCGATGGTGGTGTAGTGCGGAACGTTGTTTATCAAGGCGTTGCGACGGATCGAGTAGCTGTCCGCGATGGCCTTGGCGCCCTCGGTGGTGTTGATGACCAGCTGCACCTCGTCCGAGATGATGGCGTCGACGCAGTCTGGGCGGCCCTGCTTGACCTTGTTCACCGGCTTGACGTTCAGGCCCAGGGCCTCCAGGTGCCGCGCGGTTCCGTGGGTGGCGAGGATGCCGAAACCGAGCTTGGCCAGCCGAGACGCAAGGTCCGCGGCGGCGGTCCGGTCCCGCTCCTTGACCGAGATGAACACGTTGCCGGACGTGGGCAGGCTGTTGCCCGCTCCCAACTGGGACTTGGCGAAGGCGCGGCGAAAATCGGAATCGATGCCCATGACCTCGCCGGTGGATTTCATCTCGGGTCCCAGGATCACGTCCACGTCGGGGAAGCGCGAGAACGGGAACACCGCCTCCTTCACCGCCGTGTGGCCGCGAAGCGCATGCGGGTCGAGGTCGAAGGTATTCAACTTCTCCCCAGCCATGACCCGGGCGGCGAGCTTGGCGATGGGAATCCCGGTGGCCTTGGCGACGAAGGGCACGGTGCGGCTGGCCCGGGGATTGACCTCCAGGATGTAGATGTCGTCGTCCTTGACCGCGAACTGCACGTTCATCAGCCCGACCACGTTGAGCCCCCGGGCGAGCGACACGGTCTGGCGCTTCAGCCTTTCGACAACCTCGTCGGACAGCGAATAGGGCGGAAGCGAGCAGGCGGAATCGCCCGAATGGATGCCCGCTTCCTCGATGTGCTGCATGACGCCGGCGACATAGACGTCGTCCCCGTCGGCGAGCGCGTCCACGTCCACCTCGATGGCGTCCTGGAGGTAGGAGTCCAAGAGGACCGGGCTGTCTCCCGACACGTCCACCGCCTCGTTGATGTAGCGGGTCAACGCCTTGACGTCGTGGACGATTTCCATGGCGCGTCCGCCCAGGACGTAGGACGGACGGATCACCAGGGGATAGCCGATGCGCTCGGCCACCGCCACCGCCTCGTCGAGGGAGCGTGCGATGCCGTTGGCGGGCTGGCGCAGGTTGAGGTCGTGGAGCAGGGCCTGGAACCGCTCCCGGTCCTCGGCCAGGTCGATGGCGTCGGGCGACGTGCCCAGGATGGGGATGTCCGCCTTCTCCAACGCGGCGGCGAGCTTCAACGGCGTCTGGCCGCCGAACTGCACGATCACGCCCTTGAGCGAGCCCTTGGACCGCTCCACCCGGATCAGCTCGATCACGTCCTCGGCGGTCAGGGGCTCGAAATAAAGCCGGTCCGAGGTGTCGTAGTCGGTGGACACGGTCTCGGGGTTGCAGTTGACCATGATGGCCTCGTACCCCGCGTCCTTCAGCGCATAGGACGCGTGGCAGCAGCAATAATCGAACTCGATCCCCTGGCCGATGCGGTTGGGCCCGCCGCCGAGGATGACCACCTTGTTCGCGTCGGTGGGGTCCGCCTCGCATTCGGCCGGGTCCATGCCGTCGCCCTCGTAGGCGGAATACATGTAGGGCGTCTGGGACGGGAACTCGGCCGCGCAGGTGTCCACCCGCTTGAAGCTGGGATGGACGTCGAGAACGTTGCGCCGATGCGCGACCTCTTCGGCGGTCTTGTTGCAAAGCTGGGCGAGCCTGTCGTCCGAGAAGCCCATCTCCTTGAGCGCCAAAAGCCCCACCGCGTCTATGGGAAGTCCGTTTTGGCGGACATGCTCCTCGGTTTTGACGATGGCCTCGATCTGGCGCAGGAACCACGTGTCGAACAGGCTCGACTTGGCCACCTGCTCCACGCTGAGCCCGTGGCGGAAGGCCTGGGCGATGACCAGGATGCGGTCCGGGCGCGGCTGGGCCAGGGCGGATCGGATGGCGTTCTTCTCGGGCGCGCCCTCGATCTCCACCTCGTTGAAGCCCGTCAATCCGGTCTCCATGGAGCGCAGGCCCTTTTGGACGGACTCGGCGAACGTCCGCCCGATGGACATGGCCTCGCCGACCGATTTCATCGACGTGGTCAGCAACGGCTCGGTGCCCGGGAACTTCTCGAAGGTGAAGCGGGGAATCTTGGTGACCACGTAGTCGATGGTGGGCTCGAACGACGCGGGGGTGACGCCGGTGATGTCGTTGTCGAGTTCGTCCAGGGTGTAGCCGACGGCGAGCTTGGCCGCGATCTTGGCGATGGGAAAGCCCGTGGCCTTGGACGCCAAGGCGGACGAGCGCGACACCCGGGGATTCATCTCGATCACCACCAGGCGGCCGTCCTTGGGATTGACCGCGAACTGCACGTTGGACCCACCCGTGTCCACCCCGATCTCGCGCAGCACCGCGATCGAGGCGTTGCGCATGATCTGGTATTCCTTGTCGGTCAGGGTCAGGGCCGGGGCGACGGTGATGGAATCGCCGGTGTGCACGCCCATGGGGTCCACGTTCTCGATCGAGCAGACGATGATGCAGTTGTCCGCGTTGTCGCGCACCACCTCCATCTCGTACTCCTTCCAGCCGATGATCGATTCCTCGACCAGCACCTGGGTGACCGGGGACGCGGCGAGCCCGCCCGCGACCACGCGTTCGTATTCCTCGGTGTTGTAGGCCACGCCGCCGCCGACGCCGCCGAGCGTGAACGACGGGCGGATGATCAGCGGCAGGCCGATGGCGTCGAGCGCCTCTTTCGCCTCGTCCATGTCGTGGACCATGCGGCTTCGCGGGCACTCCAGCCCGATGGCGTCCATGGCGTCGCGGAACTGCTGGCGGTCTTCGGCCTTGGCGATGACCTTCTCGTCCGCGCCGATCAGCTCGACCCCGTATTTTTCCAGCGCCCCCGTGCGCGCCAGCTCCATGGCGGCGTTCAACCCGGTCTGGCCGCCCATGGTGGGCAGCACCACGTCGGGCTTCTCGCGCTCGATGACGCGCTCCAGGAATTCGGGGCTGATGGGCTCGACGTAGGTGGCGTCGGCGAGGCCCGGGTCGGTCATGATGGTGGCGGGATTGGAATTGACCAGGATGACCCGGTAGCCTTCCTGGCGCAGGGCCTTGCAGGCCTGGGCGCCGGAGTAATCGAATTCGCACGCCTGCCCGATCACGATCGGGCCGGCGCCGATGATCATCACGGATTGGATGTCGGTGCGTTTTGGCATGGGCGTTCCATCGAGGGGTGGCGCGCGAAACATACAGCCATCCCCTTCGAGGATAAAGCCCCTCGTGGCGAAGACGCGAAACGCCCCGACCCGCCGCCGAGGAACGGCGCGAATAAAAAAGGCAAGCGGACGAATCCGCTTGCCCCGGGCGAGGATCGATTCGCCTAATAAATCGTCAAGCCATGGAAAATTTTTTCATATTTTCGAATCCGGTCGATGTTGCGTCAGCGGTCATGGCGATAGGTGTAAGGACCTATGGTGTTAGCCGAAAACAACTGTGATTCCCGGGGGATAGGCTCATGCGGCCCCAACGCCGCAATGCGAAATCGCGCCGCGTCATGGATTCCGTCTTGATTCGGGGCAAGCCGCTGGATTCGCTGAATATCGGGGATAGGGCCCGCAACCCTTTGTTCGCACATGCAAAAATGCGAACGCGTCTCATGATTCCAATTGTTAATTACACGAAATCGTGTTATATAATGGATAAAAGCTGGCGTGAGTGTGAAATCAATAACGCGGGGAGTGGGGGCTCCACCGTGAACGCACCAATAAACGGCTTGGCGTTACGTAACGAAAAGGATGGCGAAAAGGCGAGTTTTTCAGGGAGGAATTCATATGAGCGGAAACGGCTTCGAAAGGCGGGCTTTCGGCCGGTTGCGTTTGGCCGCCAACGGGGATCGATCCCCTTACTCAGCAAGTGGCGACGAACCCAACCTCGACGATCTCATGACCGATCCCACCACCAAGTTGGTGATGGCGAGCGACCGGGTCCGGTATCGCGACCTGCGCAACCTGATCACCACGGCCCGGCACAACCTCCGCTCCAGGCCCCCGGCCTGGCGGGTGTAGCGCCGAACGAAAAAACGAAACGACGAAACGCGGGCGGGCGGGAGATTTACTCCCGCCGCCGCCACGCGTCCAACACCAGCAAAGCCCAAATCTTCAACGAATGGTCCCGCCTGCCCCGGCGGTGCTCGGCGAGCAGGCGCTCGACCGGCGGCCATTGGATTCCGCAATCCGCCATGGCGGGCGCGGTCAGGCGCTCGGCCACCATGGGGGCGAGCTCGTTCTTCAGCCACAGCCCCATGGGCGGGTTGAAGCCGCGCTTGGGGCGCTCGACGATGTCGGCGGGCAGGACCCGCTTGGCCGCGGCCTTCAGCAATCCCTTCATGCCGCCGGAAAAGCGCAGGGCGGGCGCGAGTTCCTGGACCGCCTCGACCAGGCGATGGTCGATCAAGGGCAGGCGAAGCTCCAGCGCGTGGCGCATGCTCATGGCGTCGCCGTAGGCCAGAAGGTTCCCGGGCAGGAACGACAGCAGGTCCGCGTGCTGCATGGCGTCGAGGGGATGGGCCGAGGGCGCGCGTTCGTACAACTCGGCGATGGGGCGCGAAGGCCGCGCCCCGCCCGTCATGGCGGCGCGCTCCTCGGGGTCGAAGTATTCCACCCAGGACGCGTACATCTCGGGGTCGTCCAGGTTGGCGCCCGATAGGAACTCCCGCGCCCGGCGGAACTGGTGCAGCCCGCCCGAGCTTTCGGGGATCAGGCGCGAGGCGGGCTCGACCGCGCCCTTGCGCAACCACGCCGGAAGCTTGCGGTAGCGCCCGGCCAGAAGCCCGCCCTTGTAGCGGGGATAGCCCGCGAACACCTCGTCCCCGCCGTCGCCGACCAGGGCCACGGTGACGTGTTCGCGCGCCTTCCTCGACAGGTCGTTGATCAAGAGCGCGGTGGGATTGCCGAACGGCTCCCCGAAGCCCGCGACGTAGTCGTCCAGCAGGCCCACCAGGCTGGGGGAGGCGGGAAGCTCGGCGTGCTCGGAGCCCACATGCTCCGCCACCGCGCGCGCCGCGTCGCGCTCGTCATAGGCCGCCGTGTCGAAGGTCATGGTGAAGGTGCGGATGGGCGGCCCGCCCGACGCCTTCGCCTCTTCCGCCATCAGGGCGGCGATCAACGAGCTGTCGATTCCCCCTGAAAGAAAACACCCGACCGGCACGTCGGCCACCATGCGCCCGGCGACGGCTTGGCGGACGAGGGGCAGGACCTCCTCGACCGCCTCGTCCATCGAAGGTTCGCGAACGCCGACGACGCTGGGCGACCAATAGGGCGCGACGCGGAACTCCCCTCCCCTCCAGGTCAGGACGTGGCCCGGGGGAAGCTTGCGGATTCCCGCATGAATGGTCCGGGGGGCGGGGACGTAAAGGCAGGCCAGGTATTCGGACAGCGCCTCCCGGTCCATTTCGAGGTCGACGCCGGGATGGACCTTCAACGCCTCGATTTCCGATGCGAAGGCGAGGGCCCCGTCCGCGAGCGGCGCGTAGACCATCGGCTTGATTCCCAGCCGGTCGCGGGCGAGCAGCAGCGCTTCGCGCTCCCGATCCCAAAGCGCGATGGCGAACATGCCGACCATTCTGTCCAGCGCCTTTGCGCCGTCGCGGGCCAGCAGGCGAAGAACCACCTCGGTGTCGCTGCGGGACTGGAACGACTCCCCGGCCCGCTCCAGTTCCTCCCGCAAGGCCTGGTGGTTGTAGACCTCGCCGTTGTAGGCGATGACGAACCGGTCGCAGGGCGACGCCATGGGCTGGGCCCCGCCCGGCGTCAGGTCGATGACCGCGAGCCGGGTGTGGGCGAGCCCGACGGCTCCTTCCCGCCACTGGCCCCGGGAGTCGGGACCCCGGTGGGCCATCCGGTCCCCCATGGCTTTGAGGATTCCGTCGTCCGCCCTCAGGCTGCCGGCGACGCCGCACACTTCAGCCGTCCTCCAACAACCAGCGCCGCCAGACGTCCAGGTCCACGGGCGCGAACGCCTCGGTCCATTCCATGGGCTGGGGCGCGTCCAAGTGTGACAAAACCTCGGCCAAGTCCTCGACCCCGGCAGTCGGGGCCTCGACCCCGTTCGGCAGCACGTTGACCGCCAGCGTCCCCGACGGCAGGAACCGGACCGTGGGCAGACCGGACAGCATCGCCTCGTATCCCACCACGCTGGCGCAGTACAAAACCCCCTTCAATCCCGGCTGGTCGTAAAGGGAGTCCCGGGTGCGGGCGACGGCGTCGGATTCGGGAAAGTCGAACGGGTACATGGGGTGGTCCTTGACCACGAAGCGATGGCCCTTTCCGGCGGCCGCCATGACCGCCGCCATCAACTCCGCCGTCACGGACAAATTGCTCGACAGCGCCACGAACACCGGGCCGTCCGGGTCATGCGCGCGCGGGGGCCCGGGGCTGAAACGGAAGGCGCCGCCGTCCGCCAGCCGCGCGGGCGGCATGCCCTGGCCCTCGATGTCGCGGCGGTACGCCGGGCCGTTGCAGAGGATGACGTCGGGGATGGCGGCGAGGCCGTCGATGTTGGCGTTGGGGCTCTGGTTCCACATGTGGCGGCCCACCACCGTGTGCAGGTAGCCGACGGTCCGGCATCGGGCGGCGCGAACGAAGGGGCGCTCCCACGGCTGGTTCTCCCACGGCCACGCCACAGACCTTGGCGTTTGGGCCTGGAGCCAGCGCGTCTGGCAATGGCTCTGCCAGCGGGTCATGGCCCCCTGCCCGCCCGCGCCCTCGCGCGCTGCGGCGCGGCGCACCAGCCAGTTTTTCGCGACGGGCCGCCACCTGGCGAAGGGAAGCGTCAGCGCGAACCAGGACGAGCCCCAGGCGTGCAGGCTCGCGGTCCGCCCGTCCGCGCACAATTCCCGCGCCCTGGCCGCGCCGCAATCGGTGTGCAGAAGGCGCTTGAGCCCCGGCCATTGTTTCATCAGGTCTGCGAAGTAGGCGTCGTTGCCCTCGGCGTCGCTTCCGGGATGGCCGTAGACCAGCAGGACCGGCTCCCCGGTTCCGTGGTGGGCGCGCTGCCCCTTGAGCGCGACGGCCGCGCGGGCGACGCGGAGAGCCGCCTTGGTCCGGGCCGCGAAGCCGCGAAGCGCCATGGCCAGTTCGCGCTTGAGCAACGGCGGCCGCCGCCCGGCGTCCACGCCCGCCATCTCGGCGAGATGACGGAACAGCCACGGGTCGCCGCAAAGGACGAGCGTGGTCTCGGGCTCCCCCGCCAACTCCCGGACCAGCCCGCTCCAGGCCAGCATGGCGCCCAGGTCCGACGGCGAGGGATTGCAGCAGGCCGCGTGGGCCAGCTCGGCCGAAGGCGTTTTCTGAAGCTCCCGGGCCAGCGCCCACCATTCCTCGCGGACGGCGGCGAAAATCCGCTCCATCCGCCGCCCGAGCCCGGGCAGGCGCGCTCCGGGGTCCAACGACGCCTCGGCCCCGGCTACGGAGACCCAACGATCCCAACCCGACGCGGGCGCGTCCCCGGGCGTTCTCAGGACGACCGGCACGCGTCGTCCTTCAGCCTGTAGACGATGTAGACCATCTCCGTCCTCGACATCGCGCTCAGGGTCCGGCCGGTCCAATAGGCCCCATCATGGCGCATGACCGGCGTCATGCATCCGCCGTCCACAAGGCCCTTCGCGTACCCCGACGCCGCCCCGTCCTCGGACATCCCCAGGACATGGGTGACGCCCTGGGCGCGCATCTGCTCCGCCACCGTCACGGAATCGACGCCCTCGCGCAGGTCGATCAGGTTTTGGAACCGCACGGTCCCCATGAAATAGGGGACCTCGTAGTAGAAAAGCGTCTCTCGGTGGGGAACCATGATGCGGTGCGCCTTCGCATCCAGGGTCTCGTTCGCCCAGCGGATCACGGGATAGGGGCCATAGGTCCGCTCCAGGAACGCCTCGCGGCTTTCCCCCTCGAACAGATGGCGGAGATAGGTCAGCGAAAACACCCCGAGAACCGAAATCTGGAACCCCACGCAGAGCGCCACCGCCGCCGCGAGGGCGCGCGGCCTCCCGAACCGCTCCGCCGCCACCAACAGCGGGATCAGAAGCAAGGGAAGGACCGACGTCATGTGCCGGATCTTCTGGGACACGCCGCTGCCGAACCAGATGACGTAGAACACGACGCCGAGCGCCAGAAGCGCCAACAGCCGGTCGCGGGAAATCTTGCGTCGGAACCGCCACGCGGCGGCGGCGGCGAAGGGCAGGATCAGCCACAAAAACGGCCCGAGCCCGGTGCGCCCGGCCTCGAACCTGGGCGACGGGAACAGGGTGGCCTGGAACGGAAACGCCACGAACCAGAACGGCGTGCGCGGCAACACCACGTCCGAGCCGAAATAGCTTGCGCGCAGGAAATCGTCGTGGGCCTTGTCCCAGTACTGGTAGTTTTCCGGTCCCAGCAGGCGGAACAGCATGGGGAACACCGGATCGCCGGTGTGCAGCCAGTTCCACCAATACCACGACGCCCCGGCCGCGATCACCACGGCCGAAAACGCCGCGCCGTGAACCAGGAACCGGCGGCGCAAGATCAACAACAATCCGCACCCGGCGGCGAACAACAGGCCGGTGAATTTCCCCCCGACGAAAAACCCGGCGCCCACGCCTGCGACCACGGTCCAGCGCATCTCGCCGCTTTCCCACGACCGGCCCAGCGCCCACGCGGCGAGAAGGGCGAACAGGGCGAGCCGCACCTCCACTTGCCCCGACCCGGCGCCGTAGATCACGGCGGGCGTGGTCATGAAAACCAGCGCCGCGGCCAAGGACCATTCGCGCCCGAGCCAGTTGCGGGCGAGGGCGTAGACGAACCAAGCCGCCATCGACCCGCTCGCCATGGTCCAGAGCGTCATGGCGGTCTCGCCGCCGAGGCCCAGGACGGGAACGTAGGTCAACTGGATCAGAAGCGGCGTCGCCCCGTCGGCGACGCGGGGAATGAAGACGAGGCCGCCTTCGAGCAGAAACCGCTTGGGATGGGCGAAGTGGTAGGCGACGCTGTCCGCGTCCGTCGGCGGCGCCAACGCCTGGGCCAAATTCAAAAACAGAACGACGGCGAGAACGCCCAAAAGAACCCAGGTCGCGAGCGTGACGGGCTCGCGAGCCCCGAACGCGGGACGGCCCAACAGAACGACGCCCGGGACGCCCGCGAACAGGATCGCAAGCAGCCATTGGTTTTCGAAGCCGCCCGCGACGCCCACGGGAAACAGGACCCAGCCCAACACGCCGAATCCGCAGGCGAAAGCGACGGCCAGGCGCTCCCCCCAGGGAACGTCGGCGAGCGCGCCCAGCAGCCGCAAGGCCATGGCGCCGAACCCGACGCATGCGAGGAATTCCAGGACGACGGCGCCGAGCGCGATCATGTGAGCCCCAACAGCCGCATCACCGGTCCGAACAGGTCGCGGAACTGGATCAGAAAGGCCGCCATGGCCGCCGCGACCCAGGCCAGCGCCCACGCCTCCGCGCCCTTTTTCGGCGATGGCCAGCTTTCTCCGTCGATGAAGTCGGGGCGTTCCGTCCATTTTCGCCAAGGGTAGGGGAGCGCAAGGAGCATCTGAACCGGCAACTCGATCCCGGCCAGGACGACCCCGCCCCAATCGCCCCGTCGGCGCAGGGTTTGGATCGCTTCGTAATGGACGGCGAGAATTCTAAAAAAGAGGGGACCTAGCGGATTGCCGGTCCGCCGCGCGAGGACGGGCGAATACCGCCGCGCGATCTCCATGCAGCAATCCAGCCTGCGCCAAGTGCGGCTCATGATGCTGCCCGATTGGATGTGGTAGCGGGACAGCACTTCGTCGAAGACCTCGAACCGGGCGTCCGCGCTTTCCGCCAGCGCCAGCCACAGATCGAAGTCCTGGGCGTTGGGAAGCGTCGCGTCGAAGCCCCCCGCCGCCAGCACCGCGTCGCGACGCGCCACAACGGTGCAGGTGTCCACGTAGCCGCGCTCGTAAAGCCCGACCCAGGGGTCGGCGCGCATTTTGAACCGGGCCGCGCCGTCGATGACGTCTTCGCGCCCCGCCTCGTCGACGATCAGGCCGTTGTGGCCGACGAAGACGTTTCCGGGCATGCGCGCGAGGGTGCGCTCCAGCTTTTCCGGCAGCCATTCGTCGTCGGCGTCGAGGAAGGCGATGAATTCCCCGGATGCTTCCGCAATCCCCCGGTTCCGCGCCGCGCCCGCGCCCTGGTTCTCCTGGCGGATGACCTTGGTCTCGATTTCGGCGGGCGCGGCGGCGAGGGCGGCGTCCGCCGTGCCGTCGTTGGACCCGTCGTCGATGACAATGATCTCCCGGGGCCGGACGGTCTGGGCCCGAACGCCCGCGAGCGCGCGGCCGATGGTTCCGGCGGCGCGATACGCCGGGATGACGACGCTGACGTCGGCCGTGTCAGGCGCCATCGGCGAAGGCCTCCAGCTCCGTGGGCGCCACGCCCTCCACATGGATGCGCGCGCACATCTCCAGTTTCAACAGGGCGTAGAGGCGGAACGCGTGCTTGTCCGTGTCCGCGAACAGTCGGTCGATCCCCTGGGCCGTCCACCAGCCTCGCTCCAACGCCCGGGGCGTCATCAATATCCGCCGGGCGAGCGCCCCGAACGGTCCTCGGAACCACGCGGGCGCGGGCGACGCGAAACCCTGCTTGGGGGCGGAAAGGATCTCGGGCGGCAGGAACGGTTCGGCCATGGCCCGCTCCAACCCCTTCTGCCGACCGTTCGGCGCGCGGACCTCGGGCGGGACGGCGAGGGCGGCCTCCACCAGCCGGTGGTCCAGGAACGGCACTCGCCCCTCGACGCTCCAGGCCATGGAGGTGCGGTCCAGAAGGTGCAGCAGGTCCTCGGGCAAGTAGGTGCAAATCTCGGACGCCAGTCCCGCCGTGTCGTTCGGGCCCTGGAATTCGGCCCAGAATGGGGTTTGCGTCGGGGGCGTCGGCTTTTGCCGATTGCCGATCAGCTTGCGCATTGGGCCGGGGAAGAAGGCGCAGTGGTCGTGCAGGTACTCCCCTCGGTCGCGGTCGAATTTCTCGGCGCGCCGCAGCTTCCAAGCGGTCATCGGCGAGACGCGCGCGACCATGGGCTCGATCAGGCCCTTGCGCAGGCCTTCGGGAATTTTTAAATACCGCGCCTCGACCGGCAGTTGGAAATAGCGTCCATACCCAGCGAACAACTCGTCCCCGCCGGTCCCGTTCAAGGCCACGGTCACGTGGTCGGCCAGGACTTGTTCGATCAGGTGGTTGGGCAGTAGGGAGGCGTCGGACAGGGGCTCTTCCGAATGCCAGACCAGCTTGGGCATGTGTTCGGCGATGCTGTCGGCGGACAGGCGGAATTCGTGGTGGCGGGTTCCGTAGCGTTCGGCGACCAGGCGGGCGAGCGGGGTCTCGTCCACGGCCGCGCCCTCGAACCCGACGGTGAAGGTCTCAAGCGGGCCGTCCATCCTTTCGGCCGCCAGCGCCACCACCAGCCCGGAATCGATCCCCCCCGACAGCAGCGCCCCGGTGGGCACGTCGGCGCGAAGGTGCAGGCCGACGCTTTCGCGCAGCAACTCGGTCAGATGCTCCCGCGCGCCGTCCGGGTCTTGGGGAACATTGTCGGCCCCGTGGGGCCGCCAATAGCGCTTGAGCGCTATGGATCCGTCGTCTTTCAGGGTCAGCGTATGGGCGGGCGGAAGCTTCCGCACCCCGTCGTACAGCGTGTCCGGCGCGGGCACGTAGCCGTGGCCCAGGTAGGCCGAAACCGAACGCTGGTCGATCGCGGGCGCGACCAGGCCCGAGGCGAACAGCGCCTTGATCTCGGAGGCGAAGACGATCCCGCCGCCTTGGACGCGCGCCCAGTAAAGCGGCTTGATCCCCAGCCGGTCGCGGATCAGGCGAAGTCGGTTGCCGTCGGCCTCCCACATCGCCAGGGCGTACATGCCCATGAGTTCATGGACAAAGTCCTCGCCCATCGCGTCCGCCAACGGCAGGACCACCTCCATGTCGCCGTTGGTCTGGTATTCGTAGTCCTTGGCGCGGGGGTCCCGGCGGAGCTCCCGGTAATTGTAGATCTCGCCGTTCCCGGCCAGAACGCGCCGCCCGCCGCCCTCGACGATGGGTTGGTCGCCGGTTTCCAGGTCGATAATGGCGAGGCGCGCGAAACCGATCTGGAAACGGCGGTCGTCGGAGACGAACTTGCCGACCCCGTCGGGTCCCCGATGGCGCATGACGGCCAGCATGGCCTCCAGGTCGGCCTCGACGGGAATCCCGTCGCGGGGGAAGTAGACTCCGGCAAGACCGCACACGTCAGGCGACCTCCACCGTTATGGTTCCCTCGAAGGGCAAACGCGCGCGATCCTCGATCACGATGGCGGTTCCCGTCCTGCCCTCGCCGTAGGCGTGCCAGACGGTCATGGGCTCCAACCGCAAGGGCGCGTCGGCGGCGATCCGAAACCGCCCGTCCAGCATCAACGCGCCGTCATGGAACTCTGCGAACATGGGCGTGACCAAGGTCCGGGTGACCGTGGCCTCTCGGGTCCCCTCGATGCGGTCGGTCAGAATCATGCGATCTTTCTCGAAGCGCCAGCGCCTGACCTGCGCGCCCACGCCCCGCAATCGCCCGAAGCCCTCGTGGCGCAGGGTGACGCCATCGTCGGCGGCCAACTCGGCCCCGCCGATCCGCGCCCGGAACCCATCGGAGTAATAGGGCCGGTTGGGCGGATAGGGGTCATGGCCGTCCACCAGGGCGGAATTGTGGACGCGGGCGGAGCGGTAGAGCGCCGCATCGCCGTCCTCCCCGTATGCGCCGCGTCCTGGATCGACGAACACCCTCTCTTGCTCGTAATGCAGTTCGAAGCCCCCCACGTCCTGGTGCCCGTGGCCCGGCATGTGGGACCAGCCTTCGGGCGGGCCGCGCCACAGCCCGGACCAGTGGCCCGAACGGAATTGCAGCCAGCCCTCGGCCGGGACCGGGGGCTGGTCCTTCATGGCCTCGATCAGCGCGCGGTCCTTGTCGTCCAGGCCCGCCGTCCAGCCGCCCCCGCCCCGGGGCAGGAAGCCCGCCAGATGGGATGGCGGGCAGTCGGGCGAGATGTCGCCGACCAAGGGCATGCCCCCCGGAAGAACCAGGCCGGGAATGACCGCCATGGCGCGCCGGACAATGTCCTCGAACGCCCCGGCTTCGGCCCCCCGGCCGTGTCGGCGGGCGGCGAGCCAGGCGGACGCGTACTGGCGGGTGAGTAGAAGATGGTAGTGGCTGGAGCCTTCCCGCAGCATCCCGGACGGCAGGAAAATCCGCTTCGCCTCCTCCAGCATGATGGCCGCGCCCGCCTCCGCGCAGTCCTCCATGCCGAGCGCGAGGCCAAGCAGGTAAAGGCCCCGCCCGTCGTTGGCCAAATGGTTCGACGTGTGATGCTCGCCGAAGTACTCCAACCCCGCCATGATCGCGGGGCCGTGGGCGGCGAGAACCTCCAGGGTCCGGTCTTCCGGCCCGGGCGGGCCGTGGTCCAGAATATTGATGGCGCGCTCGGCGGCGGTGTAGGGGTGCCAGGCCCAGCTTTGGTCCGGAACCGCGAACCGGTCCATCCACGCCCGCCAGAGCGCGCACGTCCATGAGGCGTCGAAGGGCCGCAACGGCAGCCAGGCGAAACGGTGCAGCCCCAGAAGCGTCTCCGTGTCCGCGAAGCCGCGCTCGAAGACGGCGCCCGGCGCGTCCGGCGCGACCACGACCGTCTCGCCCGGAAGCGCCAGTTCGATTGGCGCGTCCGGCGCGGGCGCGTCAACGGTCTCCAGTCCCCGGGGCCGGGCGGCGCAATCGTATCGGGGAAGGTAGGGGGGCTTGTGGGCCTGGAACGCGGGCGGCCCCGGCTCCAACCGCAACAGGCGGCGCGCCAGCCATAGCCGGAGCGTCGGGTCGTCCAAAACTTGGCGGGCCTTGCGGCGGAGAGCGGCGATCATGTGGGATTGCGGAAGCTTTTTGGCCCGTTAATCATCGGGACCTAGAAAATCATATAGATGAACGTGCTGGGATCCGTCCCTTTTTCGAAGGCGATCAAGGCGCTAACGGCGCCCAGCGATAGAAGGCACAGCCAAACCGCGGCGCGACGCATTCCCGACAGTCTTCCCTTGCCCAAGGCCATGCCGACCATTTTGGGCTCCGAAACCTCGTAGCCAAGCGCGGGACCGGATCTGGACATCCATTCTTGGGTGCTGGGGGCAAACCAGACGATGGCCAATAGCGCTCCGATCCAGGGCGTGGCCGCGGGCAACCGGCTGAGCGTCTCCACGCCGTTCAGGCCCGCCATGCCGCTCAACACCGCGATCGCCTCGGGAAACGTCTCCGCTCGGAATACGACCCACGCGATGACGACGCACAGAAACGTTAGCGCCCTTCCGAACGCGCGCTGGGCGAAGCCCGGCTTTTCCCGGGGTCTCTTCAAGAAATTCCAATAATGGTTCACCATCAAGAACAGACCATGGAGGCCGCCCCAGACCACGAAGGTCCACGCCGCGCCGTGCCAGAGCCCCCCCAACAGCATCGTCGCCATCAAATTGACGTATCGGCGCGACGACCCCAACCGGTTCCCGCCAAGCGGGATATAAAGATAGTCCCTGAGAAACCGGGAAAGGGTGATATGCCATCTGCGCCAGAACTCGATGATGCTGTTCGCCTTGTACGGAGAATCGAAATTGATAGGCAGGCGGATGCCGAAAAGCCGCGCCAAGCCGATGGCCATGTCCGAATATCCCGAGAAATCAAAATAGATTTGAAATGTGTATGCAAGCGAACCCACCCACGCCTCGAGCAGCATGGGGGGGGTTTCGGCGGCCGTGGAGAACACCTCTGTCGCATAGGGCTCCATGCCGTCCGCGAAGACCAGCTTCTTGTAAAGGCCGATGGTCAGGATCGCGAGCCCGACGCGAATGTTGCTCCAATTGATATGAAAGGTGGATTCCCGTTCGATCTGGGGAATGGTTTCGCTGTAATGGACGATGGGCCCCGCAATGAGCTGGGGAAAGAACGTCACGAAAAGGGTGTAATCGACAAAATCGAAACTTCTGGCCTTCCCCTGATGAACGTCGAACAAATAAGCGATCTGCTGAAACGTGAAAAAGGAAATCGCAAGCGGCAGGACGATGCCTTCCACCCGCAGACTCTCTCCCAAGGCCTGGGACGCGAAATCCAAAAAGAAGTTCGTGTATTTATAATACCCCAGCAGCCCGAGATTGGCGGCGACGCCGCATGCCAGAAGGACCTTCGAGGGATGGCGCGCCATGATCCATCCCAGGGCGAAATTGCCGCCCACCGAGCCCAGAAGCAAGATCACGTACCAGGGGTTCCACCACATGTAGAACACCAGGGAGGCGAACGTAAGCCATAGAACCGCTAGCCTGTGGGACGTCCCAAAGGAGGCGAGAATGAAAAACCCGGCGAACGTGACAGGCAGGAATGCGAACAGGAATTCCACGGAGCTGAATATCATCGCGCGCCGCCGGCTTGGATGGTTTTCAGCTCCTCGAAGATTCTCGCGGCGGCCTTGGCGTGGCCTTCGGGATTCCAATGGCCGTCAAATCTGAAATGCCAAGCCAAGGGATCTCCATTCTCCTCCCAAAGGGGTTTCAGATCCAACACCCGAATGTCGCGCCGCCGCAAAGCCGCCACGAAATCATGATGAAGCGACGTTTCCCGTTCGCGGCCCTGGCCCAGCCAGAGTCCCCTATGGGGAATGACGACAACCAGGGTTTCCGCCATGCGGGCGATGTCCTCCACGGCGTCGGCGCTGAACGAAATGTCTTCGGAATCGAAGTTGCGTTCACGGAATTCCTCGAGCCCCTTGATCAGATTCATCTTTTTAAACGCGCTTTCCAGCCAGGACGCGCGATGGACCAGGGACGTCGCGATGAAATAAAGCGCCGAGTGCTTTTTCAAAAACATTTTGACCGATTGAAGATCAAAGGGCTCTTCATCCCGCGTGGCGGTTATTTCCGGACTTTCGGCTTTGCTTGGATGGTCGATGTCGTTCGCCATGTTGACGGCGAGCACCACGCGTTCGACGGGAGCCCCTTGCCGCCGGGCGTATTCGATCAGCTTTTTATAGCCGTGAAGCGTTTCCGGCGATGAAAGATTGTAAACGGGTCGGCCGGACAGGCTTTCCAGGACATTGGAGAACCGTTTATCCTCATCGACGCCCCAGCCGATCACGAACGAGTCTCCGACGACGAACCAGTCGCGTGGTTCGGCGGCGTTCAGATTCTTGACGTCTCGGAGACCGAACCGATTGAAGCGAATGGCGACATCGTAATCGCCTTTATTGGAAATCTGCCGTTGCGTTTCATTCGGGGGGCCCAGTATCGGACGGTCCGCGCTCCCCAGGATGAATTGCAGTCGAAACGCGGGGTTGTAGGCCGGCAGCGCCAAGCGCACGGCGAATTCCTGGATCAGGCATAACATGGCGGCAAAGCCGATGACCCACGCCGAAAGCGCCACTCGCCTCATTCGGCTTTTCTCCAGGCCCCGGCCGAGAACGCCGCCAGCATCCACAGGCACCCTTGCCACCAACTCGCCCAGACGCTGAAGCTCACGAAACCCACGGCGAGGGCGGAAAACAAGGCGGCGTAATCGAACGCCCCCCGCGCCGCCCGGACCAAGCCGACCAGAACCATGGCCAGCAGGGCCGCCCCGACCGCGCCCAACTCCAGCCAGACCTGTAGGGCGACGTTGTGGGGATGGAGCGGGATTGGCTCCAACTTGCGCACGGTCTTGTCCTTGTAGGAATACGAATATTCGACCATATCCTTCCGCGACGACAGGGTCTTGGACATGTTCAGGCCCCGGCCCAGCGCCGGCGTTTCGGCGATGAACCCCGCGGCGGATTTCCATATGAACAGGCGGGGATACAGAGACGAGGGCAGATCGGGATTACGACGTTCGAACGCCCGGATGTCGGACACCATGTTCGCGCCCGCCGGAGCCAGGGCGACCGCCAGGACGCAGACCACGCCAAAAACGACCGCCGCGCGTCGGCCGAGGGCCAAGGCGGCGAACAGCGCCCCGGTTCCGGCCATCAAGGCCAGGATGGAGGAACCGCTATGGCTGTTGGCCAGCGTCGCGGCCGCCGCCCCGAACAGGACGATGGCGCCGATCCTCCGCCCGCGCGCCCATAACGCGGCCAGCGCGGGCCAGAGCATCAGGGCCGTGACCGCCGCCCCGGTTCGATACAGATTGGCGGTGAAATCCGCGATATAAAGCTCGGCGGCCTTCACCGTGAACAGCGGCCGAACCGTCCGGCTGATGACGGCGTCGGTCGCGATTTCGACGGCGAGGATCGCGACGGCCAGCGCGACTCCCGCCACCAAGCCCGCGTCGAAGAAAGCCCGCTCCTCGTCCGACTGGCTTGCGGCCAGGGCGACCAGGAGCAATCCCGCCAGAAACGTCCCCGCCTGGCGCAGGGTCTGACCCATGGCGAGTCCGGCGTCGTTCGCCCAGACCCAAGTCGCCGCGCCCCACAGAACCACCGCGCCCATCATCAGGACCCATCCCGGCGCTAGTCTCGGAAAGGCGCCGGCGCGCCAGCGCTCGACCCCTAGCGCGAAAACGGCGGCGGCCACGAACAGAACCGCCAGCGCCTTGGACGCGAACACGGCGACAGGCGCCGAAAGAAACGCCGCGACGCCCAGGACATGGCCCTTGTGGATTCTCACCAAGCCGTCCAGCCTCCGTCCACGACCAGGTTCTGTCCGGTGACGTAGGCGGACGCGTCGGAGGCGAGGTAGACCGCCGCCCCCGCCATGTCCTCCGCCCGCGCCATGCGGCCAAGGGGAACGCGGCTGGCGTAGTTTTTCACGAACGCATCGTTCTGCCCGCTTTCCACCCCTCCCGGCGTTAGGGTGTTGACCCGGATGCCCGCGTCGGCCCAATAGGTCGCGAGATACTTGGTCAACGCCACCACGGCCCCCTTGGTCGCCGAGTAGACCGCGGGCGTGTTGATGGCGAGGTCCATGTATTCCGATCCCTCGTAGATTCTCTGGTCCGGCGCGACCACGCCGTATATTGACGCGGTCTGGATGATGCTGCCGCCACGGCCTTGCTCGCGCATGCGTCGCCCCACGGCCTGCGCGACCAGGAAAACGCCGTCCAGGTTGACCGCCGCCACCTCGCGCCAGACGTCGAGGGAGAAATCCTCGAACGGCTGGAAGAATCGTTTCAGGTCCTTGGACTTGTAGGCGGCGTTGTTGAAGAGCGCGTTGACGGCGCCGAACGCGTCGCAGGCCTTGTCCACCATGGCGGCGACCGAGCCGGGGTCGGAAACGTCGGCTTGGATTCCGACGGCCTTGGCGTCCAGATCGGCGATCAAAGCGCGCGCCAGATCATCGGCGGCCTCGCCCTTGACGTCGACCACGGCCACGTTCGCGCCGTGCTCGGCCAGCGCTCGGCAAACGGCGCTTCCAATGATCCCGGCCCCGCCCGTGACCAATGCGGTCTTTCCCGTCAGGTCGAACAGAGCGCTCATGTTTCATCCCTTCTTTTGCGCATCAGATACGAGACGAATTCGAGGTCCAGTTCGCTGTCGATATCGATGGACCGCTCCTCTGGCATGACGAATATGCGGGTGTCGTCTTGGAGAGCGTCCGGGTTCTTCATGAACGCGTCGCGGGACCAGACGTATATGGACGCGTTCATGTCGAAGCATTCGGGCGCGTCCTGGCGGCGGTGGATGGGGCGGTCCGGAGACTTGGACAGTCTGGCGATCCCGTCAGGGCCCCGCTCCACAAGATTGAAATAGGGCGAGCGCCGAGCAGGCGCGCCGGTGATCACGTTGGCCCCGCCGCTGGTCCGCCACAGCTCCACCGCGCCGACGATGTCTTCCGACAGGCGGAGCGGCGAGGTGCAATCGAGATCGACCACGCAGTCAAAGCGCCGGCCGGTTCGCTTTTCCGCCTCCTCCACGCAATGGCGGGTGGCGGGTCCCTTGGGCGCGCCGTCGGTCGCCAGTTCGTCGGGACGCTTCACCAGGACGTCGGCGCCGAAACGTTCGGCGGCGGCCAGGATCTCCCGGCTGTCGGAGCTAACGGCGATAGCCTCGAACAAGCCCGACGCCCGCGCTTGATCCAAAGTATGGGCGATCAACGGCTTTCCCGCGATCTCGCGCAGGTTCTTGCCCGGAACGCCTTTGGAGCCGCCGCGCGCGAGCACGGTGCAGAGGATATTCACCGTGTCACCCATACGCCTTCACTTGAGCTTTTTTCCGCCGCCTCGATGGTTTTTACGACGAACAGGCCCTCGTCGAGCCTGCAGGCGTCGCCTCCGCCGCCCTCCAGGATCGCTTTGTGCATGGCGATGAACTGCTGGTCGCGGTCCACGTTCGCATGGATCAGATTGGCGGACAAGGTCCCCTTGTCGGTCTGAACCACGATCTCGCGCCGAGCGGGCCGGTCCAGGCAATTCATGTGGACGGTGACCAACGGGCAGCGCTCGGTCTCCATCAGGATCGAGAACGCGTCATCGCTGTCCATCTCCAGGTTTCCGACGCGTCCCCCCAACGCCGCCATGCGCCGCCAGCGTCCGAACAGCCACGCGGCCAGGTCCAATTCATGGCTGAGGTCGCGGAGCGCGCCGCCGCCTTGCGCCCTCGACGCGGAATAGACCTCGCGGTAGTCCCGCCCGGGCCGCCAGTCGGCCAGGTGGCTGCCAACGTAGAAATGGGCGGAGAAGGCCTCCCGTTCCCGCAAATCTTCGCGGAGCGCCTGGATCAGGGGGTGGAACCGGAGCTGATAGCCGACGAAAACTCCCTTGGACCGGGTTTCAGGCGCTGGGCGCGATTGTTCGAATAGGGGCTTTTCCGTCGTCACCAGACCGTCGAATTCCGCGAGGGCCTCCAGGTCGCGTCCATGCTCGGCGGTGCGAGTGCACACCACCGCGTAATCCGGCGCAAAGGCCGACAGCCCCTCGGCGATGGAGCCGAACCGCGGCGCGTGGCCGATGTCGGCGCGGCGGCTGGCGACCGCTACGTCATGCCCCATGGCCCCAAGCGCCTCGGCGTGCCGACGCCCGATGGAGCCGTAACCGACGACGAGAACCTTCACCACGTTACGAAACCGCCATCGTCATGAAAATCCGGACAAGCGGACGAGTCGGTTGAATTCCGCGCTTTTTTCACGAAGCTCTTCGAAATCGCCCTCGCCGATCAACCGGCCGTCCTTGAGGAGAAAAATCCGGTCGCAGTTACGGATGGTGCTGAGCCTGTGCGCGATGATGATCAATGTCCTTTCGCCGCTGAGGCCATTTAGGATCCGGGAGATTTCTCTTTCGGTCGAGACGTCCAGGGCGGACGTGGCCTCGTCGAAAACGATGATTTCCGGGCTGTGGTAAAGGGCCCTGGCGATGCCTATGCGTTGCCTTTGACCGCCGGACAGGGCGGTGCCCGATTCCCCGATCACGGTGTCGAGCCCTTTGGGCAATTCATCCACCAATTCCTTGAGATAGGCCATCTCGACCGCATTGGCCACCCATTCGTCATTGATCTCGTCGTCGGGAATGGCGAAGGCGATATTGCGCCTCAGGGATCTATTGAACAATATCACGTGTTGCGGCACATAGCCCACGTTCAGGGAACGGAGACGGTCCTCGGCGGACAATTCTCGCCCGTCGGCCAGAATCCGTCCCTCGGTCGGCTCCAACAAACCCAGCACGAGATCGGCCAACGTGGTCTTTCCCGCCCCCGATCCACCGACAAACGCGACGGCGTTGCCTCTGGGAATGGTCAAGCTTACGTCTTTGACCGCAAACCGCTCCGCGCCGTCGAACCGATAACCGACGCCTTGCAGTTCAAGACCGTTCCGTAGCGGACGGCGTTCCTGACGGTCCGCCCCCGGGCCGGTCGCGACGCCGTCTTTTCTTTCTTCCGCCAGCGACTCGAGCGCAATGTATTCATTCGACAATTGCGTAACCGCGGCGTTGGCGAAACGGCGCTGGTTCATGGCCAACGCGATCCGGGTGCCGCTCGGCAACAGGCGGACCACGGCGGCGGCGAACAAGGCCAGGACCGGCGTCGTTTCCGAAAGATCCTGGTCGTTGGCGACGGCGAAGATCAATATGGACAGGACCACGGTGACGACCATCACCTCCAGCACTTGGCGGGGGACGATGTTTATCATCATGGCGCTGGTTCCGACATGAGCCGCCCGACTGCGATTGCCGCCGTACTCTTCGATCAGGTGCGATTGACGGCGAAAGACGGAATTCTCCTTCAAGGCGCTGAGGCTTTCCCGAATCAGCCTGAAGCCTTCCTCGCTGATTTCCATTTTCCGGTTGCCGAGCAGCCCAAGTTTCTTCTTGGACAGACGATGCAGCGCGGCCACGGGCAGGATCAGGCAGACAATCGCCAGAACGGTCACCGTCGGCTCCGCGATCACCAGCAGGGCCACGATGCTAAAGGAAACAAGAAGCTCGACCCCGAGCGTCAATGTCGAGTGAAAGTAGTGAATAAAAACAAGAGGAACGCCCTCTTCAACGAGGTTGATCAATTCCGACGAATCCCGCCGTAACTGCCACGAATACGGCGCCTTGATGTAGAGTCCGTGAATGCGATCGGAAATCGCGGCCATATTTTTGTTAATGATCCACGTTGTCCAATAGGTGGTCGCGTAGTAAACGGCGTTTTTTACGATGTAGACCACGATCAGGGTGATGAGAACGGCCATGATGAACCGTCCGTCGTCTTCAATCCCAAGCAGGGATTTGGCCATCGCAAGGTATTCATTGCTGTTGATGATCTCCGGTTTGAAGGCCAGGCTGACGGCGGGCAGGATCAGGCCCACGCCGATGGTTTCGAAGGCCGCCAAGTACAGCATCATTACGGGGATGGTGAGCAACTGAGTCGTGCTCGACGCAACGATGAGGCGACGCATGCGGCGAAGATTTTCAAATGGTTTCAAATGCCGGGTCCCATTGTTTAGGATGCGTCGACGATCTTGGACTCCGACCGCCGGAATTCTTGGTCCCGCGTCCCGGGAACGGTTTGCGCGGGAAACGATCCGCCCATGATCATATGACGTTCAGTGGTTCGCGGAGTGGCGGCTTGCAAGCCAGGATCCCAGTTCGGCGTGGCCCTCCGACGTCCAATGTCCGTCGAAAGGAAGATACATGCGCAACCCGGGTTTGGCCTTTTTTATGGCGCGAATGACGGGTTCAAGTGAAATGAACGGGATTTCCGCCTTGGCGAGCCGTTGGGCCATGTAGTCGGAAAGAGCCGTGGTGGTGATGACCGCCGCTTCGCTCATGTTGAAGTGCGGCGCGGTTTTGCCCAATAGGTTCTCCCCCTCGAAGGCCCATCCTGGCGGGACCAGAAATACCGCGATGTCGCCGTTGGCGGCGCGAACGATGTCCGCCGTTTTTAGAAGATCGGCGATTCCGCTGTCCACGTGGGCGCGCAACGCCTCGTCCCAACATTTTTGGTCGAACGCGGTTGAAATGTAGTCCTGGGTTCTGGACGACAGCTTCGAAAAGCGTTCGCGTCTAGAGCAATCCGCGATCGGCGCGTCGATCACCTCTGAAAAGATATCCGCGCCTTTGGGCTTCGCCTGGTTTTCCGGAGAATCGGCAAGTTT